>JBNMGC010000056.1:0-10725 GCA_050873845.1 Alloprevotella sp.
ACTTTAATGGGTGAATATCTCGAATGGCACCCAAAATAGGAACCGCCGTATGCCGAACGGCACGTACGGTGGTGTGAGAGGTCGGTAAACATGAAAGTAGGAGATAAACACCTATGATTAGTGTTTACCTCCTACTCGATTGTACAAGAGTTGAGAGGATTGAGAGGTTAATGTTTCTCAACTGAAGTGATTACATTATGAATAATGCATAAAAGATAGGCGGGAAACACTCTTGTGTGCATATTTTTCTCTATATTGCGCCCCTCTAATCCCATGAATCGGTTCTTTTTTAATCCAAAGGATCGTTTTATCAAAGATTCAAGTACATTTACCCAAAACCCCACTTGGAATATGCGAAAACAGTTACTAACAAGTTTGTCGTTGACCGCTGTTGCATTGACAGCCATGGCCAACCCAATTGATGTCAACACTGCACAGCAATTGGCAAAGAAATATATAGCATCACCTATTGGCGTGAAGTCGGAGCGTGCGTGCATGAAAGCACGAGGAGTAAAGACTAATGCTCAAGCGCAGCAGGCTTATTATCTCTTCAATAATGAAAATGGAAAAGGCTTTGCCATTATCGCTGCCGACGACCGCTTAGGCCATAAGGGCGTGATAGGATATAGTGCTACGGGAAGCTTACAAGCTGACAGCTTAATGCCGTCTGCTTTGCAAAGTCTGCTTGCCGATTATGCAGCGGCTGTGCAGGCTATTCCCTATGATAGCATCAGTCTGTCACCTACGTACAATCAGCCAATAAAGGCAAAGGTTGATCCATTGCTCCCCTGCGAGTGGAATCAAGATGCACCTTATAATATGTACACCCCCATAAAGTCGAGTAAGCAATGTCCTATCGGCTGTGTGGCGGCAGCGATGTCGCAGGTGATGTACTTTCATAAGTGGCCTAAGGAACGTCCAGAGGGCATTAGAGAAGTAACACGTAAGGGCAACGCCAGCGACCTTGATTATTACGACTGGGATGCCATGCTTCCCACCTATTCTAGATACACAGACTATCAAGCTTCTGCCGTGGCAACGCTTACGCGCGATGTCGGACAAGCCGTCAATATGACCTATGGTCCAGAGGGCAGCTGGAGCGATGAGGCCAAGGAGTGGTATGCCTTTGAGAATACCTTTGGCTACTCCGTCAGATACCTCGAAAAGGATGTGATGCCTGTAGGCGAATACCTGCAAACCATCTATCATGAATTGTCAGAGGGCAATCCTGTGTCAATAGTTGGTGGTGATCATGCTTTCGTCTACGATGGCTACGACGAGAATGGATTAGTACACTGCAACTGGGGTTGGGGTGGACAACAGGATGGCTTCTACGATATCAATACGGTGAGTCTCTCGGGCAATCCCTACACCAAGGGCAAGTTCTATTATCGGCAGAGAGCTCTGTTGGTGCGTCCTAAGGATGGCAAGCACACCTTGTTTAGTGAGCAACCCATCGTCTTGACCATCACCGACGATATAGGTATGACGGTGAAAGAAAGTAGCTGTGCCCTAAAAGATGGCTCGCTTACTGCTGAAATATCGAAAGTGGCGGCACACAACTTGGTGCAAGGCGAGGACTATTCTTATACGGGCGAAATGGGTATAGGCCTGTTTGATGCTCAAGGCAAATGCATACACATCTTCAAGTCGCCATATGACCTTATGGAGTTTGCCAACTATTATAACAATTACCACCTCAATAGTACCAACAATCCTTGGAAACTCAACTTTAGTGACGTGGCAAGCATTATGGCCGACGGACGTTACTATCTGCGCCCCATGTGTCATCGCCGATTGAGTTATGATAAGAGTACGGGGGCGGCAGAGTGGGAGAGTTGGCGCTTGATGTACAATGCCAATACACTGTGGCTTACGCTGAAGGATGGTGTCGTCACTCCCGATGCAGCACCCAAACATGCTGAAATAGCTCTGGCAGAATGTCCAGAGGTGATGGTGCCGCCTGTGGTGTATGCTGGCGACTTGGCAGCGATATCCTTGAAGGTGAAAAATAGTACCTGTCTTGATGCGCGAGCTCAACTGAAGGTGCGCTTCAAGGGTAAGGGCTCGCTTGAGGGCGAAGTATATGACGTACCTTCAGGACAGCTTAATAAATTGTATTTAGCGCAGCGCAACACCACGTCCAATTGGATCGTGAGCTTTGGTTCTTCCTATGCCACTTCTACAGAAAGTGGAGCGATGAAGGCAGGCAAGTACAGCATGGAAGTAGAAGCCACCTATCCCGAGGGCGACGACTACTTTGAAGACGAAATATCGGGCTACGCTACTACCACGCTCACCTGGCCCGACTTTGAAGTAGAAGTATATCCGTCAAGCGGAAAAGGCAATATTATTGTTACAGGACTGACCGTCTATACAGATGGCGCGGAGTCGACCAGTAAAATCTTCAGTCCCAATGATGTGAAGCAAATAGGCTTTGGAATTCAAACTCGCATTTCTTCTATGCGCGATAATTGGCTCGATACCAGTGTACGCTACCGCATTAAGGACGTTGATCGTGGCACGTGGGCTTACACTTCCGATCCTGTGAGTGTACGTATGCCCTTTGGTCCAGCCGATTTGCGCAGTCAGACGCGCGTCAATCTGCCGCTGAGCACGCTCTCTGCTAATCATACTTACGAAGTACACGTAGAGGTCAATCGTGACGATGCTTGGATAGACCTGTGGAATTCCACAGTTCCTCGTCGCGAGTTCAGTATCACTACGACAAATCCCGTAGCAGGAAGTAAAAACGTAGTAGGTGGATTCGCCTCTGCTGACTATGCAGCGATAGAGCAAGCCTACAATGTCTTTGCCACCAATCCTTCGGCAGAGAACTTATCATCTCTGAGCCAGGCTATCGACAAAGCACCGCGCATTAGCGCAGGCCCGTTGCAGAGCTACCGACTTCGTTGTCGCTATGCAGACAATGGCACACTCTATCTTACTGCTGATGGCCAGCGCTTAATTGGTCAGTCATTGGGCGCAGCAGATGAGGCAAATCAGACATTCTGCTTAGTACCTGGACTTACGCAAGACACTTGGCGCTTGCTGTGCTTAGGCAATCAGAAGTACATTGGTGCTATGCCAGAAGCAGGTAAGGAACTGGTGCTCGTCGACGACGTTGCTCAAGCAGCCGATTTTCAGCTCAACACTTCGCTCTCTACTTATGCCACTTCTCTTACGGCAGTTCAGTCGCCTGCTGCCGATTATGCTACCTTGCGATTAGGCAAGCGCAATGCCGTGCAAGCATGGGCTTCAGGTAGCGAGAGTGCACAATGGTATGTAGAGCCCACGGGAGTTGAGGCTTCGCACTATGCCTTTGCTTTCGGTCAGAGTAATTACATCACTGCCTACTTGCCTCACGCTTATCAGATGCCGCAGGGAATGACTGGCTATATGGTTCAATCGGCTTCTGATGGTATAGCGATTACTCCTGCATATACTGAGGGAAACATGGTGCCTGCCCTTACTCCTTTGCTTATTAAGAGCACGGAGGGCAGTATCGCTGCGGTAGACCTGCAGTCCGATGTAACTACAGCGGTCGCAGCACCCGCTGAAAACTTGCTGCATGGTTCGCTTACCGATGCGCTCACTGAAGCAGATGGTGATTGTCTCTATTACAAACTCTCGCATGGACCAGAACCAGCCTCGCCACTCGGATTCTACTGGGCAGCAGAAGAGGGTGCAGCCTTTACGAATGCAGCCTTGCGTGCTTATTTGGCTATGCCACGAGTGCAGGCTTCACAACGCCAATACTTTAGTATAGCACCTGGCGAAGTGACGGGCATTAACACATTGCCCATTCAGCCCGCTCAAGCATCTCCCATCTATTATGACATCCAAGGCCGACGCGTAGAGCGCATGCCCTCTCATGGCATTGTCATAACGAGTGATGGTAAGAAACTCGTGCGTTGATCAGGCAAGTCCTCCTTATTGATCTTGAATTAAAACGTTTACCACCCGTCGGCAGAAATCTTTCCGACGGGTGGTTCTCCTTTTTAGCCCTATCCTTATATGAAACATGTTGGGGCGTTAATCGCTATGTAAATGAGGAGATAAAGCCACTCCATCTTACAAATGTCATACCAAGCTGTTACAAAACGGAAAAATTACCCAAAAACGCTTTGCTATTCGCCCGTAAGGGATTATCTTTGCATCGTTATTATAGTTTTTTATGAAGAATGAACGTTTTGCTCCCGACTATATATTCGAGACCAGTTGGGAGGTATGTAATAAAGTAGGCGGCATCTATACGGTGTTGTCTTCGCGCGCAAAAACGCTTATGTCTGACTATCAGGACAAACTCGTCTTTATCGGTCCTGACTTAAAACAACCTACTGCTAACGTTGACTTTTGTGAAGATGAAAGGTTGTTGCCCGCCTGGAAAAAGGCAGCAGCAGACTTGGGCTTGAAGTGCCGCATCGGTCGATGGAACGTACCCGGACAACCGGTAGCTGTACTCGTAGATTTCGCTCCCTTCTTTGAAATTAAGGATGATATTTATGCCGAAGCGTGGAATTTGTTCCGTGTGGATTCACTTCACGCTTATGGCGACTACGACGAGGCTTCCATGTTTTCATATGCAGCTGGTCGCTTTGCCGAAGCTGTGATTTCGCTTTGCCTGAAGCCCACAGATCGTGTGGTATACCAAGCCCACGAGTGGATGTCGGGCTTAGGTATGCTATTCCTTAAGAAGCATCAACTCCATGTGGCAACCATCTTTACCACACATGCTACCAGCATAGGTCGCTCCATCGCGGGCAATAACAAGGAACTTTATGCTTACTTTGATGGCTACAACGGCGATCAAATGGCGCAAGAACTCCATATGGACTCTAAGCATAGCATCGAAAAGCAAAGCGCTTGGCGTGCCGACTGCTTTACTACGGTAAGTAGCTTTACCGACCGAGAGTGTAAGCAGCTGCTTGATAAGGCTGCCGATGTGGTATTGCCCAATGGATTTGAAGATGACTTCGTGCCCAAGGGCACACAATATACTCAGACTCGCCGCAAGGCACGTCGCCGCATACTCGATGTAGCAAGTGCTTTGACGGGTAGTCAACTTCCCGAAGAGACATTGATCGTCTCTACCAGCGGACGCAATGATTATCGCTGCAAAGGCTTTGATGTGTTCCTCCAGACCATGGCCAATCTTCGTGGTCAGCTCAATGCATCTTCTGAAAGTCAGCAGGTATTAGCGCTTATCGAAGTGCCCTGTTGGCTCGAAGGTCCGCGTAAGGACTTGCAAGAAGCCTTAGCCGCTAAGGGTGGGGCAGATGCACAACCCTTGTCCAATCCATTCATCACGCATACGCTCCACAACTTCGATCAAGATCGCATCGTATGCCAGATACGCCAACTCGGACTGCAGAATCTGCCTTCCGACAAGGTGAAGGTAATCCTCGTGCCTTGCTATCTTGAGGGGAATGATGGTATATTCAACATGCCTTATTATCATCTCCTTGCAGCCAACGACTTGGCGCTTTATCCCTCTTATTACGAGCCATGGGGCTATACTCCGCTTGAAAGTTGTGCTTTCCACACGCCCTGTGTCACTACCGACTTGAGCGGCTTCGGACAGTGGGTAGACAGCATCCTTGGTCATGAGGGACAACTCGAAGATGGTGTTCGTGTGATCCATCGCGATGATAGCAATTACTTCGAAGTGACCGATCAAATGGCACAGACTATCACGTCATTGCTTGCCATGCCTGCAAGAAAGCGTACGGGAGTGCGTCGACGTGCAGCAGCCATCGCTGATCAAGCACAGTGGAAACACTTCATCAAGTACTACTATGATGCTTACGACTTTGCCCTACGTCGCGTAGCATTAGCTGAAACAGACCCAGCATAGAAAGAGGCTTGAGATATATGCGCATGTATCGTTATGGGCATATCCACCCTTGATATTTAACTAAGAGAATAACAACAACTAACAATAACGCAGCTCGCGTCTGCCGCACATCCGACGACTGGCGCAGCTCAACAACCTTTTTTTTATGAACGTAAAGATTAGCAATGCCAATCAGCCTTCATGGAGAGTGGTAAACGTTAAGAGCCACATCCCCGAAGCCTTGAAGAAGCTTGATGAACTCGCTCACAACCTTTGGTGGGCTTGGAACACAGAAGCTCAGCAACTCTTCGCAAGCCTTGACGATGACCTCTGGAAGAAGGTCAACAAGAATCCTATCGACTTGCTCCGTAGCATCGACTATGATCGCTTGACCGAGCTCTCTAAAGATGACGAACTCATCGCTCGCATGGACAAGGTGTATGGCGACTTCCGTAAGTATATGGATGTGAAGCCTAATGCCAAGCGCGCTTCTGTAGCCTACTTCTGCATGGAGTATGGTCTCAACCACGTGCTGAAGATCTACTCAGGCGGTCTCGGTATCCTCGCTGGTGACTACTTGAAGGAAGCTTCTGATAGCAACGTCGATATGTGTGCTGTAGGTTTCCTCTATCGTTATGGCTACTTCACTCAGACCCTCTCTATGGATGGTCAGCAGATTGCTAACTACGAAGCGCAAGACTTCGACCGTCTGCCCATCGAGCGTGTGCTCGACGCTGAAGGCAATCAGGTAATTGTAGACGTGCCTTATCCTAACTTTATGGTGCATGCAGCCCTTTGGGTAGCCAATGTAGGCCGTATCAAACTCTACCTCCTCGATACCGACAACGACATGAACTCTGAGTTCGACCGTCGCATTACTCACTCTCTCTATGGTGGTGATTGGGAAAATCGTATCAAGCAGGAGTACTTGCTCGGTATTGGTGGTATGCTCGCTCTCAAGAAGTTGGGCATCAAGAAGGACATCTACCACTGCAACGAGGGTCATGCCGCACTCTGCAATGTGCAGCGTTTGGCCGACTATGTAGAGAGTGGTCTCACCTTTGATGAGGCTCTCGAGCTCGTTCGCGCTTCTTCTCTCTATACCGTACATACTCCTGTTCCCGCTGGTCACGACTACTTCGACGAGGGCCTCTTCAATAAGTATATGAATCAGTTCCCTGCTCGCTTGGGCATCTCTTGGGACGATTTCATGGGCCTCGGTCGTACCAATCCCGACGATAAGGGCGAGAAGTTCTGTATGTCTACCTTCCTCTGCAAGACTTGTCAGGAAGTAAATGGCGTAAGTTGGCTCCACGGCCGTGTAAGCCAGCAGATGTTTAAGGGCATCTGGCCCGGCTATATGCCTTCGGCAGAGCGTCTCGATCATGCAGAGCGCAGCCATGATGAGTGGTTCGATATCTACAATCCCCATCCCGAAGAAAGCCACGTGGGCTACGTCACCAATGGCGTGCATTTCCCCACATGGTGTGCTAAGGAGTGGCAGGCAGTCTATGCCAAGTATCTCGGTAAAGAGTACATCCACGATCAGAGCAATAGCAAGATTTGGGAGAAGATCTACAATGTGCCCGACGAAGTAATCTGGAACACTCGTGTCACACTGAAGAATAAGCTCATCGACTATATCCGTGCTCGCTTCCGTGAGAATTGGCTTCGCAACCAGGGTGATCCCTCGCTCGTAGTAAGCCTCCTCGATAAGATCAATCCTAATGCACTCTTGATTGGTTTCGCTCGTCGTTTTGCCACTTATAAGCGTGCTCACTTGCTCTTCTCCGACCTCGATCGTCTGTCGAAGATTGTCAACAATCCCGACTACCCCGTACAGTTCCTCTTCGCTGGTAAAGCTCACCCCGCTGATGGCGCAGGTCAAGGCTTGATTAAGAAGATCTACGAGATCTCGCAGCGTCCTGAGTTTATGGGTAAGATCCTCTTCCTCGACAACTATGACATGCAGCTCGCTCGTCGTCTCGTATCAGGTGTAGACATCTGGATGAACACACCGACTCGTCCTCTCGAGGCTTCAGGTACTTCAGGTGAGAAGGCATTGATGAATGGTGTTGTCAACCTCAGCGTGCTCGATGGTTGGTGGTACGAGGGTTATCGTGAAGGCGCTGGTTGGGCGCTTACCGATCGTCGTACTTACGAGAATCAGGAACACCAGGATCGTCTCGATGCTTCTACCATCTACTCTATGCTTGAGCAAGAGATCATTCCTCTCTACTACGCTCGCAATCGCAAGGGCTACTCAGAAAACTGGGTACGCACGGTGAAGAACTCTATCGCTTGCATTGCTCCGCAGTACACCATGAAGCGTCAGCTCGATGATTACTATGATCGCTTCTACAATCCTGAAGCAGCTCGCTTTAAGGCTCTTGCAGCCAATGACAACCAGCTTGCTAAGGAGATTGCCAATTGGAAGGAAAACGTTGCTGAACGTTGGGACAACATCCGTGTGGTAAGCACAGAACGCAGCGAGAACTTCCAGAATGGTGCACTCGTAAGCGGTAAGGAATTCTCTGTAAAGCACGTGATCGACGAACAAGGTCTCGACGATGCTATCGGCGTAGATCTCGTTATCATGGCTGGGCCTGAAGGTAACGAAAGCATCTATTCCGTATTGCCTATGAATGTGGTAGGTCACGAGGGTAACCTCTACACCTTCGAACTCACAGCAAGTGTAGACCTTGCCGGTTCTTACAAGGTGGCTTATCGTATGTATCCTAAGAATAAGAACCTGCCTAATCGTCAGGACTTCTGCTACGTACGTTGGTTCAACTAATCGATAAATAAATCATCATTAAAGCCACTCCTGTGAATGGAGTGGCTTTAATGTATATGCAATCCTAAACATACAACTATTCATATTAAAGCAATGAAGAAGATTAAATTACTCTTGCTCATGCTGGCCATGCTCGTGCTTGCACCTGCCACACCGGCCAGTGCACAGTCGAAGTTTACCGTTCCTGTAACAGGCCGTAAAGTAAAACTATGGGTGAGCGATGAACAAGTGCTCAGCCTCAGTTCACAAGAATATCAAAGCTATCTCAAGACGGCTAAGATCTCCACTGATGCTACCAATACAGCCTTGGTAAAGAAGGTAGGTCAGAACTTGGCAAACGCCGTAGAGACCTACTTAAAGCAAAACAATCGTCTTGATGCTATCCAAAACTATCAATGGGAGTTCAATCTCGTACAAGACAATTCAGCCAATGCTTTCTGTATGCCTGGAGGCAAAATAGTGGTGTACGAAGGTTTGCTTCCTATCACCCAGTCTGAGGCAGCACTCGCCATTGTGCTTGGTCACGAGATTGCACACGCTGTAGCAAAGCATTCGGCAGAACAGATGAGCACACAGGTGAAACAGCAGATGGGTGCTAAAGTGCTCAGTGGTATCCTTGGTGCTACAGGTGCGGGCACTACTACTTCCATCTTAAGTCAAACTGCTTTCTCTTTAGGAACAAAACTTGGTAGCTTGAAATATTCACGCGACAACGAAAGTGAAGCCGACTATATGGGATTAATCTTTGCGGCTATGGCTGGATACGATCCTAATGTAGCAGTAGACTTTTGGCAACGCATGGCTGCCAACTCTTCAAGTACTAAACTGGCATTCTTGAGCGATCACCCCTCAGATGCCAAGCGTATTGTTAACATCAAGAAGTGGCTTCCCGAGGCTGAGAAGTACTATCATCCTGTAACTACTACCACAACTTCTACTTCAAAAGCATCCTCTAAGAAGACTACAACCAAGAAGACCACAACCAAGAAGACTACTACGAAGAAGACTACAACCAAAAAGACCACGAAGAAGTCTACTTCAAAGAAAAAGTAATTTATTCTGTTGAGACTTCTTTATCTCCCTTACGGAGACTGACACGTCCGATAAGCAAACTGCCGCGATGGTACTTTGCTTATCGGACTTTTACAAAGCAAACTAAACTTCCTATATGACTAAAAAAGAACGAATCGTATCCTTCCTATGGCAGCACCTCTTGCTGCTTGTTTCCTTATTCATTATGACGCTTGGTGTAGCGGTATGCGTGCGCAGCATGCTCGGTTCAAGTGTGATTTCTACTTTGCCCTATGTATTTGAAACAGCGGGTAAGAAAGGCATGGGCGTGCCTTCGCTCACAATCGGACAATATACTTATATCATGAATGGCATATTGGTGTTGGGGCAGATAGCCGTTCTGCGCAAGAAGTTCGAACCTGTACAGTTGTTTCAACTTTTAGTAGGTTTTGTCTTTGGTTCGCTAATCGATCTAAATATGATTCTCACGCAGTGGCTTGTTCCCTCCACGCTCGTGTGGAAGTCTGTAACTCAGTTTGTTGGGTGCACCATCTTAGGACTCGGCATAGCCTTGGAAGTACGTTGTGGCTCTGTCACTATGCCAGGTGAAGGTTTCCCCGTGGCAATCAGCGTAGTGACTGGCATAGAATTTCCCAAGGTAAAGATTATGGTCGATACCATGCTCGTCGTGTTGGCAGTCATATTCTGTTATGTGTTCTTTGGAGCATGGCAATGGTATATAGTGGGTATAGGTACACTTTTCGCTATGGTCTACGTGGGTATCGTAGTGCGTACTACAAGTCATCATCTCTCATGGTTCGATCATCTGCTTGCCTATCAGCCCGGTTTCCGTCGCTATGTCTATGGCTTAGCTCGTCTGCTTTATAAGTTCAAGCGATAAATCTCACACACACGATTGATTCCCAATAATAGTGTTTCGCTTCTTCTGTGGGCGACGCGTCTCGCGTCGGCATCCCTGTGATCAAATAATAGTCTTTCAGTCAATACGCGAGCTCACTTCGTCTTTTGATGTAAAACCCCTTTTATTTGTTTACCGCAACAGATGCCGACGCGAGACGCG
>JBNMGC010000057.1:0-10583 GCA_050873845.1 Alloprevotella sp.
AAGGAGTCCTCTGACATTCTTATAAGATTAACGACAGATTAGGTTTAGGAGTTGAGAGGACGACCTCCTTTCGACTCCTAAACTATTTTGCTCTAAACAACATTCATACTCGCATGAGACGCATATATAATATAATAGGAGTGAAGCGCATCCTGCTTCTGCTCCTCCTCGTGGCAGCCATCCCCGCCATGGCACAAAAGGCCAAGTACGTGTTCTACTTCATCGGCGACGGCATGGGCGTAAACCAGGTAAACGGCACCGAGACCTACCTCGCCGCACTCGAAGGACGCATCGGAGTGAAGCCACTCTGCTTCACACAGTTCCCCTACGCAGCCCTCGTAACCACCTATTCGGGCACCAACGGCGTGACCGACTCTGCCGCAGCGGGCACAGCCCTCTCTACAGGTAACAAGTCAAAGAATGGCGCCCTCGGCGTATTGGCAGACCAAGTAACTCCCGTCAATAGCATTGCCGTATGGGCACAACAGAATGGTGCTGCAGTGGGCGTGAGCACAAGCGTGAGCATCGACCACGCCACACCCGCCGCTTTCTATGCCCACCAAGGCGCACGCGGCTCTTACTACGCTATTGGCAAGGATATGGTAAAAGCAAACTTCGACTTCTACGCAGGTTCGGACTTTCTCCAGCCACAAGATAAGCACGACGCCTCAGCGCCTTCGCTCTACAAGCAGTGTGAAGATGCAGGCTACGTGATCGCTCGTGGCTACAAGGACTATCAACGCAAGGCGCGCAAAGCCGAAAAACTCATCCTCTTCCAGACAGAAGAGGCCAGCAAACGCCAACGCAACTCTCTGCCCTATGCCATCGATCGCACATCGAAGGACATGACTCTCCAGGAAGTAACCCGCGCCGGTATCAACTTCCTTACTAAAAAGAATAAGGACGGATTCTTCCTCATGGTAGAGGGCGGAAAGATTGACTGGGCTTGCCATAGCAACGATGCCGGCGCTGCCTTCCGTGAACTCAAGGACATGGACGAGGCCATCCAAGTGGCTTACGAATTCTACGCACAACACCCCGACGAAACGCTCATCGTAGTCACTGCCGACCACGAGACAGGCGGCCTCTCACTCGGCCGTGGCCCGTACGAACTCCACACCGACCTCTTCCGCTATCAGCGCATGAGCACAGACGCCTACAGCCTCCACCTCAAACAGCTCAGCGAAAAGCTCGGCACAAAGTTCACCTGGGACGTTGTAAAAGCCGATCTCAAGCAAAACTGGGGCTTCGGCGCTGGAGTAAAAATCTCCGACCGTCAGAAAGATCGCCTCAAAGCTGCCTACAACGCCACCGTAAGCGGCGAAGCCAAAGACAAGCAGTCGCTCTACGCCAAAGTGGACGCACTGGCCGATGAAGCCCGCGAGATCATGGCTGAATGCGCCCTCATAGGATGGCAAAGCGGCGGCCATAGCAACGGTTTCGTGCCCGTATTCGCCATTGGCGCCGGTGCCGACCAATTCCACGGACAGATAGACAACACCGAAATTCCCGTTAAGATGGCAAAAGCCGCTGGATGGAATCACTAAAATTAGTGTTCAATCTATTAGAATTTGCTTAATTCCTGTTCTATAATTCTCTTCCCTTGTAAAAAAGCGTAACAAATCGTTGCAGTTTTTACAAGGGAAGTATTACTTTTGCGCACTCATTTAGGAAAGCACGCCCCAAGGCCATGGTGCCAACAGAGCACTTTCCATAAACACACTCTGCAATGAAAAAGATTTTACTTACTATCGCTGTTGCTGCAGCAACTCTTACTGCCAACGCACAAGTTTATCTCGGTGGCGAAGTAGGCGCATGACGCAATTCTGACGACAACCACACAAGTGTAACCATCCATCCCGAGGTGGGCTATAAGCTCTCTGACAAATGGGATCTGGGTATCGGCTTCGGCTATAGCTACAACTACTATGCAGGAGCAAAAGTACACAACGTAACCGTAGATCCCTACGCACGTTGGAGCTTCGTCAACTTCGGTCCGGTGAAACTCTTCCTCGACATGGGCTTCGGCATCAACCCCGTAAAGGTAAAAGATGGCGGCGACGCTGATGTAGCATGGCGTGTAGGCGTTATGCCCGGCGTAAGCGTAGCTCTCAGCAAGAAGATTGACTTCATCGCCCACACTGGCTTCCTCGGCTACCGCGAAGCTGATGGTCACAACAGTGCCTACGGTGAACAGGGCTTCGGTTTCAACCTCTCTGGCAACGATCTCCTCTTCGGTATCGTTTACAACTTCTAAACCGACCCTCCTCGCTCACACTCTCTATATATAATATAGTGTAGCCTCCTTATATTATATAGTAGTTTCCTATTATAAGAATAGCTCCCTTATTATATATAAAAGAGCAGAGCACGGACAAAAAACATTTCAGAAGCGCATCGCACTAAGCTTTGCGCTTCTTTTTTTATTCTCCAAGCAACAATAAGAACCTCCATCTTACCTAAAAATCGTAACTTTGCAGTCGGAAAAGTCCAACCCTGGCGGGGAACCGCCCAATCGTGAGCATACAAACGCTCCACTTATCGCACACCAAGCATGATTCGCATCGTCCTTTCATTCATACTCCTGTTGCTGCCTGCAGCAATGCAAGCCAACATTCATTCCTTCCGCACCGATAGCATCCTGCCCGAAGACTCAGTACAAGCAGACACCATAACCGACCGCATCGACACCTCGAAGCCCCTACCACAACGCATACAAGAATTGCTCGACAATGACATCTTCGACCGCACGCAAGTGGGCATCTACGTGTACGACCTCACAGCAGACACCCTCGTGTTTACTCACAACGAGCGACAATGCATGCGTCCCGCATCCAACGAGAAGCTCATGACAGCCATCACAGCCCTCAACGACCTGGGCGTGCTCTACGAATACCGCACTCGCCTCTATGCCACGGGACTCTCCCCAAAGGCCGAAGCAGAGCAGAATGAAGCCGACTCCACCACAAACTCTGCCGACTCCACCGCAACCACCGCCGACTCCACCTTTACAGGCCACATCTACATCCGTGCGGGCTACGACCCCCTACTCGACGGCGACGACCTGCGCGCTTTCGCACAAAGCCTAAAGGAGCACGGCATCTATCGTTTGCAGCAGCCCGTCGTGCTCGATCTATCGATGAAGGACGACAAGCGCCTGGGCTGGGGCTGGTGTTGGGACGACGACGAAGTGCCCACCACCTCGTTGCTCTACCGCAACGACGATAAATTCGTAGACAATCTGCGCCGCATCTTCCGCGAGGAGGGCATCACTTGGGACGGATCCGTGACCGAAGCTACCACGCCTAATTCCGCCAAACTACTCACCACGCGCACTCACAACATTGATGAAGTGCTCCTCCCGATGATGAAGAAGAGCAACAACTCTATGGCAGAATCGCTCTTTTACCAACTCGCCGCCCAGAAAGGACAATCCAAAGCAGGGCGCAAGCAAGCCGTGGCACACTACAACGCCCTCATCCGCCATATCGGCCTCGACCCCTCTCACTATCAGATAGCCGATGGCTCGGGCCTCTCGCTCTACAACTACTTGACGCCCGAACTTCTCGGCCGCATGCTCCGCTATGCTTACAACGACGACGACATCTATCGCCACCTCCTTCCCTCCCTCCCCATCGCAGGAGAAGACGGAACACTCCGCAAGCGTATGCGTGGCTCTGCCGCCCAAGGCAACGTACATGCCAAGACGGGCACCGTAGAGGGAGTAAGCACCCTCTCGGGCTACCTCACCACCGCCACAGGCAACCTGCTCTGCTTCTCCATTATGAATCAAGGCATTCGACACACCTCCACAGGGCGCAGCTTCCAAGACCGCGTATGCAAAGCACTCTGCAAGTAATCGTCATAAAAAGTGTATAGTAGCCCCACAAAAGTCTTATCAAAACAAAAGTTTTCTCGCTTTCCCTTTGTACTTCAATTACCATACACTATCTTTGCACACCAAAGGCGACACATTTTGACTCCCCGCAAGCAATCATAACGATCCCCGCGAGCAATCATAACGCTCTCCGCAAGCGATTAATTATTTCTCCGCGAGCAAGAACGTCCCGCCCATCAACCTGAAATTAAAACAATACAGATAAAATGTTCAAGAAACTATTGATGCTCGTGCTCTTCGTAGCACCTCTGAGCCTTTGCGCTCAAAAGTTTGCCCACTTCGACTATGCACAGATCATGCAGTCTATGCCTGAATACAAGACAGCTGCCAGCGATCTCGAAGCTCTCGGCAAGAAGTACCAAAGCGAAATCGAGGGTATGCAGAAGGAACTCCAGACTAAGGCTGAAAAGTACCAGAAGGAGGACACCGACGCTACTCCCGCCAACATCAAGGAGCGCCACCAGCAGGAACTCCAAGACATGTACCAGCGCTTGCAGCAGGCCCAGCAGGACAACTCTGAGCAGTTCCAGCAGGAACAGCAGAAGAAGCTCCAGCCCATCACTCAGAAGGTGATGAACGCTGTCAACACCGTTGCTCAAGAAGGTGGCTACGTATACATCGTCGACAAGAACGCTTCGCAGCAAGCTGGCATTCTTATCAACGAGAGCCTCAGCACCGACGTGACTTCTACCATCATGAAGAAGCTTGGCATCAGCGCTGCTGCCGCTGCAAAGACTGGCACAGCCACTCCCACTAAGAAATAATAGAATATAATTCATAACTTTGCAAAGGCGGTATATTGGCTGTGAAGTCCGTATACCGCTACTTTTTTTTGAAGAGAAACGGCTGCACCTCAGCCATTCAAGCTCGCTTGAAGGCAATGGTTCGTACGTCTTTTTGTTGCAATAGAATCTCTTCTCCCCATTAAAACCACATCGAAGTGATTACGCTAAAGAATATCCATAAAACGTTTGGCCAGCTCGAAGTGCTCAAAGGCATCGACCTCGACATCCAGCCCCACGAAGTGGTGAGCATCGTAGGTCCGAGCGGAGCGGGAAAGACCACCCTGCTGCAAATCATGGGCACACTCTACAAGCCCGACGAAGGTTCGCTGACGATTGCAGGCGAAGACGTGCTCCGCCTATCCGCCAAGAAGCTTGCACGCTTCCGCTGCGAGCACCTCGGCTTCGTATTCCAGTTTCACCAACTCCTGCCAGAGTTTACAGCTGCCGAAAACGTGATGATACCCGGCATGATAGCGCGTCGTCCCAATGCCGAAATCAAGAAGCGTGCACTCGAGTTGCTCGACTTCATGGGACTCGCCGACCGTGCCACCCACAAGCCCGCCGAGCTCTCGGGTGGTGAGAAGCAGCGCGTAGCCGTGGCTCGTGCCTTGATGAACAATCCCGACGTGATACTCGCCGATGAGCCTTCGGGCAGTCTCGACTCACACAACAAGGAAGAGCTTCACAAACTCTTCTTCCGCCTTCGCGACGAACTCGGTCAGACTTTCGTCATCGTCACTCACGACGAAGGCCTTGCTTCGCTCACCGACCGCACCATCCATATGATAGACGGCCGCATCCACCTCGACACAGCAGAGCAGACCGCACTCTCTAACCGCTATTAAGATCAGTCTCAGTCTTCCCCCCTATCTCCCCCAAAATCCTATTCCTATGATCAAACTTGGAAACTACAATACACTGCGCATAACGCGCTTTACCGACCACGGCGCCTACCTCGATGGTGGTTCCGTAGGCGAGATTCTCATGCCCAAAGCCTACGTGGAGCGTTCCATGAAGCCTGGCGACGAGGTCAACGTGTTCGTCTATCTCGATCAGAGCGAACGCCTTGTCGGCACGCTTGAGACGCCACTCGCTCGTGTGGGCGACTTTGCCTTTCTCCAGGTGGCATGGGTCAATGAGTACGGGGCCTTCCTCGACTGGGGACTGATGAAGGACCTCTTCGTACCCTTCCGCGAGCAGAAGATGCCTATGCAGCAAGGCCGCTCCTACCTGGTACACATCCACGTAGACGAAGAGTCGCAGCGCATCGTAGCCTCTGCCAAGGTGGAGCGCTACTTGCAGCCCGCCCTCTCAGCCGACTACCACCGCGGACAGGAAGTAGAAATGATCATTCAGCAGAAGACTCCCTTAGGCTTCAAAGTCATTGCCGACAACCGCTGTGCAGGCCTCATCTACGACTCGCAGATATTCGACCAAGAGCCCCATGCTGGCGATGTCATGACAGGCACTGTGGTCAAGGTGCGCCACGACGGTAAGCTCGACCTCTCCATCCAGCGCATCGGCAAGGGCCGTTTCCGCGACTTTGCTTCGCAGCTTCTCGACGAGCTGCGCGAGGCTGGCGGTAGCCTTCCCTTCACCGATCGCTCTACCCCCGAGGAGATACAAGAACGCTTTGGCGTGAGCAAGAAAACGTTTAAAAGAGCCGTCGGAACCCTCTACAAGGACCGCAAAATCATCCTTACCGACACCCAAATTATGACCAATAAGCCCTCCAAACGCCCGCATAGCGTTAAAAGATATTGATTAGGCATTTTTTTCGCCCAATCGTTTGGAGATTGTGCCATTGCTCCTTATCTTTGCAATGTTGAAAGGACAAATAGGACCTTTTATACAGAAGCAGAGCAAGCGCCTCACCAAGAGGGCACTTCACTCTGCAAAAGATTCAATTGATAGTTTTTTCATCTCTATATAAGTTCTGTGAGCTAACTGTGCGTCGTGAGATGCGCAGTTAGCTATTTTTTTACTTGCGTAAAAAAAGTATTAAGTATAAAGTATTACATCCTTGCAAGAAGCCTACTCAGAGCCTACTACGGACGACGCGTCCCCGCGGCATCACTTGCCAGCAATAGCAGAGCAAAGACTAACGCTCCCGCTGCAGAAAAACCCTCCCACTCCCGCCCATGGTACGTCACTTTTTTGTAAATTTGCGCATCTTATTATAACTACTAAACTCAGACTCTATATTGATATGCAAGTAGCATTATTCATCCCCTGCTACGTCAATGCAGCATTTCCCGAAGTCGGTATGGCATCGCTCCGACTGCTCGAGCAGCTCGGTCTCGACGTGATCTATCCCAAAGGACAAACCTGCTGCGGACAGCCCATGGGCAACGCCGGATTTGAAGACGAGGCACGCCACTTGGCAGAAAACTTCAACCGCGTCTTTGGCAAGTACGACTACGTGGTAGGCCCCTCTGCCTCATGCGTCTCCTTCGTGCGCGACCACTACGGACGCCTTCTTCCCAAGAAACCTTGTGAAACAGAGCGCCACGTATACGAAATCTGCGAATTCATCCACGACATCGTACGTCCCACCCACCTCGACGTGAGTTTTCCCCACAAAGTAAGCCTTCAGAACAGTTGTCACGGCGTGCGTCTGCTCGGCCTCTCATCGTCCTCAGAGCGCAACGTGCCCTATATGAACAAGCTCCGCAATCTGCTATCGCTCGTCAAGGACATCGAAGTCGTAGAGCCAGAGCGCCGCGACGAATGCTGCGGTTTCGGTGGCATGTTTTCCGTAGAAGAGCATGCCGTGTCCGGACAGATGGGGCGCGACAAGGTGATGCGCCACATCAATACGGGAGCCGAATACATCGTAGGAGCCGACTGCTCTTGCCTCATGCACCAAAATGGCATTATCGCCAGAGAAGGACTGAATATCAAGACATTACACATCTCGCAAATACTATCTGGATATGTCGAAGCACGATAAACTTTCTGCAGAGTTCCTCAAGAACCGCAAACAAGCCATATGGCACGATCAGACCCTCTGGATGGTACGCGAGAAGCGCGACAAGATGGCCCACGACGTGCCCGAATGGGAAGACCTCCGCGAGGCCGCATCCGAGCTCAAGCTCTACAGCAACTCCCATCTCGAGCAACTCCTCACACAGTTTGAGGAAAACGCACGCCGCAACGGTGCCATCGTACACTGGGCAAAAGATGCCGCTGAATACTGCCAAACGGTAGAAGAAATCCTCCGCCAGCACGGCGCCCGAAATCTCATAAAGAGCAAGAGCATGCTCTCCGAGGAGTGTGGGCTCAACGACTACCTCGAGGCCCACGGCATCGAAGTGCTTGAGAGCGATCTCGGCGAACGCATCCTCCAACTTCTCCACCGCAAGCCCGTACACATCGTGCTACCCGCCATCGCCGTCAAGAAGGAAGAAATCAACGAACTCTTCTGCCGCGAAATGGAAGGCTGCGAACCGGGCAACTGCGACCAGACCTACCTCACCCACGTGGCACGTCGCAACCTCCGCAAAAGCTTTCTCCAGAGCGAAGCATCCATGACGGGTGCCAACTTCGCAGTAGCCTCAACGGGCGAATGCGTCGTCTGCACCAACGAGGGAAATGCCGATATGGGCACCTCGCTCAACACCCACCGGCTGCAAATCACCGCCTTCGGCATCGACAAGATCGTGCCCGACCGCGAAGCCCTCGGCGTGTTCACCCGACTGCTTGCCCGCTCCGGCACAGGACAGCCCTCCACCACCTACACCTCCCACTACCGCGCACCGCGCGAGGGAGGCGAGCTCCACATCATCATCGTAGACAACGGCCGATCCGAGCTCCTTGCCTCCGACCAGCACCGCCGTCTGCTCAACTGCCTGCGCTGCGGCGCATGTATGAACACCTGCCCCGTCTACCGCCGTTCGGGTGGCTACAGCTATACCTACTTCATCCCAGGCCCCATCGGCATCAACCTCGGCATGGCCAAAGACCCCAAGCGCTACAAGGACAACGTCTCGGCATGCTCCCTCTGCTACTCCTGTCAGAACGTATGCCCCGTCAAGGTCGACCTCGCCGATCAGATCTATCTATGGCGACAGAAAATGCTCCAGATGGGCATCGAAAACAAGGGCAAGCACCTCATATCCAAGGGCATGCAGCTCATCTTCGAGCACAACGGACTCTACCACACTGCCCTGCGCTTCGCTCCGCTCGCCAACCACGTGCCCCACTTCCTCGTAGAAAATGCACTCAACGCATGGGGTGCCGAGCGCGAAATGCCACACTTTGCCCATCGCACCTTCGATCAGCTCTACAAAGACTATCGACAAAAGAAGCAAAACCCGCAAACTAAGGAGGACGAAAGCCATGTCAAGTAAAGAAGAATTTCTCAACAATATACGTCGTCACACGGTGCGCACCTTCGAGCGCCCCGACCTCTCACACCTTGAGTCAGAAGCACTCACCTTTGCCGACCCCGTGGCGCAATTTGCCGAGTCGCTCAGGCAGAGCGGAGGCCACTGCATCGTACTGCCCGAGGGCAAACCCTTGACAAGCGCCATAGCCGAAGCCTATCCCGAAGCAAAGCGCACAGCCTGCACCATTCCCACGATAGAGCATGCAGAGCTCCTGCCCGGCACCGTGTTCGACCCCGACACCGTATCCCTCCCTGCCGACCTCAACGGCACCGACCTCGCCATCATCGAGAGCCAACTCGGAGTGGCAGAAAACGCCTGCTGCTGGATAGAGCAACATGTGCGCTATCGTGCCATCTACTTCATAGCCGAAGCCCTGGTCATTGTGCTCCGTCGGAAGGACATCGTCAACAACATGCACGAAGCCTACCGTCGTCTGCCCGACACCCCCTCCGTGCCCTTCGCCTGCTTCATCTCCGGTCCCTCCAAGACGGCCGACATTGAGCAAGCCCTCGTATTCGGTGCCCATGGCGCCAAGGACGTAACGGTCATCTTGATCTAAGTATTAAGTATTGAAGTATTAAGTATTACATTCTTGCAAGGGTGTCTACTCTGCAAGTCTATTCAGAGTCTACTGGGGGCGACGCGTCCCCGCGTCGGCATCACCTGCAGGCATCAAAGCTACTCTTTCTGATAGCAGAAAACAAACTCATCACCCGCAGACGCTGCCGACGCGAGGACGCGTCGCCCCCAGTAGACTCTGAGTTTGCATACTAAAGTGGCAGCGCCGACGCGAGACGCGTCGCCCACTGAACTGTCTAATATTGCCCCAAAATCTCCTCCTCGCGCACGCGCGTACGCGCGCGCCTCATTGATTTTTCCGTCAGTTAGCCTACATCCGTCACTCCGCACCTACTTCACCATTGATTATCAGAGCATTGCAAAGAATATTTGCCTACACTATTCCTACACTTTCCCCCTCACTCACCCACATCTCCTACCCCTCATCGCTCTTCCCTCGCGAGTAGGGACTTCTCATAACAGCACGGGGGGATAATTTCATCGCCTCCAAGGGATAATTCTCCACAGACGGAGGGCTCCATGAAATGCAAGCAAATGTGCAAGCAAAAGTGTAGGCAAAGTGTCCGCCATAACGAACATCAAATCATTGGTTATCAAAGCATTACAATCATCAATCGCAGCCAGTGCAACCTACACCCCAAGAAATTCGCTGTAACGCGTACGCGCGAGGCAAAGCAGAAATAGTGTACAAAATGTTCACTCTTTTTGCAAAACCTCTGCTCAAGTCGTATCTTTGCATCAGTTAAGCAAGCCCTATCTAAGTGAAAATCTTTTACTTTCACTTTGCAATGCGCTCACTTTGCACTATCTTTGCATAAGATAGGCTGCAGTTCAGCATAACATTCAAGCAAGCTTGATGTTCTGCGCTCACTTTGCACTATCTTTGCATAAGATAGGCTGCAGTTCAGCATAACATTCAAGCAAGCTTGA
>JBNMGC010000058.1:0-10453 GCA_050873845.1 Alloprevotella sp.
CTTGAACATTGCTTAGTGCCTTGAAATCAAGTATAAAGTTACGATTTTTTTTCCAGACTACAAAATATCAAAGAGCAATATAGTATTAAACTAACGTAATATTAATTAGGTCGGCTCTGCTGACTTTTTCAAGTGGACTCCTTCACGCAACTTCGGAAAAGTGTAAGAAAGCACCTCGCATGCGGTGCAAGAATTTCTGTTTGCTTTGGACATTTTTTTTATTACGGGGACCATGAAAATGAGCCTCGCGCGACCAAAAAACGTACGAATAGCGTACGTCTGAAAACGCAGAAACCGAAGTTAACTCCTGATTATCAGTACATTAACCTCGGTTTGGTCGGAAAGAGGCGACTCGAACGCCCGACCCCTACGTCCCGAACGTAGTGCGCTACCAACTGCGCTACTTTCCGATTTTTGTGATGCAAAAGTACGGACATTTTGCCTAATAGCCAAATTTTTTCGCACTTTTGTTGTTGCTTCCACTAAAAATGAGTCTTCTGTCGTTGAATGCAACATACAGAGGAGTTTTGTGGGCGACGCGTCTCGCGTCGGCATCATCCACTAATCAAGAGGAGAACCGACGCGAGACGCATCGTCCACAAAAAGAATAAAGCAGCTTTTAAAGTTCTTCCAAAATATGCTTCAGCACCACCGTGGCAGAGATCTCGCGGTTGGCGGCTTCGGGGATGACGAGCGAACGGGGAGACTCTATCACACTGTCGGTCACGATCATGTTGCGGCGCACGGGCAAGCAGTGCATAAACTGTGCATTATTGGTCACCGCCATGTGAGCGTCGTCGATGGTCCACGACATATCCTTAGAGAGAATCTTGCCATAATCGGCGGGGTTGGTCACACCCGGACAACTCCAATTCTTAGCATATACGAAATCGGCGCCTTCGAGCGCTTTCATCTGGTCGTATTCCACGTGGGCGTCGCCTACAAAGAGCGGATCGAGTTCGTAGCCATGAGGCTGAGTCACTACGAAGTCAACGTCGGCAGCACGCATCCATTCTGCAAAACTGTTGGGTACTGCCTGTGGTAGTGCACGAGGATGAGGCGCCCATGTGAGCACCACTTTGGGGCGCTTCTTCTCCTTATGTTCCTCAATGGTGATGAGGTCGGCAAAAGCCTGCAAGGGGTGAGCGGTGGCACTTTCCATAGAGAATACCGGGCGACCGCTATACTTGATAAATTGCGAAAGAATGTTCTCGGCATAGTCGGCATCGCGGTCGGTCAAGCCTGCAAAGGTGCGCACACCGATGAGGTCGCAGTAAGAGGCCATCACGGGAATGGCTTCAAGCAGGTGCTCACTCTTGTCGCCATCCATGACTACGCCACGTTCCGTCTCGAGCTTCCATGCACCCTGGTTGACGTCGAGCACTACAACGTCGAGTCCCAAGTTGCGAGCAGCTTTCTGCGTAGAAAGGCGGGTACGCAGTGAGTTGTTGAAAAAGATGAGCAGAGCCGTCTTGTGATGACCAAGCTTCTCATGCATATAGCGGTTCTTCTTGATTTCCGCTGCTTCGGCTAAGGCCTTGTCAAGCGGACCGAGGTCCTGTACGTGAAGAAATGATTTCATATGAGATATAGTATTTGCGTGTGGAAGCTATGGTCGGTCCTTCATTAGCGGAAACCAATCGTAGCTCGTGTGATTGTGGAGGCAAAAGTAATATTTATTATTGTATACGCGCTTGCATATTCACTTTTTGTTTGGTAATGGCAGTGAAAAGTTGTACTTTTGCCCATGAAAACCCTATATAAGAAAGAAAATGAAGAAGACGTTTATACTCTTATCTCTCGCAGCAATGTCATTCACATTCAGCTGCGCTAAGCAACCGAGTCAAAATCAACAAGCAGCACCTGCAGCACCTGCTGCTCCTGCTGCTCAGTCAGAGGCTAACTATGCCATCAAGACTATCCCTGCAAACGTGCATGGAGAGGCTATCATGCAGACGATAGCTGACAATTACAAGGGCAAGGTAGTGCTCTTCGACTTCTGGGCTACTTGGTGCGGCCCTTGCCGCATGGCGATGAAGCAGATTGACGAGATCAAGCCCGAACTGGCAAAGAAAGGCTGCGTGTTCGTATACGTAACGGGGGAGACTTCGCCCGAGGGCACATGGAAACAAATGATACAAAAGATTGATGGCGATCATTATCGCTTGACGAATCAGCAGTGGAGCGAACTCTGCCAGTCGCTCAATATTCCTGGCATTCCTGCCTACCTGCTGCTCAATAAGAAGGGAGATAAAGTTTACGATAATCTGTCGCAAGGTGGATATCCCGGAAGCGAAATCTTGAAGAATAACATTGAAGTAGCTCTGACTGAATAAGTCTTAACAATAACGCTGCAAGATGAATCGGAGAAGAAATAAGAAGAACTCATTCTCGCTAAGCACCTCTCTGTTGGTGGTAGTCGTGGCATTGGCAAGCGCATGTTATGCCAAATTAAGACCTTCGGCTGGCGAGTCCGAACCTGCTACAGCAATTGCTGCGGATGCTCCTGGCTCAGAGAATGCTACATCTTCGAGTAAAGTCGGTGAAGGCACAGAATCTGTGCAGAATGGTGAGGTTGGAAATGACGAACTTTGCATCCCTTACTATGAGTCATCGCGCGGAGGACAGGTGATACATCATACGGGTTACACCGTTTCGTACGACTCTGATTTTAAAACCCCGCAGTGGGTAGGGTGGACGCTTACTGCTGAGAAAGCGCAAGGATCTGTGCCTCGATACAATAAGTTTGCGCCCGATCCCGAGGTGCGTGGTGCACAGGCTTACGATACCGATTACCGTGGAAGCGGTTACGATCGGGGACACATAGCTCCTGCGGGCGATATGAAATGGAGTGAGGACGCCATGCGAGAATCATTCTACTTGACAAATGTGTGCCCACAAAACCGTAATCTCAATCGTGGCGATTGGAAAGAACTTGAAGAACTGGAGCGTGAATGGGCTTTGCAATGTGGCTCAGTGAGCATTACTGCCGGCCCAATTTATTCCACGAAACAGCCCCAGCGAATCGGTGCTAACCATGTGGCTGTGCCCGATGCCTTCTTCAAGGTCTTGCTTGTAGGTTATCCGAAATCGCCTAAGGCTTATGGCTTCATCTATAAGAATGAAGCGGGAAGCCGACCGATGAAGAGCTATCAACTCTCGGTAGACGAAGTAGAACGCATTACGGGAATGGACTTCTTCCCCGCTCTGCCCGACAATGTGGAGAATCGTATCGAAGCAGAGAAGCCTTCGCTATAAAGGCTGTCCCTGTAGGCAGTAGAATTTATCTTGAGAATTTATCTTGCTAATAGAATTAAGGAATAAGATATCGTGTTTAGAAAGAATAAGATCATAGGTTTGTTGCTCGCTTTGCTTACGTTTGTGCCTGTTTCAGCGCAGGACGATGCTAATCCCGTCTTTGAGACCGCCTATCGCAAAGTACCTAAGAGCTATCGGTATCGTGTGGTGCTGAGAGATAAAGTCGGCACACCATTCAGTCTGAAGCATCCCGAGAAATTTCTTTCTACCAAAGCCCTGGAGCGTCGCAGACGTTACGGACTAAAAGTAGACGAATACGACCTACCCGTATCGCCTGCATACACTCAGAAATTACAGGCTATGGGACTGCACATCCACAACATGAGTAAGTGGAACAATAGCGTGGTGGTAGAAACCTCCGATACGTTGCTGATGCAAGCCGTGCGTCGGTTAGCTTTCGTAAGCAATGTGCGCCGTGTGTGGGAAAGCCCAGACAGCCTCCCCGTTGTTCTAGACCATGGACCACGTCAAGCACAGGTAACCAATAAGCGCGACACTACACTCACAGATTTTTACGGCTATGGTCAGCAACAGGTGACCATGCTTGGTGTGGACAAGCTTCATCAGTTGGGGTATAAAGGTCAAGGGGTGGTAGTCGGTGTGATAGATGGTGGATTCTACAATGCTGATCTGATGAAAGGCATCTCGCAGCAGCACTTGCTCGGAACGCGCAACTTCGTACGTCCCCAAAAGAGCGTGTTTGAAGAATTGGAACACGGCATGATGGTGCTTTCGTGCATAGCTGCCAACGAGCCTCATTACTTGGTAGGAACAGCGCCCGAAGTGTCCTATTATCTGCTGCAGAGCGAGGATGGCGAAAGCGAACAACTCGTGGAAGAAGATAATTGGTGCGCAGCTTTAGAGTATGCAGATAGTGTCGGCTGCGATGTCGTGACCAGTTCGCTGGGCTATTATCAGTTTGACCATAAAGACCAAGACCATTATTATCGTGACCTTGATGGACATACCGCAGTGAATAGCAGAAGCGCATCTTTAGCCGCATCACGAGGCATACTCTTGCTCAATAGTGCGGGCAATAGCGGTATGTCAGCGTGGAAGAAAATCGGTTTTCCCGCTGATGGCTGCGATATGTTGGCGGTAGGCGCAGTGCAGAGCGATAGTCTGAACACTCGTTTCTCGTCAATCGGAAATAGTGCTGATGGACGCATCAAGCCCGATGTGATGGCTATGGGGCAGGCTTCGGCTGTGTATGAGACCGATGGTACGGTGACTAATGTCAATGGCACATCTTTCTCCTGCCCTACGATGGCTGGCGCGGTAGCGTGCTTGGTGCAAGCTTACCCCAATCGTCGTCCTACTGAAATCATTAAAGCCTTACAGCAAAGTGGCAACAATGCTAATCATCCAGATAACATCTTCGGCTACGGCATTCCCAACGTGATGAAGGCTTTCAACCTCTTAAAGCAACGCTAACAGATGAACGCAGATGAGGTCGTGAGTTTCCTTCAAAGCAAAGGCGTGAAGCCCACTGCCAACCGCATATTAGTGCTCAAGGCTCTTCATAAAGAAGACCGTCCGATGAGTCTCTCAGATATGGAGCGCGTAATGCCGATGATGGACAAGTCGAGCATCTTCCGCGTACTGACGCTCTTTCAGCAAAACGACGTGGTGCATACCTTCGAGGATGGCAGAGGCATGCTCAATTATGAACTCTGTCATCATCATGGAGCGTGCAATCATGCCGACGGCCATTTCCATTTCTACTGCGAAAGTTGTCAGCGCTCCTTTTGCTTAGACCATACTCACGTGCCCGACTTACGCTTGCCTGAAGGGTTCAGCGCAAGTTCTGTCTCGTTGGTCATAAAGGGCACGTGTGCGGAGTGTGCCAAGAAGCATCACAGAAATTGAGGATAGCAGAGATTGAGACTATCCTTTCTCATAATAACGTTTCCGTACTTTATCCAAAGTACGCCAGTACTCCGACCGAAGTACTGAAGTACTCCGACCGAAGTACTGACGCTATAACACCAGTTATAAATATAAGGGGTGGGCTTCTATCGAATCCTTACTCTCTCACTATGTAATATGTACAACGATCCATTCATATCCTCTCCCTCTCAGCACCCTGATGAAGCGGAGCGCCCTGCGGCAGTGTCGCTCTTCGAACTCAATAGTATGGTGCGTGCCGCACTTAATCATACGCTGAGGGAGTGCTATTGGATTGTGGCAGAGATTAGCGAACTCCGCGTGGCAAGCAATGGACATTGCTACATGGAACTTGTGCAAAAGGATGAATATAGTGGAAGTCTCATAGCAAAGGCTCGTGCTAATATATGGCGACAAAACTATGTGATGCTTAGCAATCTCTTCCAGCGGGTCACGGGACAACGGCTCGATGCTGGGCTAAAGGTGATGCTTGGCGTGACCATTACCTTCCATGAACTCTTCGGGTATTCACTCAATGTAATCGATATAGAGCCTTCCTATACGCTTGGCGACTTGGCTCGTCAGCGACAGGAAATACTACGGCAGTTGGAAGAAGATGGTGTGCTTGAACTTAACAAAGAGTTGCCCTTGCCCCGCGTGATACGCAATGTAGCGGTCGTATCCAGTGCCACCGCTGCTGGCTATGGAGACTTTTGTAACCAACTGCAGCAGAGCGGCTTTCGTTTCAACGTGAAGCTATTTCCTGCTATCATGCAGGGCGAACGGGTGGAAGAAAGCGTTATCCACGCTCTCGATCAAGTGCTTGCTGACGATACAGCATGGGATGTAGTGGTCATAATCCGTGGCGGTGGCGCAACAACCGACCTTCACGGATTCGATACATACCTCTTGGCTGCCACCGTGGCGCAGTTTCCACTCCCTGTGCTGACGGGTATAGGTCATGAACGAGATGATACGGTAATAGATCTTGTAGCTAATACGCGACTTAAGACGCCCACTGCTGTAGCGGCATTTCTCATTGATAGCCGTCAGAACGAAGCCGGTCAACTTCAGCACCTCGTGCAGAGGCTCAAGCAGGCTGTGGAGCAACGCTTGCTTCAGGAGCATAGTCAGATAGATTCTCTCAGCCGCGATCTTCGATACAATGCGTCGGTCGCTACAGAGCGGTATGTGCGCCAGTTTCAGCAGTTGGCTCATCGCTTCGAACTCGCATCATCGCGTTATGCAGGTAATCAGCGAGAGCAGCTTCTCCGATTGCGCTCACGACTACAACTCTTGACAGAACGCAATCTGCAAGTGGCGCATCACCAGCTGCAGCCTTATCCACAACGCATCCATATGTCAGTGCGCAATCTCTTACTCGCTCAGCATCGTAAACAGGAAATGTTGGAGCGAAGCGTCCAGCTTGCTTCTCCCGACCGCATATTCGCTATGGGCTTCAGTATTACCACCTATAATGGACGCGTTGTAAAATCCGCTCATCAACTACATGATGGAGATGTGATACAGACTCAATTCAAGGATGGTAGCGTGACAAGCACCGTGGGCGGTGAATCAAACAGCACTGAGAAATGACAGAGTAGCATGCTCTCTACAAAAGGGGGCATTCTATATGTAATGGTGCTTGTCCTTTATATAAATAAGGAGCAAATCCATAAATAAGGAGCAAAATAATCAATAAGAATCTTTTACCTCATACCAACGTGGCAAAGAAGAATATGAAATACGAGGAAGCGATAGCACGCCTCGAATCTATCGTACAGGGTTTTGAGCAAAACTCCCTGGAACTTGATCAGCTCACCGCCCAACTTGCTGAGGCGCAGGAGCTTATAAAATACTGCAATGCGAAGTTGCAGCAAGTAGAAACAGACGTAAAGAAACTACTCGAAGATGAGCAAGAATAAATTGGCAAAGTTTGCCGACATGGAGAGCTATCCTCACGTATTCCAAGCTGCAGGCGTAGCTACAGACACAACGCCTTTCCCGCTGAAGGGCAAGTGGCATACCGACTTCTTTCATAACGACCATCCCATCGTGTTGGAGCTCGGATGTGGACGCGGTGAGTACACCGTGGGCCTTGGCCGTCTCTTTCCCGATAAGAACTTCATCGGTGTAGACATCAAGGGTGCACGCATGTGGACGGGGGCCACGGAGTCGTTGCAAGAGGGCATGAGCAATGTAGCTTTCCTCCGTACACACATCGAATTCATCGACCGATTCTTCGCTCCTGGCGAGGTGGCTGAGATCTGGCTTACCTTCTCTGATCCGCAGATGAAGAAAGTCACGAAGCGCCTTACGTCGACCTACTTTATGGCGCGCTATCGCCGCTTCCTTACCGATGGGGGCTTGATTCATCTTAAGACGGATAGCAACTTCCTCTTTACTTATACTGGCTATATGGTGGAGAAGAATCAACTGCCCGTAGACTTTCGCACCGACGACCTTTACCACACGCTTGCCGCTGAGCAAGACGAGGAGGTGAAGCAAATCCTCGGCATTCAGACCTACTATGAGCAGCAGTGGATAGCTCGTGGCCTCACTATTAAGTATCTAAAGTTTCATCTGCCCCAAGCGGGTGAACTCGTAGAACCAGAGGTAGAGATCGAACTCGACGATTATCGCAGTTACAATCGTTCCAAGCGAAGCGGACTTGCTACAAGTAAATAAATCTCTTTTAAAGTCAAAGGACTCACATACAATATTGTAATAATGACTACTCAAAACGAGCATATAGAGGGTGGTGAACTTATTCACCTTTACCCTAAACTTATCATGGACGCACTCAAGCAAGTGCGCTATCCTGGAAATGGAAAGGATCTTGTAGAAAACGAGATGATCGAAGACGATCTCCGCATCGACGGTATGCATGTATCGTTCTCCATCATCTTTGACAAGAGCACAGATCCCTTCATGAAGTCGGTCGTCAAATCGGCTGAAGCAGCTATTCATACTTACGTGGACAAGCGCGTAGAAGTAGAAATTAAGACGAAAAGCCGTCAAGCCGCACGTCCTGAACCAGGCAAGATGCTTCCGCAAGTGAAGAATGTCATTGCGGTCAGTTCGGGCAAGGGCGGAGTCGGCAAGAGCACTGTGGCTGCCAACTTAGCCGTATCTTTGGCCAAGTTAGGCTATAAAGTGGGACTCCTCGATGCCGATATCTTCGGCCCGTCGGTGCCTAAGATGTTCCACATGGAGGCAGAGAATATCTTTGCCGAGGTGAAAGACGGACGCCAGGTGCTCATCCCCGCGATGAAGTATGGAGTAAAGATCCTAAGCATCGGCTTCTTTGTCAATCCCGATACTGCCACACTCTGGCGTGGCGGTATGGCCTCGAATGCGCTAAAACAGCTCATAGCTGATGCCGATTGGGGAGAACTCGACTATTTCATCCTTGACACCCCTCCTGGCACAAGCGATATACATCTCACTTTGCTTCAAAACCTTGCCATCACGGGAGCTGTCATCGTGAGCACACCGCAAGCTGTGGCTCTGGCCGATGCACGCAAGGGTATCGACATGTATCGCAATGAGAAGGTTAACGTGCCCATCCTCGGTATGGTAGAGAATATGGCGTGGTTTACCCCAGCCGAACTTCCCGAGAACAAATATTACATCTTCGGTCGCGAGGGCGTGAAGCGTTTAGCCGACGAGATGGGAGTGCCCCTCTTGGGACAAATACCCATCGTGCAGAGCATCTGCGAGAGTGGCGACGAGGGCGAACCCGCTGCCGTAAAGGACAATACGATGACTTCTCTTGCTTTCCGCTCGCTGGCTGAGGCTGTGGTCAAGGCCACGGAGAAGCGAAATGCTTCGTTGCCTGAGACGGAGATTGTAGCGATGAAGAAGAACTAACTTTTATTTGGCTAATCGTTATGTTAAAGATAGGAGATAAAGTGCGCTTCCTCAACGATGTAGGAGGCGGTACAATCAGTGGTTTTCAAGGCAAGGACATAGTGCTTGTGGCTGATGAAGACGGATTTGAAATACCCACGTTGGCTTCCGAAGTGGTAGCCGTGGAGACTGACGACTATAATATAGCCAAGGTTATTGCAGGGCAGAAGAAGAAAAAGGCTGATGCTGATAAGAAGGCACCCACCTCGGTGAAGAACGCACTTGCGGTAAGTGACGATGATGAAGAAGAGGAGGAACAAGATGTGGCTGATAAGGAACTAACTTATCGTCCTATGGCACAGGAACGTCGTGGTGCCAACGAACTCAACCTCTTCCTTGCTTTCGTTCCGCGTAATGCCAAGGCTCTATCGGAATCCTCTTTCGACGTATATTTGGTCAACGACTGCAACTATTATTTCCACTACAGCCTCTTCACTTACGATGGCCGTGCATGCCGCCTGCGCCATGAGGGAGAGATTGCACCCAATACGAAGGTGCTTCTCGAAGAGCTTCAGCGCAACCGCATAGAGGAGTGGCAACGCTTGACCGTGCAGACTTTAGCTTTCAAGCGCGACAAAGCATTTCTGCCTAAACCCGCGTTTAGCGTAAACATCCGTGTGGATGGCACGAAGTTCTTCAAGCTTCATAGCTTCCATCCCTCAGATTTCTTCCACGAACCCGCATTGGTCTACGACGTGGTGAAGGACGATCATGCAGCGCGTTCCATGTTTGTCGATGCTGATGAACTTCAGGAGGCTATGCAGACTCCTGAAGAGCAGATGCATCCGCAGGTGATGCGCGTGTCGGCAGCAGAGAAGCGAGCCACGCGTAAGCAAGATCGCAATGCCATCATCGAGGTAGACCTCCATGCCGACGAATTGCTCGATACGATGGCAGGTCTCGATGCAAAGGATATCTTGGAGTACCAGCTCAAAGTGTTCCGTGAGACGATGAATGAGCATCTCAAGGATCGGGGGCGTCGCATCGTCTTCATCCATGGAAAGGGAGAGGGAGTGCTTCGCAACGCAATCCTTAAGGAACTCCGTACGCATTTCAAGCAGTGCCAGTATCAGGATGCTTCATTCCGTGAATACGGGTATGGAGCTACGATGGTAACCATTTAAGGTTCCACATAATAATAGAGTGTAAATGCTTGCGCTTCGCGCTTGTCTTAAACATTAATTGCCATTAATAGCTCATTAATTATTCATTAAATCGTTCTTCATCTACGGATGGTTTGAACGGAGCGCATGAGTAATTAGTGAGCTATTAATGGCAATTTCTGTTTGGTAAAAAAGGATGTGTTTTTTTTGAAGTCTCTAAGGAGATCCTTAGC
>JBNMGC010000059.1:0-10317 GCA_050873845.1 Alloprevotella sp.
ACGCTGTAGCGCGTGCCCGTGTTGCCCCAGAAGAGTTCGCCCGACATGTCCTTGGTGGGCGCCCAGTTGGAACTGAGCGCTTTGCCATCGGCAGAGCAAAGTTCGTAGCGCAGACACTCATTGTTCTGATAAGTGCTGTAACGCAAGCGGAAGGGGTAAGCCTCAGCAGGATCGGCAGTGGTAAAGAATTGGCGCTTAGCGTCCCAACCGATATAGTTTTCCTGATCGCTTTTCAGCTGATAGACGGTGCTGTTACCCTCTTCCGCCTTATGGCTTACGAGCACCCACTTATGACCTTTATAGTTAATATCATTTACGCCGCGGTGTACGATGGGGTGGCCATTGCCCTTACCATCGCAGAGCGGATACGGGCCGAGGCCAGAGAAGAGTATGTAGCCACGGAGTTTAGCCTCGATAGGGATGAAGAGCATGCGGTTGTTGGAGTAGTTGTAATTGCCCTTCGTCACGCCATCGTAGGTAATGTTGATACCATTGCTCGTACCGCCGTAGGCGTTGCTCCATCCTACGAAGATGAACTGTCCGTTGTCCACGTTCTTCATTTGCCAATGGTCGGCATACTTAGCTGCTTTGTCGTCAGCCTCTACCAAGCGGAAGCGTGCGGCAGCACTTTCCTTGTCGGTGAGCGAAAGTGATGCAGCGGTGCTTGTCTGTGCAGCATAGTAGCCCGACATGCTCTTCAGATAGAAGTCGCCCGTGCCGTCGCTAGTGGCTTCGAGTGTCCACTGATAACGCAGCGAGTTGGCTTGCAGCGAGTTGGCAGTACTGGTGAAGGTGGAGGGAGCATTGGCATAGACGTAGTTCTTCGAAAATGAAGTGCTACTATCTTCATAAAGCCAAGCAAGGTTGTACACCTTCTGCACGTCGGAGTTGCTCAGTGTGATAGCCTCTGCACCTTTCACGTTGTCCGCCATGCGAATCACGGCGTAGCGTGAGCCAGCGGGCACCATCGTAAGCATGCCATTATTGTCGATGCCCAGCGCCAAAGTGTTGTCGGAAGCGAGAAGCACGTTGTAGCGGTTGAGGCCTTCTGCGCTGTAGTAAGTGTCGTGGCTTGTGGTGAGCGGGGTGGCTTGTTCCACGTCGGTCACGGCGGTGAACGTGTAGCCCTTAGCGCCCTTTTCTATGCGTAGGAAGTGATGCAGGCCATTGCGCAGGTATACACCATCGGCTGATGAGGTGTCGAATACCCACTGGCAGGAGTCGGCTGGAAGACGGGTGACGTCCTCCTTCAGTTCGCGTGCCAAAACCTTGCCGCTTTGCTCGTAGAGGATGTGGCGTCCCATACCGGAAAACTGCAGATAGTTCTCGAACGAACTGCTCTCGCCCGTATCGACGAACTTCACGCGGTTGAACGAATAGCAATACTTACCTAAGCCTTCGCTAAATCCTGTGGTGGCTAAGGCATTGCTCGTGCCACCCATCTTGTTGCCGCTTCCTTCGAAGAAGAAATAGCCATTGGCAGTATTCTTCAATTGCCAGAAGTCCGACCACGATTCTTTCGTGTTGAGCGCCACTTTACCTTGGTCTACGGCTTCTGTGAGGCGGAATATGGTAGCCTCGCGCTTAAGGTCTGTGCGAGAATATCCGTCTGCAGCACTTTTCTGAGTGAGAAACCATCCATCCTGCGTCACCAAGTATACGTCGCCCCATTCGTTGGCCTCGACCATCTTCCACTTATAGGCATCGCCGCTAAGGTCAGACTTGTTTTCGGTCACGGCTACTTGCATATAGTCTGTGCTATTGCTCCGCGTGTAGAGCCAGTCTTTGCCATAACTGTTGCTGCCCCAGGTAGTACCGATGTTGTAAAGGTGAGAGTGGGTGTCGGTGCTCATCTCGGGCAAATCGGCACCAACGATGTCTTCGGTGATGAGAATTACGGCATAACGAGAGTTGGCTTTTACGGTAGAGAACACGCCATTGCGTACGCCCAGCGCGTATTCCGTCTGTCCGGGGAGAAGCATCTGATAGCGTACGATGCCCTCTGCCTCGTAGTAAGTGTTTTGCGTCCAGCCGAACACGGTCGCTTCGGAGGCATTGGTTGTAAATGAAAACTTCCCATCGTGGTAGGCGAGCCAGCGCTTATCTGCGTTTTGCAGACGTATCGTATGATTGTCAGTGTTGGCATCGGGATACCATGCAAAGGCATCGTCGAGCGTGGCTCCTACTTCGAGTGTGCGAGCGGTGAGTTCTTGCCCGTCGTCGGAGGTGCTTAGCACGGCGCGTCCTTCGCCCGTAAACTGCAAGAAGTGGGACACCTGCTCTGTATCTCCTGTCGGCTCAAAGCGCAAGCGGTTGAAAGCATAGCAATAGTTGCCCAAGCCCTTGCCGATAGTCGTCGAAAAATTGCTGCCGAGGTCACTCTTTAGTCCGCCCATCTGCTGTTGGTTGCCCTCGAAGAAGTAGGCGTTGTTGCCGACGTTGCGAAGCTGCCAGAAGTCATACCAATATTGTCCACTGATATTGGTCTGCGTGCCCTTTTGATTGTACCAGCTCACCTGCCCCTGATCGATAGCTTCCACGAGTCGGAAAACGGCGGCATCGCTTCGGCTGGAGGTACGTGTATAAGGAACGTCTGCCGATTCCTGCGTGATGTACCACCCATCCTTCGTCTTGAATACAACGTCGCCCAAGTCGTTAGCTTCCGTAAGGCTCCACTTGTAGGCATCCTTTGTCTTATTGATGGCATCGCCCACGCGCACGCTGGTCGACTCTGTGCCTGACGTGTAGAGCCAGTCTGTGCCTACAGCGTCGTCGCCCCACTGCGTACCGATGTTGTAGTAATACTTGAAGTTCATTGTGCTCATCGAGGGCAGAGTAGGACCTACCACTTTGTCGGTGATGAGTACAACGGCATAGCGCGAGTTCTTCTTTACCACGGAGAGTCCATGACTGGTCACACCCACGGCGTAGCCATCTTGGTCGGGAATCTCAAGTTGGTGACGGTCGAGGCCTTCTTGTGCGTAGTAGCTGTTGCTCGTCCAGCTGAAGCTCGTTGCTTGCGAAGCATCGGTGGTGGTAGAGAATGCATTGTTGGAGTAGACAAGCCAACGGCCATCGCCATTCTTCAGTCGTACGCTCGTCCCCGTAGTGCCATTAAGGGTGAACGTAAGCGTCCATCTATAGGTGGCGTCGCTGGGAGTAGTCTCGTTGGGAATGCCAGCTACGGGAGTTTGTGCATCGTTTACGTAGAGGACAGTACGGCCCATGCCTGAGAATTGCACATAGCCCGTCTGCGTGGTCTCTGCCGTAGCGGCACGAGGCGTAAGAACTTGGGGCTGTTTGGCAGAATATGTCCCCCTCTGCTGTGTATGGTCAGTGGCAGAGGCATAGCTATGTGTGGAGGTGGTGGCAGCGTTGGTAGCTTCTTGTCCCAAAACGCTAAGAGCCGCCATCGGTGAGAGGACGGCTATGAGGCATATATATATACGTGATAACAGGTGCTTCATTGCGCGGTTATCTTTTTTAGTCATTGGTTTCAGCAATAAAGGATGCAGGTCACATCCTCTTAGTCGTTGGTTTCAGCAATAAAGAATATGGTACGGTTGTACACTTGCGTTTGGCTCTCGTTTACTTTGAGATAAGCCGTGATGTGCACACTAGCTCGTCCGGTGTTTCCGCTGAGCGTACCGAGAATCTCGCCCGTGGTCTGATCGACGTGCGGACGGGTAGAGAAGATGCTTGAAGGATCGTTCACCTGCATTGTGTAACTCTCTACGCGAGCTGTATTGTTGAGCGTGAACCATTCTTCTGGGTTGTCACGGTCAGCGTAACGATAGATGTGAGGAATGAGTTGAAAGTCGCCTGCGCCCTTAAAGGTGGCATAGTATTCATCGTTGTGCTTCACCATGCTGTAAGGCGGGTAGCCCCCGATGGGAGGATAGAAGAATGCCTCGAGGTCGAACATAAAGTCGGTCAGCGTGATGGGCACCATCACGAGTGCATTGCGCGGCGCATCGCTCAGGGTAATCAAGGCGTGGCGCTCGTCCGTTTGCCACTCCGTGCCCGAAAGACGTTTCAGCGTGATGTTTAGTGGGAATCGGCCTGTGGCATGATCCGTCTGGCTCTCGTTGATGTATTGATCGGGCAGCGCCACGTTGGCTTGCCCCTCAGAGAGCTCTAACGGAGCGTCCGCCTGGTCGAAATAAGTGAAGGTCTGCGTAGTGCGTTGGGCAGCATTGGGCCATGAGATGCATACCCCGTCGTTATCGTCCTTGGGCGGAAAGAGGTAGATGGGCGTGCCGTTGGCGGTGATGTTGCCCACCGTGACTTTCTCCACTCGCACCTTGCTTGCCGTCTGATTGGTAAAGAGAAAGCGTAGCTTCGATAGCTGACGATAAAGTTGGAGTTCCACGGTCTCGTTGTTGCTCAACTCATGGCTCTCAATGTTGGTCATGGGGATACCCTCGGGGTGAGCCGAGAGGTCGAAGCTGTTGAAGGCACACGTGGTTGTGGCGCTTGCGGCAGCGTTGGCGGGCGCTTGGCTACCCACGCGGAAAGTCAGTCCCTGAATGTTGAGGCTGCTCAGTTCTGTGGCATCGCTCCCAGCGAGTTGTGTGTTGCTGGCGGCGATGTTGCCAAAATTATAGAAAGTATAAGTGCCGCTTTCGGTGGTGATATACTTGATTACTTCTCGTTCCGACTCATCATTAGGCTTCACGGCAATGATGTTCGTCACCCGTCCGCTCTCGTTCGCCATCACCACGTAGGCCGAGTGCATCATCTCTCCGTCCGTGGCGTTGGGATCGGTCCAAGTTGCACGGCTCTGGCTCACCATTGGCGTGGTGGATAGAGCGAGTTTTACGTTGATGGGATGGCGCTTCTCGTTTCCCTGATTGGGGTCGTCGGAAGCGCAAGAGGTGAAAAATGCTCCTGCTGCAATGAGGATTCCTATTATTATAGATAGATAGCGTAGGGTGTGCATAGCGAGGTGGTGATACTTATTGGTTGGTAGCAGCTAATCTGTGGCACTTGGTGGCTGGCCTGGTGAGGTCGCAAGCACGCTTGGTGTGGGGGATGCCGACGCGGGACGCGTCGCCCACGGAACTGGGGAATGGGCTTCTTGTTCGCTTGTGTTTGCTTTTGAAGCCGACGCGAGGACGCGTCGCCCCCAGTACTGGCTGTGAGCTTGCAAGTATGTAATACTTAATACTTTATACTTAATACTTTTCCCAAAGGGAATGTAATACTTAATACTTTATACTTAATACTTTTCCCAAAGGGTAATACTTTTCCCAAAGGGAATGTAATACTTAATACTTTATACTTAATACTTTTCCCAAAGGGAATGTAATACTTAATACTTTTCCCAAAGGGAATGTAATACTTGATACTTTATACTTAATACTTGCGGTAGCTTTACATTTCAATCTCAGGCACGCGGATAGGCGTCCAGTCTCTTACCTCGAGCATGATGATGCCGAGGGCGGTGACGCGATTGATGCGTATGCGGTAGATGTTGTTGCGCACAATGCCATATTTCATGGGCACGTTGTCTGCACTCGTATGGTTCGGGTCAGCGTGGCGTATGAAGTAGTAGTAAGTTTTCGGTGTGTAAGTGAAGGTGCCGTTGGCTTGGTGCTTGCCATAATAGCCACGCATCATGATGCCTGTGGCAAATCGTTCCTTATTGCTTTGCAGAGAGAGCGTGTTCTCTTGTGCATAGGTCAAGATGCTAAATGCTGTTCGCCCGTCAGAATTAGTTGGGTCGGGCTGTTTTACGGGCCAAGTCTCGTCATCGGGCAAGGCCTCCATCTCGGCATAAGGATTCGTATAGGCCAGTCCTTCTACCTCGGTCTGTCCCTTCATGCTTGTCCAAGGGTCGAGCACAAAGTTGGTCGCCATGCCTTGCGCATCGGTAGTCTCCGTGCCGAGATACTGAATGGTCTGTGTGCCATCCGTAGCCTGGCTTACGCGGCGGATGAGCTGCACGCCCGAACGCTGCAGGTTGAAGGGCGTCACCGTGCTCAGGTAGAAACAGTCGGAAGTAGCTTTGTTGTCGGTCGATTGGTATACGGTGTACCGGTAAGCGTTGGTAAGTGTGACACTCTGTGTGGTGCCCTCGGGTGTGAATGAGATTTCGGGCACGAGGGTGCCGCCTTGCGCTGTGGCATCGCCCGTAGAGAAGTCTATGCGAGCCGCCAACCTTCCGATGTGGACGGGACCCACGTGGATGGGATTGTCTGCTCCACCTTCGCCTTCAATGGTCACGTCGGCGTCTTTCGTCGAGGTCATAGCGAAGTGGGTTGCGGTAGTCGGGTCTTCTCCCGTCTGGTCGTAAAGGCGGGTGCAGAGCATGTTGCGCACCTCGCCGAGAGAGTGTCCCTTAAGGCTCTGCTGGTTGCCCATGTTGGCAAGTACGATCACGTGGTAATGACCCGTAAGGAATGGCTCATCGGCGTGGAGCAGCCCTGTGACGTATTGTGTCAAGCCGTTCTCGTCGGTCACGCGTGTGAAACTTGTGGCGTAGAGCGCATAAGTAATGGGTGTATTTTCGTCTCCGTTGATTCCGTTTTGGTCTTGATAGAAGAGCAGCGTAGCGTCGCTTACTTTGCGCTCGCGCTCGTAACCCCAATCACGTCCGTCGCCATCTTCTCCTCCCATGGGGCTTCGTGAAGCCGTGGCAGAGGGCTGTGCAGCGGTGAGTGTGAGGGTGAAGTAAGTACCATGCAGTTGGAGTGTAGGCTTCTGGTCGAGCCCGCTTGATCCTCCCGGCTCGTCACCTCCCGACTGGCACGCCGTGAGTGCCCCCTCTGCCAAGCAGAGTTGGAAAAGGAGAAGCAAAATGTATGCGAGTCGTTGCATGGATGGATATGAAGTGTGAGCCGTCTGAACTCTGTATAATGTAAAAAGGCGGAAGGGGGCACTACTGCGTCTCCCCTCGTGGGCGGTGGCGCAGCGGTGCTCTCTCTTCCGTCAAAGTATTAGAGCTGATTATCAGCCATTAGAGGTCGATATCCTGTGAGCGATAAGCCCATGAGAGGATATTGATGTCGCAGTCGATGTAGAAGTTGTTCTCATCATCGATGCGGTTAGAAGGTACGTCGATGGTAGGTTCACCAGGATTCTTCACCGTGTTGATGTTTACGCGATACCAGTTGTTGCGCACGATACCATAGCGACCGAGGTCGTACTCGTTGGTGTAAGCGGTATGATTTGTGCCATTCCATGATCCAGAGAAGTCGTTGAAGTGGCGTATGCGTGCCCAATAGTAGCAGATGCCACCTTTGTACACCTTGATGCTACCGATAGCATCGTTCACTTTCTGAAGTTGATCTGCTGTGATGCTGCTCACGAAACTATTGGTTGTCAACTTGTTATCGCCCGTAGCGTGCACGTCGTCCATCTGGACCTTGGGGATGCTGCTGCCTTCGTCCTTATTGATTTTGTTAATCTTCGCATTGATAATGCTCTCAGCTTGTGAGGCGTTAAGCGGAGTCGTGGTAGAGCCGATGGTGTACCAATCTTCTCCATCAGTGAAGCCTGCGGGCACATACTTCGCTTTAAACAATACGCGCGTGGTCTGATCCTGCATCTGATGAGCGATGTCGAATGTATTTTCGAGGCAATACTCAGGTGTGTTGAGGTCGGTCTTGACATTATCATCCTCGTTGCCTTGTGTAAAGGTGATGAATGAAGCGCTGTTACCCGTACTATAGTTGGGGTCTTGTGCCCAATAGATGCGCTTAGGTTCTGTGCCGCCTGCAAACTGCTCTACGGGGTATTTCGAAGCGTTCAGCCAGTTTTGGTCTACGTGGCGGCTCACGTAGCTCTCCTTGTTGGTGAGGTTGAGCGTCCACTTCAAGATGGTGATCTTAGCACCGGCGTTGCCCGATCCTGCGGGCACGGTGTAAGTATTGTTAGTCCAGCCTGTAGCACCTGACTTGATACCAGCCTCTACTTTACCCACGACACGTTCTACGTACACTTTAGCAGGGTTAGCTTTGGCAGCATCTTCTGTAGTCTGAGCAGTCACTGTAGCATAGCGTTCCACGGTAGTACCATTGGCAATAGGAGCTGTGGTCATGAAGAAGCAACCATCCGAGGTGCCGTCCATGGTGAAGCGGTCTACCTTGTTGTATTTGTTGCTTGTGATGTCTTCTTTGCTATTGTTGATGGTAAACTTCATGTCTTGATAGTCGCTCAGTGTGCGTATGCCGCTGAAGTTGAACTTGCCGTTGTTGTTCATGACAACGATTACGTGCTTGTTGCCCGTGGTCACCTTCATGGCTTCCGTCTTGGCGGTGGTCTCTACGTTCTGCTGATCACCACCTAGTGTAGTCCAGTTTGTAACAGCAGATAGTGTATTGTTTTCGGTAGAGTAGATGCGCTCGAGGTTGTCGCTGTCGTCGAAAATGAGCACAGTCACGTCGTGAATCTTGTATTCGGCATCCGTACCCTGCACGAATTTATTGTTGTTGTTCTCTTCTGCTCTTGATGCCGCGCGCATGCTCGATGATGCGGGAGCAGATGAGGTAGGTGCCTTGATGCTCAGCGAGATGTAGCCATCTCCCACGCCGCCACCTTTGTCTTCGCCACCTGTAATGGGGTCGTCTGAAGAGCAGCCTGCTGCCAATACGGCAGCCAATGCTACTGAAAAGATTGTCTTTTTCATTATAGTGTATATTTTATTGATTATTTTTTGTTTGCTTAGAGATTCTTTGGGCTTGCTCGAAGTATACCTATCTTCTTCTGCCCTGCAGCAGGTACACTTCATTATCGCCCTGCATCTCTCCTCTTGCTGATAGGTACAAAAGCATTTGCGGTGCAGCTTCCTCTTCGTGAGTATGCCACACCGTTTCTCTCTCCTACGAATTAGCCTCCCTTAATTAGCGTTGCAGTTGTATGTGCAATTGCGTCAACGCTTTTTAGTGTGTCGTAATTCAATACAAAAGTACATAAAAATTTAATATTGACTACTTATGACATAGAAAATATCCCAATCGGAGAAGGCTATTTTGCATTTGTTTGAATGAAAAAGCGTGGTTTGCTACCTTAAATTAGCACAGTGGTCGCATTAATCGGGTGTATTACTTGCAAATATCTTAATTAGGTGTAATTAATATCGGAGTGTATAGTTATTCTATATGTCGGATGTAGTCGTATATATTACGGATTAATAAGTAAACGTTTACACTCGGTGTGCTGAAACGTGAGAGTGCATTGTAATGATTACAAGCTATGAAGTGCTGATATGTTGTGGACTGAAAATCAGAGCAGGCATCCTATAATAAAGAGCAGTGCAAAGATGAGCATATTGCGCGAGGTAAGCCCCAGGATGCGGTTGAGCTCACGGCCGCGATGAATGCGCACCATGCTGCGCCAAGTGAGGTAGTGTGGCACGAGATAGAGCCATGGCAGGAGTGCTGCCCAGGGGTGAGCATAGAGGAAAAGCATCGACGTACAAAAGCATGCAAGCACCCCTTGCAGTAAGTAGAAGAGCGAACCAAAGCGTTCGCCCAGTGCTACGATGAGCGTGCGTTTGCCACTCACGGCATCTTGTTCGCGGTCTCGATAATTGTTGAGCACCAGGAGCGTGTCGGTCACGAGTCCGGTAGCAGCAGCGAGCCACCATACGGAGGGCGTGATGCTGCCTGCTTGCACGAAATAAGTGCCGCATACGGGTACAAAACCGAAGAATGCCCACACCAACAGGTCGCCACAGCCCATGTAGGAGAGGAGTGTGGTATAAAGAAAGGCAAACACCACGCATGCTGCGCCGATGCCCACAAGCATCCATCCGCCGTAGGGCAGAAGGCAACAACCCGCAGCGCAAGCCAAAATGAGCACCACAGCGATGCCGTGCTTCATGGCGCGAGGCGTGATCCATCCCTGTGCACAGGCACGTTCGGGGCCGAGCCGGTCTTCTCGGTCGGTACCCTTCATGAAGTCGAAGATGTCGTTGATAAAGTTGGCAGCCACTTGCATCAGTGCCGCGAAGAGGCAGCACAGCAGAGCAGGCGTCCATTGTCCGTGCCCTTCAGCGAAGGCGAGCGCAGTAGCCGTAGTGACGGGTATGAGAGCTGCCGCCAACGTCTTAGGACGGGCAGCGAGTATCCAGGGAAACACTATTTTAAGTATTAGGTAGCAAGTAATAAGTAATACGTTCTTGCAAGCTCTCAGTCAGTTCTGTGGGCGACGCGTCCCGCGTCGGCATCACGAGCGAGCAAGAGGAAAGTTCATAGGCAGTGGGGGCGAACCGTCTCGGTTCGGCTTGGCACGCGAGGCTCAACGCCGAAGCGGGGCAAAATCTTTGCATACAATCTTGCGCCTGCTCGGACTTCGAGTCCATCGCAGACG
>JBNMGC010000060.1:0-9854 GCA_050873845.1 Alloprevotella sp.
AACAGCTGCAGCAGCGGGTTCAATTCCATACTCGTCCTTCAGGATAGTTGCCAACTCGTTTACTTCCTTCACTGTCAAATTTACCAATTCTTCAGCGATAGCTTTGATATCTGCCATTTTCTTAAATGTATTTTTTTGTTTGTTTTCTGAGTTTATTGGGATTCCGGTTTCTACGGTACCGGAGATTATTCGGGACGTTCGCCCAAAGTTTTAAGCACACCGTGGATGGTCTGTCCACTGCTTTGGAGAGCAGAGATAACGTTCTTGGCGGGAGACTGGAGCAAAGCAACAACCTCTGCAAGAACTTCTGCCTTGCTCTTGATAGCGCAAAGAGTTTCGAGCTGATCTGCACCAACATAGAAACCTTCCTCTGCATAAGCACCCTTCAGCGCGGGAACGCCTTCCTTACCTACTTCCTTGATGAGTTTAGCAGGAGCGTTAGCGGTCTGGCAGAAGAATACTGCAGTAGTACCTTTCAAGCAGTCGTAGAGGGGAGTATAATCAACCTCTGCAGCTTCGAAGGCCTTGTGCAAGAGTGTATTCTTGGCTACTACCATCTTGATGTCAGCGCCAAAGCACTTACGACGGAGAGCAGAAGTAGCTTCTGCATTCATACCCGTTACATCAACAAGGTAGAGATGTGCGTATTCTTTGATTTGTTCACCGAGTTTCTCGATGATGATAGCTTTATCTTCCTTCTTCATGATTGTAATTCAGTTTAGATTTCTTCTACAGACTTAGGATCAACCTTGATACCCTTACTCATGGTAGATGAAAGATAAATACTCTTTACGTAAGTACCCTTAGCGCTTGCGGGCTTCAGTTTATTGATAGTAGCCATGAATTCCTTGGCATTACCAAAAATCTGATCAGCAGTGAAAGAAGCCTTACCGATTGATGTGTGAACGATACCGCTCTTATCAACCTTAAAGTCAATCTTACCTTGCTTTACTTCGCGAATAGCCTTGGCTACGTCCATAGTAACAGTGCCACTCTTGGGGTTAGGCATCAATCCACGAGGACCGAGCACACGACCGAGAGCACCAATCTTACCCATGATGGCGGGCATAGTGATGATAACATCAATATCAGTCCAACCACCTTTAATTTTCTCGATATATTCATCGAGACCTACATAGTCAGCGCCAGCTTCTTTTGCAGCAGCTTCAGCATCAGGCGTACAGAGGCAGAGAACGCGTACGGTTTTACCAGTTCCGTTGGGCAGTGATACTACGCCACGAACCATCTGGTTAGCCTTACGAGGATCTACGCCAAGACGTACGTCAATATCGATAGAAGCATCGAATTTGGTAGTGGTGATTTCCTTTACCAAAGATGCAGCTTCTTTCAATGAATATGCCTTCCCTGCTTCAACTTTGTCAGCGACTAACTTCTGATTCTTTGTCAGTTTACTCATTGTTCAAATTTGAAGTTTAAATTATTCACCAGGGAAGTCACCCTTTACTGTGATACCCATGCTGCGGGCAGTACCAGCTACCATACGCATTGCACTCTCAACTGTGAAGCAGTTTAAGTCGGGCATCTTATCTTCTGCGATTGCCTTAACCTGATCCCAAGTGATCTCAGCGATCTTGGTACGGTTAGGAGCTGCAGAACCGCTCTTCTTTTTGGCTGCTTCCAGCAATTGAATTGCTACAGGAGGAGTCTTTACTATGAAAGAGAAAGACTTGTCATTGTAATAAGTAATGACAACAGGCAATACTTTGCCAGCCTTGTCCTGAGTTCTGGCGTTGAACTGCTTGCAGAAATCCATAATGTTGATACCCTTAGAACCGAGAGCCGGGCCTACGGGAGGAGATGGATTTGCAGCGCCGCCCTTAATCTGTAATTTGATTAATCCAGCAACTTCTTTAGCCATTGTTGTTTAAAATAGAAAAATTAAATGTGACGATGAATTCTTAAAGTGATACGTAACATTATCCTTTATTCCTTCTCTATCTGCATAAGGCCGAGATCGAGTCCCGTATTGCGACCGAACACCTTTACGATGACAGTCACTTTCTTCTTCTCTTCGTCAACCTTTTCGATTGTACCAGAGAATCCGCTGAACGGTCCGTCGATAACCTTTACGCTTTCGCCTACTTCGTAAGGTATTTCCATTTCTTGAGGTTCGTCCTCAAGTTCGTCAACCTTACCCAGGATACGATTCACTTCACTTTCGCGGAGAGGAGTAGGATTGTCCATTCCTCCGAGGAAACCCAACACGTTTGGTGTGTTGCGTAGTTCGTGAACAGTTTCACCAACTAGTCTAGCCTCTACAAGAACATAGCCGGGAAGATAGAGTCTTTCCTTGATAACTTGCTTGTTACCATGAACAGTCTTAACCTTCTCGGTAGGGATGAGTACTTGCGAAACATGACCGCCAAGGCGGCCATTTTTTATTTCTGCATCGATGTACTCTTTTACCTTAGCTTCTTTTCCGCTTATAGCACGCAAAACGTACCATGCCATTTCTGCTTGTGCCATATCGAATTATAGTTGAGGATAGATAAGTTGCATGACCCACTCGAATAATGTATCCATAAGGTACACCACGATTGCTATGATGATGGAAGCTGTTAGCACAACAATCGCGCTGTGAGTCAACTCCTGTCTCGTAGGCCACGTGGTCTTATGCGATAACTCGTCGTATGAATCTTTGCAATATGCAATTATTTTCTGGAACATATATGTGTCGTTTGGCACGGGAAGAGAGGCTCGAACTCCCGACACCTGGTTTTGGAGACCAGTGCTCTACCAACTGAGCTATTCCCGTAGAATAGGTCCTGCTTGAAGCAGGGACCTATTTTATTTTGATATCTTCGTTTATAAGATAGTCGTGGCTATACGATAGCCAGGGCTATGTTATTAGTCGAGGATTTCAGTAATCTGACCAGAACCAACGGTACGGCCACCTTCACGGATAGCGAAGCGGAGACCAACGTTGATAGCAACAGCGTAGATAAGTTCTACTGAGATTTCAACGTTATCACCAGGCATTACCATTTCAGTTCCTTCGGGGAGGTGGATTTCACCTGTACAGTCCATAGTACGGAGGTAGAACTGAGGACGGTACTTGTTACCGAACGGAGTGTGACGACCACCTTCTTCCTTCTTCAATACGTAGATAGAAGCCTTGAACTTCTTGTGCGGAGTGATTACACCCGGGTGAGTGATAACCATACCACGCTTGATTTCTGACTTATCGATACCACGGAGGAGAAGACCTACGTTATCACCAGCTTCACCTTCGTCGAGGATCTTACGGAACATCTCAACGCCAGTTACAACTGACTTCTTATCTTCGCCGAGACCGAGAATCTGAACTTCGTCACCTACCTTTACGACACCAGTTTCAACACGACCAGTGGCAACAGTACCACGACCAGTGATTGAGAACACGTCTTCAACAGGCATCAAGAAGGGCTTCTCAACGTCGCGAACGGGCTCCTGAATCCAAGTATCAACAGCGTTCATGAGCTCGATTACAGAGTCTTCCCACTTAGCTACACCGTTCAAAGCACAGAGTGCAGAACCGCGGATGATAGGAGTATCTTCTTCGAAGTCGTACTGTTCAAGGAGTTCGCGCATTTCCATTTCTACGAGCTCGAGCATTTCTTCGTCCTCAACCATATCGCACTTGTTCAAGAACACTACGAGGCGGGGTACGTTTACCTGACGAGCGAGAAGGATATGCTCACGAGTCTGAGGCATAGGACCATCAGTAGCAGCTACTACGATGATAGCACCATCCATCTGAGCGGCACCAGTTACCATGTTCTTTACGTAGTCGGCGTGACCCGGGCAGTCTACGTGAGCATAGTGACGCTTTTCAGTTTCATACTCGATGTGAGCAGTGTTGATAGTGATACCACGTTCCTTTTCTTCGGGAGCGTTATCGATCTGATCGAAAGACTTAACGTCTTCGCCAGTACCGAGACGTTCGTGGAGAACCTTAGAAATAGCGGCAGTCAAAGTAGTCTTACCGTGGTCAACGTGACCAATAGTACCGATGTTAACATGCGGTTTGGTACGTTCAAATTTCTCTTTAGCCATAGCTGTTTTATTTATTGTTTGAATGAATTTTCTTGTTCTTCAATCTTGTAAGAAAGACCTATACAAAAAAAAGAGCTGTTAGCGAGACTTGAACTCGCGACCTCTTCCTTACCAAGGAAGTGCTCTACCGCTGAGCTATAACAGCAATCTAAAATAATAAAGATGAGCGGAAGACGGGGCTCAAACCCGCGACCCCCAGCTTGGAAGGCTAGTGCTCTATCAACTGAGCTACTTCCGCGAGACCCTTTCGGGATGGGTGGGCAAAGATGGATTCGAACCACCGAAGGCGTAAGCCAGCAGATTTACAGTCTGCCCCATTTGGCCACTCTGGTATTTGCCCATATCTCTTCGAAACTCAAGATCTTGTAGTGTAACAAGGTTGATGTCTCTCGGAAACGGGTGCAAAGTTAGGCATTATTTTTTTCGCACCAAACATTTCGGCGTTTTTTTTTCATCGAATGCAATTTTTCTTTGTTCAATCGGGGTTTTGACGCCTTATATATTACTTTTGCGTTATGGAATTACAGAAAGAATGCGACCCAATGGGTCAAGCTATTTGGGACTTTGCTCGTGCGGGAGAGTCAGATAAGCTCATTGTAAGATCGAGCATGTTTGATGATGATGAGATGTCCGTCCCCACCCTTTTTCGCACGGAGATGGAGATGCCTAGCCTCGAACGTATGGCGCTCGACCTGTGCCGAGGGCGGGTGCTCGACGTGGGATCGGGTGCTGGGTGTCATACAATGGCTTTAGAAAAGCGAGGGTTCAGAGTGACTTCTATCGATATTTCGCCGTTTTCTACGCAGGCTCGCCAGTTCAGGGGTGCTCATGACGCTCGTTGCCTGGACTTATTCGATACAGAATGGAATGAGCAGTTTGATACTATCATTCTGCTCATGAATGGACTAGGCATTGCTGGCAAACTTTCTGCCCTACCCCGTTTACTGAATCGCTGCAGTGCTTTGCTGAAAGATGGTGGTCAGATTTTGGCGGATTCTTCAGACATTCGCTATGTGTTTGAAGATGAAGATGGGGAGTTTTATCCTCCGGAGGATACTGACTATTATGGTGAAGTGGATTACCAAATGGTATATAATGAATGTGTGGGTAAGCCTTTCAACTGGCTCTATGTGGACTTCGACACACTACGGCAGGTTGCTGAGAAGTGTGGACTTCGCGCTGAGAAGGTATGCGATGGCGAGCATTATGACTATCTGTGCAGGATGACGAGATAGATTACTTGCGCAACTCAGTTATTATTTAATTATTCTCTGAGAAGGGGATGCCGACGCGAGACGCGTCGCCCACAAAACAGGAAATTGGGTAGGTAAATGTTTCTAAATTCGTGGATGATGCCGACGCGAGGACGCGTCGCCCCCAGTATTGGCTGAAAGCTCTATAGAATGCATGCTCTGATTGAGATTTTCCACCTATATATATTTATACGAAGAGAAGCGTATGTTGGAGGTTCGATCCTCAACATACGCTTCCCTTATGCCTTATTCCAAGATTTCTTTTGGAGAACGATTATTTCAGAATCTTATGAACGCGATGTCCGTGGGGAGCGTCCATCTTCACGAGATAGGTGCCGCGAGGCTGACCTTCGAGCGAGATGGAGAGCGAAGAGGTTGCTGCAGAGGCATATGCCTTACCTACGCACTGGCCGCCCACATTGTAGAGAGCTACTACGGTACCGGCCTCGATATTGCCCGACACGGTCACTTTCTCATCATCGTGAGTCACCTTCAAATCGTCGGTGGTCTCAGCAGTAGCAATGCCTGTAACTTCTTTGGTTACGGGTGTGAAACGGAGTGTATAGGTATACGATCCTGAAGTGGGTACGAAGTACTTACTGATAGTCTCCTGTCCGCAACTACCCGAACCGATACCGCGCTGCATGTAGTCGAAGTGAGCGTAGATGCTGCGTGAAGATGCTGAAGCCGGAATGGTAAGTTCCCAATTGTGCTTCTTGGCGTAGAGCTCTTGATCGGTCCAATAGAGGGTAGAGAATGCTACCTGTCCTTCAGTTTCTACCTTTACGCCATTACCTTCGTCGTTGGTCAACACCAATTCTCGAAGGTCTTGACGGTTGCCCATCGACTGCGGGCGGAGGTAGTACTCGTTCATATCAGCCACTGTCGTGGTGTAACGTCCGAGGAAGGAGCCCGTCTGACGGTCTACGTAGTTCTCAAGCGGACCACGAGCGTAGTAAGCCACGTTGCTCAGTTCGCCATTGAATGCCATCTGCATGCCCAGTCGGCGTGTACCACGATTGAGTGATGTGTTGGTATTCTGCGGAGAATAGGTCGCCTTAAGGTCTGTGGTACCATCGGCATAGATGGTATAAACGAACTTGTAGTTCGACCACGAGCCTGTACCATTCACCGTTACCGTAGCCGATTTCTTATCGTCTGCCAAGGCGAAGGTTGCCGTCTTTGAGCTAATGCCGTTGCTCTGGCTGTAGCCCGGGTCGTTGTTGTAAGGAGCATCGTTTTCTATCCAGCGGAAGTTTTCGTATTCCGGGCCCTTATCGCTCTTGATAACTGCCATTCCACCGAGCTTCCAGCTCTGCAATGTACCATCGCTTGAGAAGTTCATCTGCACCTTATCGTTCGAGATAGAGTTGTAGAGCAAGCCCTTAACGAGCTTCAGGTCGCTGGCATCGGCTGCAGGAGTTACGCTGGCGAGCGCTGCACGTGAAGCTATCTGATATTGTGCTGCTGCCACGGGATAGCCGGCTTCAGAGTATTCGGTAGCTGCATCGCGAGTCACTTCGAGCGAGAGCAGCACGTCGTCGCCACTCTTTGCGGCAGTAAAGTCGTACTCAACGGGGAGTTTCACCGTGGTCGACTTGCCTGGCTTCACATCGTCGAGTGCTACGCTGCCTTCGGCCACTTGCTTGCCCTTTTCGAGCACTGTAGCCTTGAGCGTAAAGCCCTTGAGAGTGATGAAGTCGTAAGCATTCTTCAGCGTGACGGTTGCTGCCGTCTTGCTGTAGCCTGTAAACTTCACGTACTGGTATACCTTCTTCACCTCATCGAGTTTTCCACTCCACGCGCGGTCAGCTCCGATCACGCCATTGTTGACAAAGTTGCCCTGATGGGGTGCGTTGGGATAGTCGTAACCAGTTACATACTTATTGAAGCCATTCTGTGTGAGAGTGCCTTTCTTGATATCACTGGGAGCATAGATTGACTGGTCTACCCAGTCCCAGATGCATCCACCGATGCCATACTTGCTGCTTTCGAGCACGTCCCAATAGTCTTGGAGGCTACCAAGCGAGTTGCCCATTGCGTGATCATATTCACACATGAAGTAGGGTTGTTGTGCCCAGTTGCTGTTAGCTTCTGAGTTCATCGGCTTTGAGCTACCTTCGATCGAGGGGTACATCTGGCTCCAAATTTCTGTAGCCGTAGCGTTGCGAGCATTGGTCGCGCCTTCGTAGTGAATGATGCGAGAGTCGAGAGCCTTGATTGCACTAAACTCTGCATCGTGGTTGCTACCATAACCGCTCTCGTTACCCAAGCTCCAGAAGATCACTGAGGGGAAGTTGCGGTCGCGGAGCACCATGCGTGTGCCGCGGTCGAGGTAAGCAGGCTTCCATGATTCGGCTGCCGAGATGCCTGTAGAGCGATTGTTGCTATTGTGGTCAGACCAGTTCTTGTGGCATTCGAGGTCGGCCTCATCCATCACGTAGATGCCGTAGTAGTCGAACATAGCGTTCATCTTGGCCTGACGTGGATAGTGGCTGGTACGCACGGTGTTGACGTTGGCCTGCTTCATCAGTTTGATATCCTTGAGCATGGTCTCTACGTCGATAGAGCGTCCGCGCAAGGGGTGAGTGTCTTGTGTGTCTACACCCTTGAAGTATACTTGCTTACCATTGATATATACGCGATGGTCTGCGGTGGGGATTTCAATGTGGCGGAAGCCATACTTCGTAGCGAAGGCTTCTTCTTCGTTGCCATTCGCATCGAGCTGTGCCAATTCTACGGTGTAGAGGTTGGGAGTCTCAGCGTTCCAAAGTTCAAGACCTGTAAGTCCCTCAAACTTTACATCGGCTGTTTTGTCACCCGTCTCACCATCGGCAAAGGTGAAGTCGGCCGTCTGCTCTGCCACCTGCTTGCCCTCGGGCGAGATCAAGCGTACGCGAACGGTCTTTGTGCCTTCATCGTCAGCAGCTTTGCGCGTCATCGTCACGGCCACATTCATCGAGCCAGCCTTATAGTCGTCGCCTTCGCTGAGCGAAGAGGTGATGTAGTGGTCGCGAATGTAGGTCTTCGGAGTAGCATAGAGGTATACGTCGCGGTGAATACCGCTCATGTGCCAAGCGTCTTGTCCTTCGAGGTAAGAGCCATCGGTGAAACGGAACACCTGTACGCTCACGTTGTTGTCGCCCGAACGTACATAGCTTGTCAAGTCAAACTCAGCATCATTGTTGGCACCTTGGGTATAACCTACTTTCTTACCATTTACCCATACGTAAGCACCACTATAGATACCATCGAAGTGGAGGAAAATGCGCTTTCCGCTCCATGCTTCGGGCAGGGTAAAGTTGCGGCGGAATGAGCTTACAGAGTTGTAGAGATTCTTCTTCATCGAGATGTAGGGCGGATTGTCGTCGAAGGGGTAGTCTACGTTGACATACCAGGGATCGCCATACCCCTTCATTTCTACGCATGAGGGCACTTCGATATCGTCCCATGCCGACACGTCGACGTTGTCGCCATAGAAGTCTGTCTCGCCCGGACGCAAAGAGGGATCTTTCACGAAGTTGATCTTCCACGTGCCGTTTAGGCTCATCACTTCCGTGCTCTTGGGGTCGAGCCAAGGCTTAGCATAGCGATCGGCATCGGCACGGAGTTCGGTGGTCGATGCATAGGGCATGTAGGTGGCATGGCCCTCTTCCTTGTTTACGGCGAATACGCGTTCGTTTTCCCAATCGTTCTTTTCTCTTACCGTGAGTACGGCAGATTGGGTGGTAAACCACGTATCTTCGCTTGTGCCATCGGTCACCATTTCTGTGGTGCCGTCTGCATTGAGTTTCAGATAGTAAGTCTCGCTCTTTTTGCTGGTATAGACGAGTTGGAACACGCCCTCTTCGTCGTCTACGCTCTTTATCGTAACGCGCTGATTGGCATTGGTGCCATCGATCGACCACAGCAAGGGCTTCTTGTTGCCATCGAGGCCAGCATCGAGAGCCAATCCGGCGTTTTCATTGTAGAGCACGTAGGCGGTCGATGTGCCATTAGCTGCTTGCTTGTACTCCCATACCTGCGATTTATCGTTTTCATCGGGAGTGTCGCCATAGATGAGCGCATTCTTCTCGTTCTTACCGCGATTGGTCAATGCCTTGCCACTCGTCTTGCCCACGAAGAGATAGGCAAGGTTGGGGATAGGCGTGGCATAAGTTTTGCCCGAATCTTGCAGACGGAAGTACGTGGTCTCAGCGCTTGCGTCGGTGTCCATATAGATGCTTCCATCCTCATGGAGGGTCATCACTCGGCTTTCGTCCGACGAGCAAATGAGCTGATATACATCCTCTCGGCCCTCAACGGCCTTGAAGAGGAACTGCTGGTTTTCATTGCCCGAATTGGCATCCCACTGTAGTAAGCGCCATTTCACTGAGGCCGAGGGAGCCATGTCTACTCCCATTTCGTAGTTAGGATTGTAGAGAGCATAGATGCCAGCTCCTGCATCGACGGGCACCACCATCCAGTCTTGACCTTGAGCCGTGAGGTCGAGGTCTTCCATCTGCAGATAGGTGTCGTGTGCAGCCACGTTGCCATTGCCCACGG
>JBNMGC010000061.1:0-9721 GCA_050873845.1 Alloprevotella sp.
CCATTAGTATATATATCCTAAGATGAATGAATTTATATTTGTGTATTGGCTTTGGTTGGCAGCCATAGACAAGTAACACATCTTTTTTCTTTCCGCCAGTAAAAATGGTTCTTGAAGTAGAAGTAACAGGGAATATGGTTGTTGGGTAGCAAAATTTGTTGCACAGGATTTGTTTTTCATTTTGTTGGTTCTTTCTTGCCACCCAATAAAATGATACTTACGTTTGTGTTTTCGTGTACCTACTGATAATCAAGCAGGTAACAAATAAGAATTGTAGCCTTGCTATGTACAACGCTGATACAACGCCAATACAACGTCAGAGCCCACGCCGATATGATATATGCCCCCGTAAAGAGACCTAAGTAAACATACGCATTGCTCCCATAAGGTTACAATTCGTGCTTACAAGGTCTCCACGGGATCGATGTAATCACACCCGGGACATCTACCGTTGCTACGCTCAAGACAGGATGGTCGTAATTTGCTAGATTTCGATGTGTCTCAAACTTAGCGTTGAGTAAACGCCTTCAATATGTCTTGGACTATCTTCCCACCCAAGCCCGCTTTGCATAGATTTGTCCTACGACTTTACCACACTCCGCACGGCGTGAGCTATCTCATGAATGCCTTATCAGGACACGTCCTTTTATGACATTGATTTTGAGAAGTCTATAGTCCATTTGAAAAGTTACATAGTTTCTTTCAAACGACGAAATTTATTCATTAATAACTCAAGTTTCGTTAGGTATTGTACGGATCAGGCTGAAAGCCTGATCCGTGCTGAATTTGGAATGTGAAATTCTAAATCCGAAACTTCAATTAATAATCGTCACATTTCGTAATTTATTTCTCGTTTTCGTGGTTTTTCAGTGTACAAAGATCTGCATTTTAACGGGATTGCTTGAGCAGATTGTCCCTCATTGGCTGTCCTTGTGCCTTAGGCATCGGGGGGCTGTATATGATAGCCTTTCCGTTCTTGGATGGTAGTCTTGCCGTCCTTAGATGGTCGTTCTCCTGTCTCAGGATGTTCGTTCTCCCGTCGTTCACCGAGCGGTGGCAGCATTGCCGCCGGGCGGTGGCAGCACGTACACCGAGCGGTGGTAATGCTGCCACCGCCCGGTGAACGATGGATGGATGAAGATCTGTAGACGGGAGAACCTTGATATTCAGACGGAAAGGCTTAGATTTAAGCAATGACGGAATAGAGGGGTATGGAAATGCTACTTTACGATGGTTGAATGGTGGGGATCAGCAGCCCTTGTGCGTCATGATGTCGAGCACGCAGCGGTCGGTCTCGTTCATGGCACCGGCGCCTATGCTTACGAGGTTGCGTATGCTGCGGTCTACGTCGTCGTCGATGATGCCCTCTACGCTGCTCACGCAGTTGCCCTGCATGGCAAGCATGGCTGAGAGTACGGCTGTGCTCACTCCTGTGGTGAGCTTGAGTGCGCAACTGGGCTTGGCGCCATCGCAGATCATGCCCGTGAGGTTGGCTATCATGTTTTTCACCGCATAAGTCACTTGTTCATAGCTCCCTCCCATCAGATAGGTGATGCCGCAGCTCGATCCTGTGGCAGCTACTACGCATCCGCAGAGCGCTGAGAGTGTGCCCAGGCTCTGCTTGATGTAGATGGCGGTGAGGTGGGAGAGCATGAGAGCACGGGTGAGTTCCTCGGGCGTATTGTGGTTTTCTCGGGCAAAGATGACCACGGGGTTGGTGGCACAGATGCCCTGATTGCCCGAGCCCGAATTGCTCATCACGGGGATCATGGCTCCTGCCATGCGGGCGTCGCAAGCACAGGAGGTCGACGAGAGGATGTGTGAGAAGATGCTTTCACCCATGATGCCACGTCCCAGCGGGCGACTCAGTGCTTTGCCCAAGCAGTGGCCGTAGTTGCCCTGTAGCGAGCGCTCGGCTGCTGCGATGTTGAGGCGTGCTGCTTCGTTGATGAATTCTATCTCGGCGAGGGGCATGGTGGTGGCATATTCCCACACTTTGTGGAGGCACAACTGTAGTTCTTCTTCCGTGTGGTCGGTCGTAGCGGACGAGGAGGCTTGTAGTGAATGGCTCTCTGTCACGTGTCCGTCGCGCTCTATGCTTACGATGTGGGTATGTTCACGAGCGATGACGACGCGTGCTTGGTGTTCGTCGCTGCTGGTGATGGTCACGTCTACATAGAGTTTCTCTGGCGCATCCTTTGCCAGCGTGATCTCGATGCGATCTTCGGCAATGAATGCTTTGCCTCGTTCTACGTCAGAGGGCGTGCAACTGCCCAATACTTCAAGCCCCTTGTCGGCTTTGCCCGCCAATGCGCCTAAGGCTATGGCAATGGGGAGTCCCACCATGCCTGTGCCGGGAATGCCCACTCCCATAGCGTTTTTCAGAATGTTGGCACTCAGCCGAGTGCAGATGTGTGTGGGGGTGGCATGAAGTTCTTGTGCAGCGCGAGCTGCGGCTAAAGCCACGCAGATGGGCTCGGTGCAGCCGATGGCTGGCACTACCCAGTGGTGGACTAATTGGGTGATTTGTCGTTTTTCGTGGTCGGTGAGCATGGTATGCTAATATGTTGTGCTTGTGCTAATGTGCTACGCTTGTGTTGGAATGTTATTGCTTGGTTGCTGCTTCATCATCTTGTTGATGTTGCTCGCGGTACTGATTGGGGGTGCATTGGTAGGCACGATTGAAGGCTATGTAGAAAGCTTGTCGGCTGGCAAAGCCTGAGAGTAGACCTATGTCTTCGGCCGACATGTGGGCGAAGCGTGATTGCGAGAGCATGTTGCATGCATCGTGGAGCCGCATGCCGTTGACAAGCGAACGATAGTTGCCGCCTGTACATACTGCCACAGCTGTGGTGATGTAGCGAGGGGGAACTTTGAGGTCGGCTGCGAGCTGAGCAGAACGATAGGAGGGGTCGCGATAAAGCTTCTTCTTCATCAGTTTGTTGATAACGTTCACGTAGATTTCGTAAGCCTTCTCTGACCGCATCTGCTTGTAGTAGTCGCGCTCCACTTTCTGAGTATGGTCTTTGTTCGTGTTCATGATAGGCACAAAGGTAAGTAATAATGTGGAAATGGGGTGGGGTGGGGTGTAAAAAAAGCGAGTGGAGCATCGTAGGCTCTTTGCTCTCTTGAGGAAGCATCGGTGTGTGACGCCATTGTTTTTCTCCTGTCTGAAACAACAAAAAAGGCGAAGCAACGCTCCCACCATGTAGGGTGGAAAGCATTGCTTCGCCGAGGCGAACCCCATACGGGGCTCATGGAAGCGAAGTCTCACGTGGAGGCTTCTGAAAGATTATTAGTGCACTTCGATAGAACGAGCTACTTTGGTCTCGCTTGGAGCAACCTTAGGCAGTTCGATGCAAAGGATGCCGTGCTTTACTTCTGCAGCAATCTTGCTCTTATCGACGTCGTCGGGGAGAACAAGCGTCTGTTCGTATTTTGTATAAGAGAATTCGCGGCGCAAGTATTTCTTGCCCTTCTTCTCTTCGTCTTGCTGTTTCTTCTCCATGTTGATGACGAGGTCGCCATTATCATCGATATGGATGTTGAAGTCGTCCTTGGTCATGCCCGGAGCAGCTACTTCTACGCTGTAGGTCTTATCGTCTTCAGCTACGTTGATAGAAGGAGCGGTAGAGTTAGCGCGTTGCATATAACTATTGTCGAAGAAATCATTGAATACACTGGGAAGCCAATCTTGTGATGAATAGCGTGTCATAATATATTGTAGTTTTATTTGTTGTTAATGTTATGTTGTTTGTCCTGCCCTCATCTCTGAGAGCCGAACACCCTACATAGCGCAATCATCATGCCAAAACGCATAGTCGCTTCGAGGGCGAAAATATGTCAGCCCGAGCTGGACTATTTGTCAGTATGTGATGAGAAAAAGGCCATTTTACCGACAAAAAGTCAAAAAAAGTGGGGCTAACATTTGGCATTCTCCCGATCAAGTGGTAATTTTGCGCTTGTGAAGACAAAGGGGTGCCAATCCCTATGCATAGAATTGCTTGATTGGCTGAGATTATACCCTTACGACCTGATGCAGTTAATGCTGCCGTAGGCATTGTACCACTCATCTTCTGCCCATTCTTTTTGTAAGCGCCGGGCAGAGCGCAAAGGGTCAATCTTAACTCCTTGAGCTTCGCATAATATACATTATTAATATATCTACTTATGCAAGTATTCGTCAACAACAAGGAGGTGCAGACCCAAGCCACCCACCTTTCCGCACTCATTGATCAGCTTGGACTTCCCGCACAGGGTGTAGCAGCTGCTGTAGACAACAAGATGGTACCTCGCACGCAATGGGCAGACTTCGCACTGACCGAAGGTGATCACGTCACTGTGATCAAAGCCGCTTGTGGAGGATAAGGGACCAAAGGCCTCGGAGTGTGAGTTTATAAGATTATGAGTTTGATAAGTTTATGAGTTTATAAGTTTAATAAGTTTATGAGTTTAATAAGTTTATGAGTTTATAAGTTTATAAGGTCACCTTTCGTTATTGGAAAACTTCTTTTTCCCCCTTCCCCACAATGTAATACTTAATACTTCATACTTAATACTTCAAAAATAATGTCTCTCTTAAAGATAGCAGATCGTGAATTCCATTCACGTCTATTCATCGGAACGGGAAAGTTCCGCAGTAATATCGAAATGCAGCAAGCCATCGAAGCCTCAGGCTCAGAGATGGTCACCGTAGCCATGAAGCGCATCGAACTCGACGATGCCAACGACGATATGCTCGCCCACGTAAAGGGCGACAACATTCAGCTGCTTCCCAACACCTCGGGTGTGCGTACAGCAGAAGAGGCCGTATTCGCTGCACAAATGTCGCGCGAAGCCTTTGGCACTAACTGGCTCAAACTCGAGATCCATCCCGATCCGCGTTACCTCTTGCCCGATAGCACAGAGACGCTCAAGGCTACAGAAGAACTCGTGAAGCAGGGCTTCATCGTATTGCCTTATTGCCAAGCCGACCCCACTCTTTGCAAGCATCTCGAAGAAGCTGGTGCAGCAGCCGTAATGCCTCTGGGAGCTCCCATCGGCACGAATCGCGGACTGCAGACTCGCGACTTCTTGCGCATCATCATCGAGCAAGCCACCGTGCCCGTCGTGGTCGATGCTGGTATTGGTGCTCCAAGTCATGCTGCTGAAGCTATGGAGATGGGCGCATCGGCTTGTTTGGTCAATACAGCCATTGCCGTAGCAGGCAATCCCGCACAGATGGCCGCTGCATTCAAGAAAGCCGTAGAGGCAGGTCACGAAGCTTTCGAAGCAGGACTCGCCGCACAGGTAAGTTCATTCGAAGCCTCTGCAAGTTCACCGCTCACTGCATTCTTAGGATAAGAAGGAGAGTTTTGAGTTTGGAGGTTATGAGGTTATAAAGAGACCTTTAGCCTGTCTAAAGCTAACGTTATAACCTCGTAACCTCAAAACTCCAAACTAAAAAATGATACAATGTTTTCAGACGAACTTTTAAAATATTCATGGGACGAAACGACGGCAGCCATTGCCGCTAAGACCGAGCGCGACGTGGTGCGCGCTCTGCAAAAGGAACATTGCGACGTAGACGACTTCATGGCACTCATCTCGCCCGCCGCAGAGCCTTACATCGAACAGATGGCTCAACTCTCGCGTCGCTACACCGAGGAACGCTTCGGCCGCACGGTGTCCATGTTCATCCCCCTCTACATCACCAACTCTTGTACTAACTCCTGCGTATATTGTGGCTTCCACGTGGCCAACAAGATGAAGCGCACCATCCTCACCCCCGACGAGATGGTCAAGGAGTACGAAGCCATCAAGAAGCTTGGCCCATTCGAGAATCTGCTCATCGTAACGGGCGAGAACCCCGTCCTTGCCGGCACGCCCTATCTGGCTAAGGCGCTCGACTTGGCAAAGCCCTACTTCTCCAATCTGAAGATTGAGGTGATGCCGCTCAGCACCGAGGACTATCTCGAACTGACACATCACGGCATGAATGGCGTGATCTGTTTCCAAGAGACTTATCATCGCGAGAACTATAAACTCTACCATCCGCGCGGCATGAAGTCGAACTTCGAATGGCGTGTCAACGGCTTCGACCGCATGGGACAGGCTGGCGTTCACTCCATCGGCATGGGTGTGCTCATCGGACTCGAGAAGGAATGGCGTAACGACATCACCATGATGGCGCGCCACTTGCGCTACTTGCAACGCCACTATTGGCGCACCAAGTACAGCGTGAACTTCCCACGTATGTGTCCGGCAGAGAATGGCGGCTTTCAGCCCAACTGCGTCATGACCGATCGCGAACTCGCACAGCTCACCTTCGCCATGCGCATCTTCGACCACGACGTAGATATCTCTTATAGCACCCGCGAGAGTCCCGACTTCCGCAACCATATGGCTACACTCGGCGTGACCACCATGTCGGCTGGTAGCCAAACCGAACCTGGCGGCTATGCCACTCATAAGGATGCACTCGAACAGTTCGAAGTGACCGATCCACGCAGCGTGCCCGAAGTGACACAGGCGCTCAAAGCCGTCGGTGTAGAACCCGTATGGAAGGATTGGGATGAAAGTTTCGATTTTGTAAATAAGATAAAGTAAGCTTTGGGGTAAGGTTTGGATTTTTAAGGTTATGAGGTTATAAAGTTACTTATGCCCCAGGCTAACGAGCGAAGGCAACTTTATAACCTTATAACCTCAAAACTCCAAACTCTCGCTCTCCACATAAGATTATATTATGAACAACGTTTCTTCTTCCGAATCGCGCTACGAACGTCAGCTCCACCTGCCCGAAATAGGCGAGGAAGGACAGCGCAAAATACGCCAAGCACGCATACTCATAGTCGGTGTGGGCGGTCTTGGTTCACCCATATCGCTCTACCTCACAGGAGCTGGTGTGGGCACGCTCGGACTGATGGACGACGACGTCGTGTCCATCACCAACCTTCATCGCCAAGTGCTCTATGGCGAAGACCAACTGGGCAAACCCAAACTCGCTGAAGCCGTGGAACGCCTCCATCGCCTCAACTCCGAGGTGAAGCTGGAAGCCTATCCCTACCGCCTCACGCGCGAAAATGCTGCCGACATCGTGAGCAAGTATGATATGGTGATCGACGGGTGCGACAACTTTGCCACACGCTTCCTCATCGACGATGCATGTCGCGAAGCAGGCATACCTTATATATATGGTGCGGTGCGAGCATTTGACGGTCAAGCCGCCGTGTTCAACGTGGGGCCCAATGCGCGCCACTATCGCGACCTCTATCCCGACGAGGCTGCTACCCTCAGCATGCCCCATCCAGGTAAGCCTCTGGTGGGAATGACTCCCGCCGTGGTAGGTAGCGTCCTGGCAGAACAAGCCCTTCAGCTCATCTGTGGCTATGGCGAACCGCTCATCAATAAGCTTTGGACCATCGATCTGAGCACCATGCAGACATTCACAATCGAGCTATAACAGGCTGACGAAAGAATGAGTGGACGGGGCGACGAGAAAGTTAGGATATGTCTAAGACCAACTTCCTTGTCGGCTCGTCCACTCGTTGTATTACCGTCCAAATATCAACCGAAATAGTAGAAAAAGCCGTTCTCTCTTGCTTGTTTTGCACAAAAGCAGTAATTTTGCGCACGAATTTTGAAGCAAACGCCCGTGAAAGGTGCGGGAGTAGGCTTCGGAGAACTACTTAACAAGATTATGACTCACAACTTACTGAAAGGCAAGCGCGGCATCATTTTCGGCGCGCTCAACGAAGAATCAATCGCTTGGAAGGTAGCTGAGAAGGCTGCTGAAGAAGGCGCACAAATTACATTGAGCAATACTCCCATGGCACTCCGCATGGGCACACTCGATAAGCTCGCCGAGAAGATCGGTGCAACCATTATTCCCGCCGACGCTACCAACGTAGACGACCTCACTAACGTATTCCAAAAGAGTATGGAAGTGCTTGGTGGAAAGATTGACTTCGTGCTCCACTCTATCGGTATGAGCCCCAACGTGCGTAAGCACCGCACTTACGACGACCTCGACTACGGCTATCTGCAGAAGACACTCGACATCTCTGCCATCTCATTCCACAAGATGCTCCAGAGCGCTAAGAAGCTCGACGCCATCGCAGAGTATGGCTCAGTAGTGGCCCTCACTTATGTGGCTTCACAGCGTACTTTCTATGGTTATAGCGATATGGCCGATGCCAAGAGCATGCTCGAGAGCATCGCTCGCTCATTTGGCTACATCTATGGTCGTGAGAAGCACGTACGCATCAACACCATCTCACAGAGCCCCACTGCTACCACTGCAGGTAAGGGTATCAAGGAAATCGACAACATGATGGACTTTGCCGACAAGATGTCTCCTCTGGGCAATGCCAGCGCAGAAGACTGTGCAGACTACTGCGTGATGATGTTCTCTGACTTCACTCGCAAGGTGACCATGCAGAACCTCTTCCACGATGGTGGCTTCTCATCTATGGGTATGAGCCTCCGCGCCATGAACCAGTACGCGAAGGATATGAAGCCCTACGAGGATGAGAATGGCAAGGTAATCTACGGATAATATCAGTTTTGAGTTTGGAGGTTACGAGGTTATAAAGTAGGTTTGAAGTTATAAGGTTGTCATGTTACCTTCAGCCTGTAAGACTTACTTTATAAGTTCGTAACCTCCAAACTTTAATTACGCAAAAAAGCAACAATTTCATATGGGCCTCTTATCATCTCTCTTCGGGTCGGGAAAATCTAACCCCGACAGCCAGTATGCCACGCTTCGCGATGATGGCATCCGTGCGATGCAAATGGGCGAAGTGCCTTATGCCGTAAAATGCTTCTCGGCAGCACTCGAGATAAAGCACGACCTTCAGACGCTGAGTCTGCTCGCCGAAGCTCATCTCCGCATGGGCAACCATGAAGCTGCCCTCCCGCTGCTCGAGGAAATCTCACAATCGCCTCAAGACACACTCGAAGTAGACCTCCTCTTGGCTCAGACGCAGGGCCATCTGAAGCATTACGAAGATGAGCGAAAGACTACCGCAGCCATTCTCTCCGCCCACCCCGAGGAGGCACGTGCGCTCTATCTCGCAGCAGAAGCCGACCACGGACTCCATGAAGACTTCATGGCCATAGCCCATCTCACGCAGTGTCTTGCGCTCCGCCCCGACTACGAGCAAGCTCTCTTGCTCCGAGCCCAAGTGCTTGCCAGCATGGGGCAGTGGAACGAAGTGCTTACCGATGCCAATGCCTTGATCGAGAAGCAAACCGACAGTGAGCCTTATCTCTCCCTTCGTGCCGATGCCTATGCAGCATTGGGCCGCTTCGATGAGGCAATTGCCGACTACGAGGCCGTGCGCACCATCAATCCTTTTACTGACAGCGTGCTCCGCCTCGGTGCGCTCTATGAGCAGACCACCCGTTGGGATAAGGCCCTTCAGCTCTACGACGAGGTGATAGACCTTCGTCCCGACTTTGCTCCCGCCTACAAAGCTCGTGGTGGCGTGAAGCACCATCTCAAGGACGAAGCCGGTGCTGCCGAAGACCTTAAGCGTTCGCTCGAGATCGCTCCCGAATCGGCCAAAGAGCTTGAAGGTCAATTCTCCAACATTGAAAATCGCATGGACGACTATTATAAGAGTCTCAACCCCATGCAGTTCTGATAGGTAGTATATAGTATTATTTCATTAGTTTTGTGGGCGACGCGTCCCGCGTCGGCATGATCACAATTTGCTTTATTGTGTGCTCATGCCGACGC
>JBNMGC010000062.1:0-9704 GCA_050873845.1 Alloprevotella sp.
GCACGATGATGCTGTTGTGAACAAGGCTTTCCACGAAGGGATCTTTTTCTCCTTCTTTTACTTCCTGTCCGCTATAATCGTATGCCTTATGATCCACGTAGATCACGGGTTCTTTTATATCTCCCACTCTATGACCGAGCAGGTATACGGCTATCATGGGATAAGCATAACCTTTTGCCGACTCTTTCTTTATATTACGCTGCGAACTATACTGTGCACCCAGATATTGGCGGAAGCGCAACGTTTCGGTGTCGAGCCACGTTTTTTGCAACTCAATGAGCACAAGATGTTCATGACCATTGTCTTCACGCACCCGGGCTGCGAAGTCTATGCGAAACATCGACAGCGAATCGCGCGTCACGTTACTATACTCATGCGGACGCACTGTAACGTTCAGCACTTCTTTCTTTAGCAATGCCGAGAGTATCGTCTTAGCCACGCGCTCATCCTCCATCATGAATTTGAACACAACATCGTATATAGGATTGGCAACTTGTACTATCATAAGTTTCTATCTTTACCTACTTAATATGGCTGCAAATATAATGCAAAGTGATTGTACAGCAAAGGAAAAGCATGTTTTTTCCTTCTACCTCAACCTATTAACAGACCTTGCGATTGTTGAAGGTGCGATCTCACATTACAAACGTTGGAGCGCATCCTCCATAGAACTTTCGCCCTTATAGCGATTACGCATGGAGTTGAACTTATAATTGAGTTTGATGTAGAACACGCGGGTATCGCCCAATCCGGTCTGCGTAAGACTTCCATTATGCAGGCTCATGCGAATGCAGCTTTTGTTCTTCTTCAGCAGATCGCGGCCACCGATGTTGATACTAAGCGCGTCTTTAAGGAAGGACTTGGTAAGATAAGCTTCCAAAGAGTGGTTCATGCGAAGTATTTGCACGTTCTGATAACTGCCGCGTGTCGACATGCGATAGGCAGCAGTGAGGCCAAATCCCTTAGGAAGCGTGAAGGATTGCGAGGTGTAGAGCACAAGCAGTGGGTTCATAGCCAAGCGAGTACCATCATTGAGGCGCAGGTTGCAGAAGTTCTTCGACACATAGGCAGTGAGCATGGGACGCCAAAACTTGATCTGCTGCGACAGGGTGAGCGTGGCTTGTAGCTGCGAATAGCTCTTGTTGATATACGTGACCTTCGTCACCTCGGGCTGTTCGGGCAGAGATTCGCCCCAGAAGAGTATGCCATCACGACTGTAGTCATAGTTGAGCGTAGCTTGCAACCATTTCCACACGGCGGTGAAATTGACCGAATGGAGGATGGTTGGCTTCAAGTTGGGATTACCGCTTTGAAGCAAGTAGCGATTGCCGTAGACTACGTTGGACGATAGTTGGCTGTAGTCTGGGCGTGTGGTCTTACTTGTATAAGAGAGCATCACCTGTGCCTTACCCACCATGCCAGCGAGCGAGAGGGACGGGAAGAGGTTGTTGTAGGTGGGCGATTGCTCTCCGATGCGCTGACGGGAGAGGTAATAGTCGAGTTGTAGGTGCTCGTAGCGAAGTCCTGCCGTGAGTTGATAGCGACGAGCTATCGTAGTGGAATATTGAGCGAAGCCAGCGGCAGTGCGCTCTAAGAGTTTTGACGCAGAAGGAGTGATGCCAGGGAGCGTAGCATCAACGTAGTAATTGTCGTGACGATTGGTCTGCACATACTGCGAACCTACGGCAAACTTTCCCTTAAGCCATGGGAACTCATACTGTGCCTTGGCTGAGAAGAGACGGTTGCGCGTGTCACTCACAGTGGGAAACTGGCGACTGTCTTGCGTCTGACTATGTTCGTCGTAGGTAGTTACGCTGTTGCTTCCACTGGAGTAGAAGTCAGCATCGATACGAAACTGCCCCTTACCCCATTGGCCTTCGTAGTAAGCATTAACGGCATGCGTCAGATCATTGTCTTCGGCTATTTTGAGAGAGTTGGCCAGTTCGTCAAAGTCTGCACCATTCTTACAGATATGGCTCTCCACGGTGGCATAACTATCATTCGGGAAAGTCTTTTTCAGAGAATAACGCACACCCGTGGAGTGCTTGTCGGAAGGAGTAAAGTTGAACTCCATTACCCCATCAGCTCTGTGCATCTTCCAAGAATTCTTGTCGTAGAAAGGCATCGTCCATAGCCCCTCAGGGGTGCTGACTATCTGGTCGCTTCCCGAATTCCAATACCCATGATTGTAATCATAGCCACCTTGCACGTTGAAGTCGAAGGCATTCTTACGCATGGAGAGTTTGAGACGAGCATCTTCCGAAGCGAATTGTCCTTGATAATAATCATTGCTGAAGTTTACACCGATGCCCTCTCCCTTGCGGCGTTTCGTGCGGATGCGCACCACAGCATTGACCGAAGCGTCATATTGCGCACCAGGGGTGTTGATGACCTCTACGTTTTTAATCTCGTCGCTGCGAAGCTGCTTGAGTTCACTTTCGTCGCGCATCTGTCGGCCGTTGATATAGATTAAAGGTTTGCCACGACCTACTACTTCTATACTTCCGTCCTTATCGGCCGACTTCATGAGGCCAGGCACCTGTTGCAATAGGTCTTCTGCCGTGCCCGCCTTAGAGAGCACGGTATTCTCTACGGAAGTGACGAGTGCACCATTCTCGAGCTTCGAGACGGGGCGTTTATACACCACGTTGGCCTCGCCCAACTGACGAGCATCGAGTGCACGAAGCGTAAGCGTGAGCCGCTCCATGGGCACACCGCTTTTATAATAGAGTGGTTCGTAACCCACAGCACTGACGCGAAGCAAGGAAAGCGTCTTCACGCTATCGGCAAACTGCCACTGTCCGTCATCATGAGTCAGCGTGGCTGCCACCACGGCAGAGTCGGAAGGATTGAGAGCCACCACATTGGCAAAAGCCACGGGTTGCCCTTGCGCATCGACCACTTGGCCGCGCTTCTGAGCGCTCGTCGGCAAGGTAAGCATCATGAGTGCTATAAGAGATAGTGTTTGCTTCATTGTGGGGAATTTATTGTGCAGATTGAGATGTTTGTTGTGCCTTGTAGAGCTTCGTCAGCTCTTCCATAGAAATGCCTAGTAGGTGCATTTGGCGGAAGAGTTCGGGCAGGGTGTGCTGTCGGAAATAGCTACGACGTTCTTCTTGTATAAAGGTAGGCGCATCGGCGGCCACAAAGTAACCCATACCTCTGCGGGAATAGATGATGCCTCGTTGCGCCAAGAGATCATAGGCCTTCACCGTGGTGTTGACATTCACCTCGAGCAAGGCGGAATATTCGCGCACACCAGGAATGCGACTATCTGGCTGATAAGTGCCTGCTAGCACTTCGTCGCACAATCGTTCGGCTATCTGCGCGTAGATGGGTTGACCTTCTTTAAAATTCATTATTAGGGGAATTAGAGAGAATGGTTCTTGGGATTATTTGTATTTCTCGCGTGGGATAGGTATTTACGCTATCAGAATATTTTTCTTCTGACCACAGTGATTTTCTTAAACAGCCAATAACTTAGCACAATCCAAGCCACGCAGCAAGACACGTGGAAACACGTCCAAAGCGGGGCACTAATGCCCGTTAGCTCCACGTCGCGCCCTGTGAAGCTTATATGCATGGCCCATGATACGAGCACCATCGACAGCAGAATGCCTCCACCTACCATGATACTCGCCGTCTTAAAGAAGGCGAATTTGCGAAATAGCGCACTTCCGAGCAAAAACACAAGATAGGTATTGATGAAGGAAGCAAGCGAAAAAAGCACCACCCATACCCCTTCAGGATTTCTGTTAGGAGTGCTAAACAACACGGAGGCATCTTCGAAAAGCATTTTTACGATCTCACCGAAGGACATCCCCATGTGTGCAGGCATGGCTAAAAGCGCCACCATACGAGCGGCATCTGCAACGAGAAAAGTCAGAACGTTGACTACGCCCACGCCTACTGTGAAGATGAGCACACGCGAGAGGAATTTTTCTAAGTTAGAAGCAGGAAGCATGAGATAAGCAATGCGCTTGGGCTTCGTCTTTAGATTGGCAAACGTATACGATAATCCGATAAACATGGCCACCAATGTCACCATCCAAAAACAAGCGTATGCATCGCTCAACACGCCCTCTTCCTTAGCAGGAAGGAGCATCGTCCATCCATTGAGAGAAAAATAGTATACACTCAGTTGAGCGAAAAAATGTGCCAAGAAAAGGCCGAGCATCATCGAGATGTATGCGCGCATATTTTGCACGAAATCGTAACGGAGCAATGCACCGAAACGTTGTATGCTGAAATCTTTCATTATATATAGGAGTATTTTTAGGAGAATACGGGATGAACAATCTAATCAGTGAGCGACTTGGGTAGCTTCCCCGCCTCAGCACAATTGAAGAGCATCTCAAGATTGAGTGGGGTCTCAGCATCGGTATCATGGTTTTCCACAATGACTGAATTACCATAGATGGAAGGTTGTGCATAGAGTGCATCGTTTGTGCTCTCTCCCACGGGGCGTTCTTCAAAGCGAAGCGCTGCGCAGATATCTGCCGTGGAGCGGTTGAGCAAGAGGCGAGAACCTTCAAGCATGATCACGTGGTCGAGGAGCATATCCACATCTCTCACCTGATGGGTGGAAATCACGAGCGTACGATCGTCGGTCATGTGGCGAGAAACGACTTTGCGAAAGAGGCTTTTCGAGGGAATGTCAAGTCCATTCGTTGGCTCATCCATGAGCAGCAGGTGAGTGCCCGTGGCAAGTGCGAAACTCATAAAAGCCTTCTTCTTCTGTCCCATAGATAGTCCGCGCAGATCGAGCTGCGTAGGTAGTTCAAAGTCGCGTAAGCATTCTTCGAGCACATCCTGACTAAAGTTGGGATAGAATGGAGCATTGACCCTCACATAGCGCTCCATGCTGAGCGAAGGCAGTTCTATCTCCTCGGGCACGACGAAGATATCGCTCAGCACCTCGACTGAGCGCTTAGTCACATCCTCGCCGTCGAAAGTGATCGTTCCCTTCTGCGGACGAAGCAAACCGCTCATTAGATAGAGCAGCGTGCTCTTGCCCGTGCCGTTCTTGCCCAACAATCCGCAGATCTTTCCCACAGGCAATTCTAAGGAGAAATCACTGAATACGAACGGTTTCCTTCGTCCGTAACTAAAGTCTATGTTTGCTATATTAATCATACGCTCATTAGGTGTTTTAGTGTAATACGTTAATAGTACACTGCAAAAGTATGACTTATTATCGTTTCTCGCAAGTATTAGAGTCGTTATTTTTAAGTGTGCGGCTATTTTGCCACGATCTAAGAAGAGGGAGCAGAAGGTACGGCTTATTGTAGCAAAGCTTCCAGCACTCGACCTCTAGGCTTGCAGCCATGAAAAAAGAGGGCTCCACGAAGGAGTCCTCTTTCAAAGGTGTTCTAATAAATAAGAATGGTATTCTCAGATGAGAACGTTCCGCGTTAGCGGATATCGAGTTCGTCGAGCACGTAAGTGCTACCGCCGAATTTGTCGATGATGAACATCACGTAGCGGATATCTACGTTGATGCAACGCTGGAGTTTTGGGTCAAACTTAAGGTCGCCCGAGAGGCTCTCGATGTTGCCGTCGAATGCCAAGCCGATGAGTTCACCCTTGGCATTGAGCACACCCGAACCTGAGTTGCCACCAGTGATATCGTTGTTAGATAGGAAGCAAGCGGGCAGTTTGCCATCTTCGCGAGCATAGCGACCGAAGTCCTTAGCCTCGTAGAGTTTGCGTAAGCGCTCGTTGATGAAATAGTCACTTTCCGTTTTGCTTTCTTTCTCAAACATGCCATCGAGCACGGTGCGCCAGTCGTAATGTACGGCATCACGGGGCTCGAGATCCTTCACGTGGCCATAAGTCATGCGCAGTGTGAAGTTGGCATCGGGCGACTTTGCCCAATCATACATTTCGCAGAGGCCACGCACGTAGATCTTGTCAAGTTCCATGCGCTGCTTGGCGTACTCTGACTGGCCCTTGAAGGTCTTATCCGTATACTCAAAGATGTCGCTTATTTCCTTATAGAGGGGATCTGCCTTCAGCACTTCTGCATCGTTCTTTGCCAAGGCGTCGGCCAACTTTGCACTGTCTGCAAACACGGTCGTGGCATACAAGTGGTCAATGTTCTTTTCCAAATCTTGCTTGGCTGTAAGGAAATGAGGCATTTCCTTGAGTTTGCGTTCCTTCATGAAATAAGGGATGAGCAAACGCACCTTGCCGCAATCGATTACTTTGTCAACCGAGAAGTTCCCTTCTTGCTTGCAGTAGTCCATGATGGCCTGTTTAGCAGCCGTGATATCCTTTTCCTTGCCACCCTTGAGTGCCTTTTCGTAAGCACGTACTAGCGACGGACGTATCCACAAGTCTTGATCTTGCAGCGCAATACGCATCAATGTTGCATCGTGCAGCGTATCGCTGTAAGTCTGGCAGAGCTTCTCGATGCGATCGATCACGTCCTTATACTCTGCCTTGCCGCTCTTTTCGGCAAATTCACGGAAGCGTGCTTCTTCTGCTTTCTTCTCATCGATGAGATGATTCTTCTCTACGGCTTCGTTCATGCCGCCGAAGTTCTTGACCGTATTGCCCCATGATGCATACTCGTCCTCGAGTTTCAAGCGATTCTCGTCGCTCTGATCCATCAAGGTCTTGTAGTACTGCAAGAGCGGATTACCAGCCACAATAATGGGCTGATTAATAGCTTCGCAACGAAGTTTCACCTCGGCAGCAGTGAGATAACGGCTCGTGCTTCCGGGGAAGCCCATTATCATAGTGTAGTCGCCCTCGTTCATGCCTTTAAGCGAGATGGGAAGGTATTTCTTCACCTTCAAGGGTACGTTGTTCTTGCTATAGGGAGCAGGCTCGCCATTCTTGTCGGCGTAGATGCGGAACATGCAGAAGTCGGCATTGTGGCGCGGCCACATCCAGTTGTCTGTATTGCCACCAAACTGACCCACGTTATAGGGAGGGTTAGCCACGAGGCGGATGTCCTGATATTTCTGTTCGAAGAAGATGTAGAACTGATTACCACCGAAGTAGGGCACAATGCGAGCGCTCATGCCTTTCTTCTTAGCCAGGTCGCTCTTCTTAAGCATCTTCTGAGCGATGGGTTCAAGGAAACCCATGCTCTGCTTCGTATATTCGTCTACTTTCTTTTTGGCAGCCTCAGCATTGACTTCCTTCGTCACGTCGGCAATGCGGATTACGAACGTAAAGGTCAGACTAGCGGGAGTCCGCAGTTCTTCGCCGCGGCTGTGAGCGAAGTAGCCATCTTTCATATAGTCGTGACCGATGGCACTCATCTCGTGCACATAGCTAAATCCGCAGTGGTGGTTGGTCAGCACCAAGCCCTCGGGGCTTACCACCTCACCGGTGCAACCGCCGCCGAATATACCGATGCATTCGCGCAGAGAGGGAGAGGTCTCGCTGTAGAGTGCTTCGGGCGGAAGCTGAAGGCCAGCCTTGCGGAGTGAGTCCTCAAGATGTTGCTGCTTCATCAGCTTCAGGAGCCACATACCTTCATCGGCATGAGCTGTTGCGAAACTCATCAGGAGAGCTGCGCAAAGCATGAAAAACTTTTTCATAAATGTAATTGATGTATAGTGTTTGTTGTTATTAGCGAATCCTATTCACGTGCAAAAGTACGACATTCTGCTATAATTCAAGCATTTTTATCACATTTATTGGCTTTGCAACTTGGTTGCACAAGGCTTTTCTTACCTTTGCAATGTGAAAATCTCGCGCTCTGCATACCTTGCGTCGCTGGGCATCGTACTGATGCTCCTGCTTACGCTCTTTCCCCACCATCACCACGATGGCGGGGCGGCTTGTTGGGTCACAGAGATTTGCCATAGCGATGGGCAGATCAACGACGAGCACACAGCTCATCACGCTTCTCACTCCTCCGACCGTCATCAATGCTACTGGCAGTCGGCGTCCTCGCACCTATCAATCGTACGCAAAGCTGTGGGCGGAACAGATGGAGGTTTCCTTCCCCACGATTTCTGGTCAAGAGAATATACACCTATTATATATATAGGAGAGCATGCAGCCTATGGTCTGCCCTCTCCTACCCTGCTTGCTTCTCATTTTAGCAAGCAATTGTGCCGTCGCGGCCCTCCCATGCGTGGATAAGTGTTATTCGAAACATTTATTCTTACTTAACGCGTTGGCGGAATTAGTAAACAAGTTGACAAGTTTACGGGTTAACAAGTAAGTTTGCAAAGCTCTTTGTCATTCTGACTCTAACATAATAAGTAGTGTATAGCATACTTACTTGTTAACCTGTCAACTTGTTAACCCGTTAACCCGAAATTCCGCCAATGGGTTTACTTATCCACGCAAATCATTTCATGTATATACCTTATTTATTATTAAGCGTAGCTGCCAGTGCAGTTATGCTCCTTAGTGCGTGTGGCAAAGGCCATGAAGGTCATGATCACGACCACGAGGGCGACGCCCACTCCGAAGCCACCGAAGAGGGCCACCATCACGCACCCGATGAGATAGAGTTTTCCACAGAACAAGCTCGTGCTGCGGGTGTAGAGGTTACTACGCTGCAACCCACCGATTTTTCCGAAGTCATCGAAGTGAGCGGCCAGGTGCTTCCCGCTTCGGGTGCCGAAGCCACGGTCAGCGCCACCATGGCAGGCATTGTGCGTTTCGCAGGCGGAGCCCTCACGGAGGGGCAAGCCGTCGGTAATGGACAGGCCTTATTTATTGTCAACGGCAAACCCATGGCCGATGGCAATCCCGCTGCAGTGGCACAAAGCGAGGCTAAAGCAGCACGCCTGGCACTCGACAGAGCCGAGAAATTGGCTGCTGAAAAGATTATCTCGCAACGCGAACTTGAAGAAGCGCGCCAACGCTATGAAGCCGCCTCCGCTACCGCACAAAGTCTCGGAAGCGCTACTCAGAGCCGCGCCATATCAGCGCCCATCGGGGGATATCTGAAGACGCTCTTGGTCCGCCCTGGCGATTACGTCTCAGCAGGTCAAGCACTCGCCACGGTGACGCAGAGCAAACGCGTACAGCTCCGTGCCGACGTGCCCGAACGCTACTTTGGCATGCTTCCGCGCATCTCTACAGCCAACTTCCGCATGGCCTACGATGAGAGCGACCACGTATATAGTCTCTCCCAATTGGGCGGCCGCCTGGTGTCGAAGGGCAGAGCATCGAGCACGGGCGAAAGTTTCGTGCCCGTAATCTTTGAGTTTAATAACCAAGGGAGCATTGTCTCGGGCAGTTTTGCACAAGTATACCTTCAGGGCAATGTGCGCTCGGGCGTGTTAGCCATTCCGACCGAGGCCATCACGGAGTCGCAAGGCGTCTATTTCGTCTACGTGCAGCAGAGCGCCGACTCTTACCGCAGAGTAGAAGTCACGTTGGGCTCCTCCGACGGACTGCGCACCGAGATACTTTCGGGCTTGCGTTCTGGCGACAAGGTTGTCACACGCGGTGCCACGCTTGTGCGCCTCGCTGCCAATGCCACAGCTGTGCCCGAGAGCCATTCTCATTAATTAGGGGAGTTTTAAGGTCTTAGGTTATAAGGTCGGAGATTTTAGGTTATAAAGTAAGCTCCAGCCTAATTGTAATACTTAATACTTTATACTTAATACTTTCTCCTAAAAAAGTAGTATTATGCTCAACAAGATCATATCCTTTTCCCTTCGCAACCGCCCCATCATCCTCTTCTTCAGTGTATTGCTGATTATCATCGGGTGTTGGACGGC
>JBNMGC010000063.1:0-9122 GCA_050873845.1 Alloprevotella sp.
GCGCGTGGTGCGCACCTTGGAGCGCCTGCTACCCGTTTCCGACTTTGCTTCGCTCCAGCCATTCCAGTTCTCCACAGCCCCTACTCCCGTGCCTTGTGCTCAGAGAGACGAGCGTGTGGTCGAGAAAAGCACCCACCAAGCCCATGTGCTCATCGGCGGTCCTACCTTTGCGGGTACAGACGAGCGTCGCTTTGCACTCGTCCTGCTCAACAACATGCTGGGCGGACCGGGCATGAACTCTCGCCTCAACCTTTCGCTGCGCGAGAAGGCGGGCCTCGTCTATAGTGTCGATGCTTATCTCAACACTTATCCCGACACGGGCTTTTGGAATGTCTATTTCGGTTGCGATGCTCATGACGTAAAGCGTTGCCGTCGTCTGCTGGAGCGCGAATTGCTCCGTTTCATCGATAGTCCGCTCACTCCCACCCAACTCGCAGCCGCCAAGAAGCAGCTGCGCGGCCAAATAGGCATCTCTACCGATGCTTCCGAAGGCTATGCCCTTGCCCTGGGCAAGACTTTTGCCCACTACAACCGCCACCGCTCCGTAGAGGCTATCATTGGAAGTCTCGAGGCCGTCACAGCCCAGCAGCTTCAGCAGGTGGCCCAAGAAGTGTACAATCCAGAAAGACTCACCACGCTCATCTACCAATAAATGCACATCGACTCAGCATTGCTCAAATCGCAAGCATCCCAACTAGGCTTCTCGGCTTGTGGACTTGCCCCCGCAGAGGCCGTAAGCCCCCAACGGGCAGAAGAGCTCCGCCAATGGCTTAGCGAGGGCTGTCAAGGCGAGATGCACTATCTGGAGCAGGACGTGGAAAAGAAACTCGATCCTCGACTGCTCGTAGAGGGAGCGCGCACGGTGGTGAGCCTTGCTGTTAATTACTTCTCGCCCGATGAAAGCAGCGAAAATACGGGCAACTGTAGCGAGATTTCTCCTTCATGGACACTCGCACGCTATGCTCGAGGTTCCGACTATCACGATGTGGTGAAGCAGATGCTTCGTGAGCTCATGCAGCGTATGGGATGGGAGGAGCATCGCGACGGTCGATGCTTCGTCGACACAGCACCCGTCGATGAAAAATACTGGGCAGAGCGCTGCGGCCTAGGGTGGCGCGGGCGCAATTCGCAACTGATTCTGCCTCAAGCGGGAAGCTATTTCTTCCTAGGCGAACTCATCCTTATCCACGAGGCTGACCATTACGACCGTCCCATCGTAGCGCATTGTGGAAGTTGCAAAGCCTGCCTCGATGCCTGTCCGATGCACGCCTTGCGCGGCGATGGCACACTCGATGCCCGCCGCTGCTTGTCTTATCTCAGCATAGAACACCGCGGGGAGATTCCCGCAGAGGCTCAAGCTCAGATGTCGCCTTGCTTCTATGGCTGCGACAGATGTGCAGAAGTATGCCCATGGAATCGGCGATTCTCGCAGCCCACCTCTATCGATGCTTTAAAGCCTCGGCCCGCCATCATGCAGATGCGCCCTATCGACTGGAAAACACTCACCTTAGAAAAATACCGCGAGCTCTTCCGCAAAAGCGCAGTAAAAAGAGCCAAATACGAAGGCCTTATGCGCAATATCCAAGCACTCGAGAAGAATGACTAAGCCTATTACTTACTACTTTTTACTTTACTTGAAATGAGAACTCTTTTCTTATTCGCCTTGCTTGCCGCCACCACCTCGGCGCGAGCGCAAAACAACGTGGTATGGTTCGACCAGCCCACTTCGCTCCGCGGACAGCAATGCTGGTGGAGCGGAAATCCCGACCATACTCGCAAACCTGTGCGTGCAGGCGATTCAGCCGTCAATTCTGATCACGAATGGGAATACCGCTCACTGCCCCTTGGCAACGGCAGTATAGGCTGCAACGTGATGGGGAGCATCCAGACCGAACGCTATACGCTCAATGAGAAGACCCTCTGGCGCGGCGGCCCCAATACTGCCAAGGGAGCACAGGACTACTGGAACCAAAACAAGCAGTCGGCCCACGTGCTGAAGGATATTCGCCAAGCTTTCACCGATGGCGACTGGCAGAAAGCGGCAAGGCTCACCACGCAAAACTTCAATAGCAACGTGCCTTACGAGGCTACGGGCGAACCGCAATTCCGCTTCGGATCGTTTACCACGATGGGCGAACTCACGCTCGAGACGGGCATCAGTCCCGATGGCGTGAGCCACTACCGCCGTGCGCTCTCGGTCGACTCTGCCTATGCCTGTGTGAGCTTCACCGCTGCCGATGGCACTCGCTATGAGCGCCATACCTTCATCTCCTATCCCGCCAACGTGATGGCCATTCGCCTCACCGCAAGTCAACCCGCCAAGCAGACGCTGACCGTGAAGTATGCTCCCAACCCCGTGAGCGAAGGCAGCTTCGCGCCCGATGGAAAGGGCGGTTTTTGCTACACGGCGCACCTGGACAACAATCACATGGAGTACGTAGTGCGTGTGCGTGCAGTCGCAAAGGGCGGCAGCGTGACCTATCGCGATGGTGCTATCCACGTGGAGGGCGCCGACGAACTGACTCTTCTGCTCACCGCCGATACGGATTATGCACCCAACTACAATCCCGACTTCAACGACCCAAAAGCCTACGTGGGCGTGGATCCGCTGAAGACTACTGAACGCTGGATGAAGCGTGCCTCAGCCAAGGGCTACGACAAGCTCTTTGCCGAACACCTAAAGGACTACGCCTCGCTCTTCGGACGCGTAAAGTTCCATCTCGACGGAGCATCGTCTGCCAAACCCACCAACGAGCGACTGGCAGACTATCGCCGCGGAGCTAAGGATGCGGGTCTCGAGACGCTCTATTATCAGTACGGGCGCTACTTGCTCATAGCCTCATCGCGTCCGGGCAATCTGCCCGCCAACCTGCAGGGCATGTGGCACAACAACGTGGATGGTCCTTGGCGCGTGGACTATCACAACAACATCAACCTGCAGATGAACTATTGGCCCTCGCTCTCGACCAATCTTACGGAGTGTGCCGAGCCGCTTACCGACTTCATCCGTCTGCTCGAGAAGCCCGGAGAACGCACCGCCAAGGCTTATTGGGGCGCACGTGGATGGGCGGCTGGCATTTCTGCCAATATCTTCGGTTTCACCGCACCACTCGAGGGTGCTGACATGTCGTGGAACTATAATCCGATGGCGGCATCGTGGCTCGCCACCCACCTGTGGGACTATTATGACTATACACGCGATGAGCACTTCCTGCGCCACACCGCCTACCCACTCATGAGGGGCTGTGCCCTCTTCTGCGAAGACTTCCTGTGGCGCAAGGCCGACGGTACGCTGACGGCTGCTCCCTCGACCTCGCCCGAACATGGCCCCATCGACGAGGGCACGACGTTTACCCATGCCGTGGTGCGCGAGATATTGCTCGACTGCATCAGTGCTGCCCAGAAGCTCGGCGTCGATGCCGACGAGGTGACGCGCTGGCAAGGCATTCTCCGCGACTTGGCTCCTTACAAGATCGGTCGCTACGGGCAACTCATGGAGTGGAGCCGCGACATCGACGATCCCGCTGATCAGCACCGCCACGTCAACCACCTCTATGGTCTGCATCCGGGCCACACCATCTCGCCGCTCACCACGCCCACACTCGCTGAAGCCTCACGCGTAGTGCTGGAGCACCGTGGCGATGGCGCAACGGGATGGAGCATGGGTTGGAAACTCAATCAGTGGGCACGGCTCCACGATGGCAACCACTCCTACGTGCTCTACGGCAACCTACTCAAGAATGGCACTGCCGACAATCTGTGGGACATTCACCCACCCTTTCAGATTGATGGCAACTTCGGTGGCACAGCGGGCGTCACAGAGATGCTCCTGCAGAGCCATGCGGGCTGTATCGACCTGCTGCCTTCGCTGCCCGATGCTTGGCAGAGCGGAAACATCACGGGCCTCAGAGCTCGTGGCAACTTCGGCGTGGACCTCAAGTGGGCAGGCGGCCGCCTGACGGAGGCACGTATCACATCGGGCTCAGGTGGCACAGCGCATCTGCGCTACGGCAGCCACGTCATGGACGTGCCCACCACGAAGGGCAAGACATATACCGTCGTCTTCGACACAGATCATCTGGTACTGAAGAAATAAGTTTACGGACGCGAAGATAAACGTAGTCCGCGACATTAACAAAAAGAGTGTACAAACTGTACACTCCTTTTTGCTTTTACTCCTCTCCACAAAGCGAGTAAGTAGGCCAGACTCTCTACGCGCGCGCACTACAGTCGATTTCATCCTTCATCACCCTCGTTCCTTGCACTATCTATTCAGATTCATCTGAATATCAATGCTTTCATAAGTGCAAGCACACTCCATTTGCCTACACTTTGCCTGCACTTGTCGTCACAAAAGGCACTCACCATTACATGGCACCCGATTAGCCTTCCTTCCTGTTCTGATTTCCCCTTACTCGAGCATTATTTTCCCCATGCTCCAGTTTCAACTCCTCCTACCTATAATTTCAGTTTTTCCCCATTTCATCGAGGATTTCCTCCATGGAGAAAGTTCGATGGAATGGTACTTTTTTGAACATAAGCGGACAATGCAGGCCATGCGCTGCCGTGGGAGAAAGAGTGCAAGCAAACGATTGCTGCCTACACTTCGCAACGGATTGAATCTGAGCAAGTTAGGGGGAGGAAGTGACGGCAGTGTATATCTCGCAGCATGAAATTGACGGAGCGTGCGCGCGCGTAGAAGCAGAAAAAGTGTACAAATTGTTCACTCTTTTTGACCATGTAAGACATTCTGTGCAACTTTGCAACCAAGAGAAGCAAGTTCACCCAACTAACCCAATTCACCCAATTCACCCAGTTCTGTGGGCGACGCGTCCCGCGTCGGCATCAAGAGCGAGCAAGAGGTGGGCCTATTGTAAGTGGGGGCGAAGCGTCTCGCTTCGGCACGGCGTCGAGGGCTCGATGCCCGAGGCGGCGTAAGAATAAGAAAGTTTACCCTATTGTATTGACCTGCTTCGGCATTGAGCCTCGCATGTCAAACCGAAGCGAGACGCTTCGCCCCCACTTCCTTTGAACTCACCTCTTGCTATCGCCGACGCGAGACGCGTTGCCCACAGAATTGTGTGAGAATCTTCCTCCTCCCTCAACCAAAAATCCCTCCCCGCAGCCGAGCCACAAGGAGGGAAAGACTATGTATATTTTCCAAGAGAGAAGAGCAGCTAAAGCCTTAGCATACCTTCTCAAGCTTCTTCATGATGCTGAAGATGAAGACGAACGATACGAGGCAGAGAGCCACGAGCACGCCCCATACAGCCACCAAGGGCACCTTGCCCCAAAGGAAGCCAGGGATAGACACGAGGAAGTTGCCCAGCGCAGTGGCCACGAACCATCCGCCCATCATCGTACCCTTGAGTTTGGGAGGAGCTACCTTCGATACGAAGGAGATACCCATCGGTGAGAGCAGGAGTTCACCAAAGGTGAGCACGAGATAAGTCGTGATGAGCCAGTTGGGCGACACAGTATTCTGATCGGCCGAGGTCACGCCGAGAGAAGCCAAGATCATCACCACATAGCCCAAGCCGGCTACGAGCATACCAAGTCCGATCTTACGCGGAGCAGAGGGTTCCTTGCCCTTGCTGGCGAGCCAACCGAAGAGGGCCATGCTCACGGGGGTGAGACCTACTACGAAGCAGGGATTGAACTGCTGGAAGATGGGAGCTTCGATGTCGGTGCCTGCAGGGTCGAGGCTGAGATATTTGTATGCCAAGCCGCCCAAGCATGCCACGATGACGCAAGCCGAGATGACCTTGGCCTGTGCCGTCTTGCTCTGGAAGAGCGAGAAGAGGGCGTAGATGATGAAGATGCAGAGCAAGAGGTTGATCACGTCGAAGGGCATGCTGCCAAGACCCGACACGTGCTTCTGCGTATATTCATTGGCAAAGAGGGTCAGCGTGAGGCCATTCTGGTGGAATGCCATCCAGAAGAAGATTACCACGGCAAACACGAGGCAGAGGGCTACAACGCGCTCTTTCACCTCGCTCTTGCTCAGTTCGGGCTCAGCGCTGTCGGTGCTCTTAGTTACCTTGTCAGAGCCATCGGCTGCGGGCTGTGCGGTCACCTGCTGATAGGTGCTGCGAGCAGCGTAATAGATGGCTATCGACACGATGAGCGAGATGCATGCCACGCCGAAAGCATAGTGGTAAGAATCGGCCTTGCTCACACCGAGTGTGTGCTGAGCGTAGTCCATAATCTTAACGGCAGCTGTGGGTGCAAAGAGGGCACCAATGTTGATGGCCATGTAGAAGATAGAGAAGGCGGAGTCGCGCTTGCTCTGCATCTCGGGTGCATTGTAGAGATCGCCCACCATCACTTGGAGGTTGCCCTTGAAGAGGCTGGTGCCCAAGCATACCATCACGAGGGCGGCAAACATCAGCGTCATGGCCACAATGCCATTGCCCGCAGGGATGGAAAGCAGGGCGTAGCCCAGGAACATCACGAGGATGCCGGTGGTCACACACTTGTTGTAGCCAATCTTGTCGGCCAACATACCGCCAAAGAGCGGAAGGAAGTAAACGAACGCGAGGAAGCCTGAATAGACAGCTCCCGCCATTCCTGCAGCCCAACCGAAGTTGTCTTGCAGGAAGAGCACAAACACGGCCAACATGGTGTAGTAGCCGAAACGCTCACCGGTATTGGCAAGCGAAAGGGCGTAAAGGCCCTTAGGTTGTCCTTCGAACATAATTATGAGTTTATGAGTTTAATGAGTTTATGAGTTTAATCGGCGCTTCGCGCCTAAGTTTATAGACTGCTTCAGCCAGGCAGTATTACTTATTACTTGTTACTTATTACTTAGAAGAGCACAGCTCTTCCTTCAAGAACTTCTGCGTATACCCCACTCCGCTCTTGACCAGCCCTTCGGGAGTGCCCTCGAAAAGCAACTGGCCACCACCACGACCGCCCTCGGGACCCATCTCGATGAGATAGTCGGCAAGTTTTACGACGTCGAGGTTGTGCTCAATGACGATGACCGTGTTGCCACGATCTACGAGTTTCTGAAGCACATCGGTGAGCACACGAATGTCCTCGAAATGGAGACCTGTAGTGGGTTCGTCGAGGATGTAGACGGTCTGCCCCGTGTCGCGCTTAGAGAGTTCGGTAGCGAGCTTCACACGTTGGCTCTCGCCACCTGAGAGCGTGGTGCTGCTCTGACCCAGCTTGATGTAGCCCAAGCCCACGTCCTGCAGCGTCTTGATCTTATGAAGTATAGAGGGTACGTTCTCAAAGAACTCTACCGCCTGATTGATGGTCATGTCGAGCACGTCGGCAATGCTCTTACCCTTGAAGCGCACCTCGAGCGTCTCGTGATTGTAACGCTTGCCGTGACAAGCCTCGCAGGGCACGTAGACGTCGGGCAGGAAGTTCATCTCGATGGTCTTGTAGCCATTGCCCTTGCACACCTCGCATCGGCCACCACGCACGTTGAAGCTAAAGCGACCGGGCTTGTAGCCACGGATCTTGGCTTCGGGCAGGTTGACGTAGAGCGAACGTATGTCGGAGAACACGCCCGTGTAGGTGGCAGGGTTGGAGCGCGGTGTGCGGCCCAAGGGGCTTTGGTCGACAGCCACCACCTTGTCTATATGGTCGAGGCCCTCTATGCGATCGTAGGGCAAGGGGGCTCGTAGGGAACGATAGAAGTGCTGCGAGAGGATGGGCAGCAGGGTGTCGTTGATAAGCGTAGACTTGCCGCTACCCGACACGCCCGTGACGCAGATAAATGTGCCAAGGGGAAAGGTCACGTCGACACCTCTCAAGTTGTTGCCACGAGCTCCTATCAAGCGGAGCGTCTTACCATTGCCCTTACGGCGCTCCGTGGGCACCTCGATGACTCGGGTGCCATTGAGATATTGCGAAGTGAGGGTGTTGGCCCCCAGCATCTGCTGAGGTGTGCCCTGGAACACTACTTCGCCACCCAGACGGCCAGCTTTCGGACCGATGTCGACAATGTAGTCGGCGGCAAGCATCATGTCTTTGTCGTGCTCAACGACCACTACAGTGTTGCCCATATCGCGCAATTCCTTGAGCGAATGGATCAGGCGCACATTGTCGCGCTGATGAAGGCCAATGCTGGGCTCGTCGAGGATATAAAGCACGTTGACAAGCTGCGAACCGATCTGCGTGGCAAGGCGGATGCGTTGGCTCTCGCCACCCGAAAGGGTCATCGAGGAGCGCGAGAGCGACAGATAGTCGAGTCCCACATCGAGCAAGAACTTGAGACGGGAGAGCAGTTCCTTGAGTATCTCATGAGCTATGGCGCGCTTCTTCGTATCGAGGCTTTCTTCCACGTGCGAGAGGAAGTCGTAGAGCTCGCTGATGTCCATGTCGGAAAGTTCGTTGATAGTCTTTCCCGCGAAGCGGTAAGAGAGGGCCTCGCGATTGAGGCGCGCACCATGGCATTCGGGACAGATGGTGGTCTTAGAGAACTGTTCCGCCCAACGCTGTGAAGCGGCAGTCATCTCGGTATCTGCCATCTGCTGAATGTACTTCACAAGGCCGTTGAACTCTACGTAGTAGTCGTCAGTAGTGTGGGCCGTGGCTGCGGGTATGCGCAAGCGGTCGGCACGGCCGTTGAATATCTCGTCCATGGCCTCCTCGGGAATGTCGGCGATGGGCGTACGGAGGTCGCAGTCGTAGTCGGCGAGCACTGTCTGGATTTCCCAAAATATCAACGCATTGCGGTATTTCCCGAGCGGAGCAAGACCGCCATCACGAATGGAGAGCTTATCGTTGGGCACCACCTTCTCATGGTCCATTACGCTGACAAAGCCCAAGCCTTTACACTTAGGGCAGGCGCCTTGTGCAGAGTTGAACGAGAAGTTGTGAGGGGCGGGTTCTCGATAAGAGAGACCGCTGACGGGGTCCATGAGTTGCTTAGAGTAGAAGCGCGTATCGTGCGTGCTGGCATCGAGTATCATCATGAGTCCGCCACCCTGTTGGAGGGTTTCGCTCACGCTCTTACGTAGGCGTTCGCCATCCTTGGCTTGCACGGCGAGCTTGTCGACCACCACCTCTATGTCGTGGTTCTTATAGCGATCGAGCTTCATGCCGTGTACGATTTCGCGCAATTCACCATCTACTCTCACGGTGAGGAAGCCCTTCTTGCGCAC
>JBNMGC010000064.1:0-9072 GCA_050873845.1 Alloprevotella sp.
AAGGAGATATACGATGCTCTGAAATATAAACACGCACCATTTGGAAAAATAAAAATTTGTAGGACACAAAGTTAATCTTTACAACTCAAATTACTAGTGATAGCAATCAAAGTTGGCAGATGGGTGTGAAAGTTGGGTTAGGGATTATGTGTGTCTAGGGATGGAGATTAGTCTTCATCCACCCCAGTCCAGTCATCACTGCTCCACGACTTACCGTTGGAGAGAACATTGCTTTCGTCGCTTACAGTTTCTGTCTTAGAATATTGAAGGCTTTGAGCCATCATACCCTCAGTTACCAACTGAATGCGAACGGCCGAGGGGGCTGTATATATCTGTTTCATTGTCGTAAAAATCTTGTGTTGATACTTAAAGGGTTGATTACTTTACGAGTACCTTCTGTCCCTTAGCTGTTACAAAGATACCATGAGCGGGATAGAGTACACGACGGCCTTGGAGGTCGAAGTATTCAGTATTCTCCACATTTGTAGTGGCAGACTGTATACCTGTTGTTTCGCCAAAGTTGAAGTTCAATACCTTACTAGCACTTGCATCAGCAGGAATCTCATCAGCATTGATGTATGCCTTATTGGCAGGTACAGTAGTAAGTTCACTCTTCAAGAAAGCAGCTTTATCCTCGCTATTCTTAGCCAATACATAAGTAGTTTCGGCAGTGAATCCAGCACGTCTAGCTGTAGCGGGATTAAGGATATTGCCTTCAAGCGTCTTATCAGTAGTAGTTATAGTGAGGTTTGCTGTGGTCTGACCTTCGTGATAAAGAATAGCACCCGTATTAGCAGGAATTATACCATCACCAATCTCAGTAAGTGTGATCATTCCATTCTCTGCATGAGTAGCATAGAATGCTTTCACACCATCAGGAACCTGAGTAGCGAAAGGGAATGCTACAGAAGCATAGTTGGCATCAGAGATTGCTACAGGTATAGTGGTAACCTTTTCAATCTGCCAATTGTTACTACCACCATCTAATCCATCACCATCCCATACACCTAAGTCTGAGAAAGCACCACCTTTATATGAATTTATACAATGCTCTCCAGAGACAAGAGCGAATTTAGTACCACTTCGGAAATTGAGCGTATATATTCCAGCGTTATCTTCATTGTCTACCAAGCTTATGCTAGACTGCTTATCTGCGGTGAGTTTTCCTAATTTGTAGTCTGTGTTAGCATTAACAATGTAATAACCAGATTGATCAGCAGTGACCTTGAACTGCCAAATATTAGATGCAGCAGCGGCTTTGCTTACCTTTTCACGACTACCATTACTTTTTCCTTCTATAAGATTATTGGAAGTAGCGTCCATTTGAGTTTCACTACTTGACAAATAACGATAGGTTTCTTCCTCTGTGTTGCCATCATTGTTAGTAAAGCATCTCATTGTATAGTAAGCGTTCACGTCAGGAGTAACGTTTGCTTGAATTTGCTTAATTCGCTTATATACATCTTCCATTTCTTGGAAATCCGATGCACTTTGAGCGATGTTTGATATAACTGACTTATCAGCACTAGACAAATAACTACCAAGAATGTTTTCATTGCTATTAACATTCTCAATATCGTTCAGCAAATAAGTCTTGGCCTTATCTACTACAGGATAGAACTCAAACTTTGACTGTGATGCATTATATGAATTTCCATTATTCCACACTGCAGCATAGTCACCTCTATGATATCCAAAGCAAGCATTTGCATTACCCGCAAGCTGTAAACTATAGCCTCCATTGTTATCATTTGTACGAATAATGAACTCAGAACCTTCATCGCTAAGAGTTACATACTCCTGATTTTCACCTGTAGCAAGTGTCAAATACTTACCAGCCTCAGAATTGTATACTTTCACGCCATAACCGCTCTTTTCAAAGCGCCAAAAACTTTTTGACTTATTGGCGTCTACACTTGCAAAAGAGTTGATTGTAGTTTTGATGTAAAGGTTTTCATCAGAGCTATTAGCATGAGACAAGTAATTATTGTCACTTCCATTAAATCTTAGAAGATACCAAGTACTATTATCATTGGTGGAATAAGTAAATGGAGCATTGCCCTCCGTCAACTTTAAAGTGAACGCTGTCTTTGTTTCACTTACTTTATTGTCTTCATCAACGCAAGTAAACGTGTACCAAGCTGACGCTTTTGCAGGATTGATGTAAACTACTGGAGTTTTTCCATCTTCCACAAAGAATGATGTTGATTTTGCAAAAGAAGCATCCTCAGCTCCATTGGCATCTTGGATAGTACAAGTTACTTGGCGGAATGTGGCTTCATCTTCGGATACGTTAACGGGGAAGATCTGATACCAAGCCTGTTTTCCGCCACCATCCCAACCAACGAATTGGCCATCTTGCATATCAAAGCCAACATTATTGTCGGTATTTGTTATAGCAAAGAGATAATCCTCTGTCTTGGTGTCCTTGCCTAAATCTGTTTTGCCGATAGTAAATGTACCTGCTTCAGTACTAGCACTTGCAGCACTATTATTTGTAAGTTTAGGCATATAGTAGCCTGACAAAGCAGTCTCAAACTGATATTGTCCTTCACCTGTCACATGCAGTTTGAATACGGCCAAGGCATCACTAACATCATCAGAAGTAAGACTTGCATCATTGGCAAAATGCTTATTGCCATCAGGATTTTCTATCTTGATGAACTTGTTCTTAGAATTACATTTGAAAGCATAATAATTGCCATCAACAAGCGAATTAACGTCAGTCACACGATTACCAAGCGAAATAAATCTCTTTGCCGTAAACGACTGCGCAGAAGCAGACGTCGCCCCCATTCCGAGGAGCAACGCCATCAAGAAAGTAAATTTCTTCATGCTTAGTTAAATTTATTGGTTGCTTATAATGTTTTATCTCTGATTCTGTGGGAGCGATGGATCGCTTCATAAAGCAGATTCAAGTGTAAACTATTCTTGCACTGCAGGTCAACTCGGAACACTCAACTTCTGTTTTACATCGCAAAAGTACAAGCGCTTCCGTAAAAAACCAAACATTTAGATTGAATTTATGTTAATATCGGAGGGGGGGTACTAATGTTTCATAACGTTTTGGGCACTTATGGGACATACGAAGAACGACGTTCCACAAACGAGGAAAAGAGAAAAGGAAGGGAGAGGAAAAAGAAGGGAAAGAGCAGAAAAGAAAAAGGATGGTGGCGAAGCATCTCGCTGCTGCAAGACTCTTCGCCACCATAAAATGTATCAGAAAGGACTGTCTGTGAGCTAAGGGCGTGGACTATCCTGTAAAAATGTGTGCCACACCTCATCCTTAGTTTGCGTTCCTTAAGCAAAGAAAATGCGCTGACTGAACAAGAATAATCCATAAACAATGCAAAAGAAATCTGCGAAACGGACTATTCCCCCGACATTTTCAGGAATGTGCCGAGGCGGAATAGTTGGAAAAGGGGCACTTTGGGGGACAGCCCCTCGAGGTTGCGCACGAGCATGGGCTCTACGAGGGAATAAAAGCTGCGCATTGCTCCCGCCATGTGCCAGCGCTCAAGGCGTGAGGCGAGTGCCACGATGTGGGAATAATCTTCCATATCACTTCTGAGGAGGCTGAGTGTGTGCATGGCTTCACGGGTCTTTCGGAGAAAAACGGGATTATCCTCGAAATCGTCCACCGCCACGGGATTGTCTATATGTACAATGCCTATCCCGCCTGCTTGCAGAGCCCTGCCCCACGCCACGTCTTCATAGCCATAACCGAGGATGCCCTCGTCGAAGGGCACACGGAGCATCACCTCTCGGCTGACGAGGAAGTTGGTGGTGCGAAAACTCTGATACGGCGCAACCGCCCTCCGTTCTACGGAAAATTTCTGCAAGCAAGCTCGTTCGTAGCGGTAACGCAGGTTGTGGAGAAGTTTTTCGTCGGGCACAATGGTCACACCGCCACACACCACAGCCTCATCCCTATCCTTTGCGAGATAAGTACGCAAGAAGTCGGGCCGAATGATGCGCACATCGCAGTCGAGGAAGAGCAACGTGGCATGCTGTGCCTGTCGGGCCAAGAAGTTGCGCACGCGGCTACGCCCGATATTTTCCTCAAGTTCAATGAGCCGGCAGCAGTCCCACTCGCGCACCACGCGGTTGGCATGCCTCAGGGTCTCGTCGGTAGAGGCATCGTCTGCTACGATGATTTCGTAACGCAGTCCGTCTACATTCTCTGCCTGCATTTGCAGAGTTCTGACGAGCTCTGCACAGCGGTAGTTGTGGGTGGGGATAAGGATGGAGAGGGGCATCTTGTTAAGTAATAAGTAATAAGTAAAAAGTAATAAGTAATACGTTCTTGCTGAGAGATGGCGCACGGACACATTGCTCACGGATCTGATGTTAAGCTAATTACGCCGACGCGGGACGCGTCGCCCACAGAACTGGCTGCTCACAGAACTGGCTGCTCACAGAATTGGTTGTTCACAGAATTGGTTGCATGTTATTGACTAAGATGCACATTGAATCAAGTAAAAAGTTGGCAAGATTGTAATACTTAATACTTTATACCTAATACTTGCGCATGCTCGTGCTTGCGCTTGCGCCATTATTCCACATCGAAGTAGACCGTCACGCTCTTATACACCTTATATCCATGCAGCACGTCGCGAGCTGAGAGGAGCGAGCGGCGCACGCTCATGGGCGAGAGTGTGGGTGGAATCTTCACCATGAGTTTGCGGATATACTGGAGCTGGATGCGGCTCACCACGGGGCGGTCGGGGCCAAGCAGGTCATCATGGAAGAAAGGGCGCAAGAGGGCGGCATAATGCTGCGCAGCATGGTCCACCACGTCGTCGTTGCGATGCTTGAGATAGACCGTTATGAGGCGATAGGCGGGTGGATAGCGGTAAGCCTCGCGTTCGGCTATCTGGTCATGATAGAGCGCCTCGTAGTCGCCCCTCACCACCTGGTTTATCACAGGGCTATCTGCTTGGTGGGTCTGTAGCACCACGAGTCCGCGCTCTCCGCGTCGGCCCGCTCGGCCTGCCACCTGCGAGAGCATCTGGAAGGCACGCTCCGTGGCTCGAAAGTCGGGCACGGAGAGCATCTGATCGGCATTGAGAATGCCCACCACGCGCACCCGTCCGAAGTCGAGTCCCTTGGTGACCATCTGCGTACCGATGAGCAGATTCGATTCGCCCGATGCCACGCGTTCGATAATGCGCTCATAGGCTGTGCGCGAACGAGTGGTGTCGAGGTCCATACGCTCTATGCGGGCTTCGGGGAATAGGCGCATGGCTTCAGCCTCGACCTTCTCCGTGCCGTAACCCATATCGCGCAGTTCCGTTCCGCCGCAGGCGGGACACTGCTTCGGTATGTTATATTGTGCTCCGCAATAGTGGCACACGAGCTTGCTCAGCCGCTGATGAAGCGTAAGGCTCACGTCGCACTTGGTGCAACGCGGAGTCCATCCACACGTGCGACACTGCAGTACGGGCGAGAATCCCCTACGGTTCTGAAAGAGTATGGCCTGTCCGCCCTGAGCTAAAGCGCGGCGCACCTCCTCAATGAGTCGTGGGGAGAAGAGCGAGGGCATGAGTCGTTTGCGACGTAGCTCCTTCACATCCTCCACCACGATTTCGGGCAGTTGCACACCGCCATAGCGCTGCGTCATACGGACCAGTCCGTACTTTCCCGTAAGGGCATTGTGATAGGTCTCCACAGCGGGAGTGGCGGTGCCGAGCAGCACCTTGGCGCCTAACTGGCGCGCCAGCATGATGGCAGCATCGCGCCCTTGATAGCGCGGAGCGGGATCTTGCTGCTTATAGCTCGTCTCGTGTTCTTCGTCGACGATAATGAGCCCCAACTTCTTGAAGGGTAAGAAGAGCGAAGAACGCACACCGAGTATGAGGGGAAAAGGCTCTGCCGATAGCTGATGCTTCCACAGCTCCACACGTTCGGCATCGGGAAACTTGGAATGATACACGCCCATCTGCCGTCCGAACACGCGTCCCAATCGGGTAGTGAGCTGCGTGGTAAGGGCTATTTCGGGCACGAGGAAGAGCACCTGTTCGCCGCGCTCGAGGGTGCGACGTATAAGGTCGATGTATACCTCGGTCTTGCCGCTCGAGGTCACGCCGTGGAGCAAACATACTTGATGGGTGGAGAGAGCTCGTTCTATCTCGCCCACGGCTCGTTGTTGGTCGGCACTGAGGGGCTTGGTCAGCACGGGGTCGTCCTCCGAGTGCTGGGGCTGCTGCAGTCGGCTGGTCTCCACCTCGTAGGTTTCGAGTGCACCACGCTTGCGCAGAGCTGTTAGGGTAGCCCCATCGTTGGGCTGCGTGCAGAGGGCCTTACGGCTTACGGGCTTTAGGATAGCCGCATTCTGCAACGTGAGGGCGGCATGGGCTTGGGATAGGTCGAGGTAGCGAAGGAAGAGGGCTTCTTGGGCGGGGGCACGCTTTAATAGGTCGAGCAGGGAATGCACGGCCTCCTCGGTGGCGAGCTCCTCTGTGAGCCTCACGTATACTTCCGTGCGGGGCTTGAATCCCTGAGCCAGTGCCTCGCGCACCTTGATAGCCCCAAGTTCCATGAGTTCACGCACCTGGCGCATAAGTCCGCCCCGATGTAGCTCTTTCTCGAGGGCTTGAAGCGTATATCCGCGTTCGGAGTCGAGGGCATGATAGAGCTCGCGTTCGGAGGGCGAGAGACTGTCAGCGTCGAAGTCGGCATTGCGCACCAAGAGGGTCTCGCTCTCGAGTTTGAGTCCTGAGGGGAGCGCGGCTTTCATCACCTCGCCCATGGTGCACATATAGTAGTCTGCCATCCATTGCCAAAACATGAGTTGGTGGGGCAGAACGATGGGCTCGGGGTCGGCCACGTCGGTAATGGGCTTTAGTTTCTTTCGAGCGGCCTCATCCTGCAGTTCTTCCTCGTGCACAGCGCTCACGATGGCGGTATAGTAGCGTTTTGCCCCAAACTGCACCACCACGCGCGAGCCCACACCGACCCTCTCTGCCAGCTCGAGCGGAAGCAGATAGCTATAAGTGGTGGGCAAAGCTAAGGGGAGGATTACGGAGAGGGTGGACATGGAGGGAGGAGAGGAGTGGGAAGTATTAGTCTACTTATAGGGAGTGGGGGCTGCCGCGAGGACGCGTCTCCCACGGTATTGGCTGAATGCGCCTTTGACTGAGCTACATTGCTCCCTTCAGCGCTGCCTTGAATGCCTTGGGCACGGGGGTCTCGAAGCGCAAGGGCTCTCCGGTGATGGGGTGGTAGAAGTTGAGGCGGAAGGCATGGAGGGCAAGGCGACCTATGGGGTCGTCGCCGTTGCCATACTTGGTGTCGCCACATACGGGGTGACCAAGGTCTTGCATGTGTACGCGTATCTGATTCTTACGGCCCGTCTCGAGCTTAAGTTCTACGAGCGAATGGCGACCATCGGTGCGAAGCACGCGGTAGTGGGTCAGGGCATACTTGCCACCATTGTCGGTGGGCGAAGAGTAGGTGAAGTAGGCCTTATTGTCCTTAAGCCAGCTCTCCACGTTGCCGCGCTCTTGGTCCAACGTGCCCGACACGAGCGCCATGTATCGGCGGTCGGTCACGATGTCGTGCCAGTTGTGTTCCAATATCTGCTCTGCTTCGAGCGTCTTGGCATAGACGAGCAAGCCTGATGTGTCGCGATCGAGGCGGTGCACCACATGGGCGGTACACTTCTGATGGGTGCGATGGAAATAGTCGTCGAGCACCTGCTTCACGCAGAAGGCATGGTGCGACGATGCCATAGAGAGTATGCCGGGAGCTTTCTCGATGACGATCACCTGAGGGTCTTCGTAGACGATTTTGACAAACTTCGACTGAAGCTCGCCCTTGGGCTTACGCTTCGATATCTCCACGAGCTGTCCGGGCTGAAGCAGGAGGTCGAACTGTCGGGTGTTTTTATGATCCACACGCACACCGCCTCCGCTAAGGATGGCCTTAGCGCGATTACGGCTTACGCCCTGCAGGGCTTGTTCGATAAACTCAAGCAGCGTAGTGGGCTGCTTCACGTGGAAGGTGGTGTAACGTAGTGAAGATGAATTTCGCATATTTCTTAAGAAGTTGTGGAAGGGGAATGTTGAAGCCCTTTTCAGCATACAAATTTACGCATTCTCCTTGACTGCCAACGACTAATGACTCATAAATTAGGCTTTTTTATTATCCAAACATTGGTAGGCACAGCGAAAAAGCGTAATTTTGCCGCACGAAATGTTTGTCAAGCGCGCGGAATGCTGACGCCTTGACAAGATTTCGGTCTTTAATTCAACCAAAATGAAACTTCTCAGTCTGAAGAAAGCTTGCGCGGCAGCCTGCACACGGGTCGCGCTTATTGTTGTGCTCATAGTCATGGCGCAGCAAGTGTGTGCGCAAATCCCCTCTGTAAAGCTCAAGGACATCGACGGCAAGACCATCGATACCGCCACGCTCAGCAACGACGGGCGCCCCTTCATCATCAGCTTCTTTGCCACATGGTGTAAGCCCTGCAACCGCGAACTCAAAGCTATCAGCGAGGTCTACCCCGACTGGCAGGACGAGACGGGAGTGCGCCTCATCGCTGTGAGCATAGATCAGGCGCAAAACGCACAGAAGGTGAAGCCTATGGTCGACGCTGCCGGTTGGGACTACCAAGTGCTGCTCGACCCCAACAGCGACTTCATGCGCGCCTTGGGCGTAAAGCTCATCCCCCACACGTTTATCTTCGATGGTGAGGGCAAGATCGTCGAGAGCCATAGCGGATATACCGAGGGGGGCGAACAGCACCTCATCGAGGTGGTAAGAGAATTGGAGAAGAAGAGCCAGAAGTGATCCTCGGATAGGAAACCGCAGAAGTGGGTATTGCTCGCACGCGCACGCGCAGTACAGCAAGTTTTGCAAGGCTTTATGGCCTCATCCGTCACTCATCGCACGGAAGTCAATAATAATCAGCGAGTTGCAGCGTGTAGGCAAAGATTATTTGCTTGCACTTTGTCTGCACGGATGCTATGTAGGGCTACTCAGAGTCTACTGGGGGCGACGCGTCCCCGCGTCGGCGCATTGAGCGAGCGAGAGGCTTTTCATCCTGTTCTGCGTGGTGATATTTTCATC
>JBNMGC010000065.1:0-8919 GCA_050873845.1 Alloprevotella sp.
ATTATCCCTCATTGTTACCCTCTTGTATTGGGCTTGAGTAGTCCACAATGTTAAATAACAATCAAAATTTTAACAAAGTCAATAAAGGTAGGCACTGAAAAGTGCCTGCTCTTTGGGGTATGCCCTAATTTGACTGTTTACTGACTGTTTGCAGACGGCTAAAAGCTTATTTGCAAACGACTAGATGTTCATGCAGCGATGATAATTCCATCGTAGAAAGGCTTTTTATCATCCATTTAGCGATGAGTCTCATGCACGTTCGACATCGAGCCTCGCATGCCTGGTCGAAGCGAGACGCTTTGCACCCACTGCCTTTGGGGCAAGAATTTTAGCGGATAGCAATAATTTATCTACTATTCGTTCATAATCTGTTTACTCGCAGCCGTTGTTTCGCTTGCACGTACGTCTATAGCTTCTATGTACGTACGTGCAGAAGTAGCCTGCACGTACGTTCATAGAAGCTATGCACGTACGTTCATAGAAAGTATAGACGTACGAGTGCAACTTTACAATTATCAGCAAGATATGTTGAGGCGGATTGAGAGAGCATGGCACTCTCTGCGATCTGTCATGGTGCAGATGCCCACAGGTACGGGAAAAACGTATCTGACGGCTTGTTGTGTCCGAGAGTGGCTTAAGATGCATGGAGGAGAAGCGTGGATCATAGCCCACCGACGAGAGTTGGTATCACAGATTCAGACATCGTTGGAGCAGGTTCTGCAGAGCGGCGAGCTCGATGCAGAAGGCGCGTCCACGCAGAGCGTGAAGAAGCGCATTCGGACGGTGTCGATACAATGGCTCTCGCGACATTATGCTGAGATGGAGACAAAGCCCTGCCTTCTCGTGATAGACGAGGCTCATCATGCACTGGCCAAGACCTACAAGGCGGTTATAGATGCCTATCCTCATGCAAAAGTATTGGGCGTAACGGCTACACCTTGTCGACTGACGCGGTGTGGATTTACGGATCTATTTGATACCATGCTGCAGTCGTGGCGGTATGAACGATTTATTGCAGAGGGACGATTGTCGCTCTACGACTATATGTCAGTGAGAGCTGATAGTGACGCACAGCGACAGGTGAATGGGTTGGTCAAAAGGGGGGCGGATGGCGATTTCTCTTTAAGGGAGATGAGCGAAAAGCTGGACGTGCACCCAAGCATCTTGCGGCTGTACGACACCATCCATCGATATGCATCGGGCAAGAAAGGCATCACTTATGCTATCGACATCAAGCACGCGGAACACATCGCAGCATACTACAGATTGCACGGTATCTGTGCCGTAGCCATCAGTTCGAAGACGAATGCAGAGGAACGGAGCCGGCTGATTGAGGCTTTTCGGCGTGGAGAGATCCAGGTGTTGGTCAATGTCGATTTGTTTGGCGAAGGTTTTGATTGTCCCGACGTAGAGTTTATACAGCTGGCACGACCTACGCTCTCGTTGGCAAAGTATCTGCAGCAAGTGGGGCGCGGCATGCGTGTATATGAGGGTAAGAAGTATTGCTTGATTCTCGACAATGTGGGCTCTTACCGACTCTTTGGCTTGCCCTCAGACGATAGAGACTGGCAAGCGATGTTTGAGGGACGAATGGCGGGGAAAGGCATCTTCAATCGAGAATCCGAATTGTCAACCATAGCCTTTGATGAGAAGCGTGAATGTGCAAAATCGATGACAGCTGATGGAGAGACGGAGATGGTCATGGTGATGACGCACGAAGGACTACGTTCTGACTTGAATGATGCATACGGCTATCGCACGAATCGTGGCGAGGGAGGATTGGTGGGCATCATCGATAGTGAGAAAAGGGAGGTGCTTCCTTATGTATATAATAAGGTGGAACTCTGTCCTTATGGCTTTGCTCGGCTTCATTCTCGGCGGAAGATAGATCGGCTTCGCCCTTGGATTGACCTACGTAATGGAGTAAGGTTCGCAACAAGGCCCCGGGTCGTGAATCGTGGAGATTGGACTTTCTCTACTGCCGACAATAGGCGTCTCTATCCAAGGGTACATACGCGGATGATGGATGAACGCTGTTATGTGACGGCAGATACCTTGCAGTATGGGCTGGAGGATGGATTGCGTTGGACCAACTTCTACATTCCGCCTGCTCAGCCTCGACGACTCTTCGCATTTCGCGATGAGATGGATCAGACGCAGCTCTATGAAGATGAAGCGCATTCCTATTATATAAAGGAGTGGCTTTCGCCCACACTCCAACCCACCACGATAGAAGCGTGGAGACGAGAGAAACGGATTTGGCGAAGCATGGTAGAGCGCATTAATCATCAAATAGCTGAACGGAAAAAGCATGGATCCTTCCCTTATCCGCTCAGAGCTGATGTGAGTCAAGGCTACAGACTCTATGATTATCAAGAACACACGGCGGAAGTGCGCATTGTCCGCACAGCGGAGGGAAAGTATCGTGCATCGGTATACGACAATCTGCATCGGAAGTGGGAGACAAAGGGCTGTTATGCTGCTATCTCTCGGACTGCGTATGGCATTCGTGTGGTCAAGGACGAAAGGGGAAAGTACTTACTTCGCACGTGGCGCTTCGACAGATTTAGTCAGACCATTGACCCCGCATTTGACTTCGCTGAGTTGCTCGACGATGCATACTTGCATGTGAAAGAGGATGGGCGTGAGTACTATGTAGATGTGGAAAGCAAGATGTGCTTCTGCCATAAGCCTCAACTCGTAAGAATAGGCTGTGTAGTGTTTCAGCGAGATGGCGACTTGTATTTCCCCTTTGATGCCAGGCTGGATGGAAAGAGAGCGTATCGACGTGGGGAAATCCGTGGTGATACGGATGTCTGTTTCCTGGGCAGACGTTGGGTTGTGCTGAAAGACGATGCATCGCTCTATTCTATCCGTCAGTGCTATTGTGACGGCAAGCGATTCGTTGTGAGTCAAAAGGGTGATGGAGCATCTCTCGAAACGCAGTATCTCCTCTATTATGATGGAAAGCATCCAGTGACGCTAAAAGCGCTATCGAAGCAAACTATCATGGCCGAAGTTAGGGCGTGATAAGTATAGAATCTGAAAAACGACAAAAGTGTTCAAGGCTATGCACCATGTGTGCTGTCTTGAACACTTTTGTCGTTTCTCTACGTTTTTGGAGTAGAACAATCTCTTACGTTAACATCGTAACGTGTGGGGCATGCTCTTAATGCTTCTTTACAAGGCAAGCATCAAGCAACGTTTCAATGGCTTCGCGATCCATGTTCTGACCGATGAATACAAGCTTTTGCATGCGGTCACCATAGTGTTCGTCCCAATCGCGTTCCACTTGAGGATTTTGTTTCTTGAATTGTGCTAATTCATCAGCGGGCATCGTGGCATACCACTGACCTGCTTGGCTGAGCGAAACTTGCTTGCCAGCTTGTTCAAACACGTAGCACATGTCGGGCTCAGAGTCGAAATAGCACATACCTTTGCAGCGAATCACGCTCTTTGGGAAGAGACGCGCTACAAACTGGTCGAACTCTACCATGCTGAATGGCTCACGACGTTGGTACACGAAGGTGCCGATGCCATATTCCAAAGCTTCACCTTCTTCCTCGTTTTTGAGGTCATGGCAGTGATCGTGATGATGGTGATGATGGTGGTCGTGATCATGATCCTCGTGGTGGTCATGGTCGTGATGGTCGTGTCCATGTTCATGGTCCTCCTCGTTTGAGCCTTCCACTTCGGCTACCCAACGGGCAGAGGTAGCTACCGTTTCGAAATCGAATCCATGACAGTTGATGAGTTTCTCTAAAGGCACATCGCAGAAGTCGCATGTGATGATTTCAGCCTTAGGCTGTAGCTCTCGTAAGATGGCTTTGATGTGTTCCAATTCCTCGGCACTCACTTCAGAAGCCTTGTTGAGCAAGATCATGTTGCAGAATTCCACTTGCTGGATGACGAGGCTTGCGAGGTCGTCTTCAGCCATATCCTTTTTGTAAAGGTCCTGTCCGCCAGCAAACTCATCGCGCAAGCGCAGCGCGTCTACCACGGTGACGATAGAGTCGAGACGAGCCACGCCCTTTGTGGCAAGGTTGGGGTAGAGGGTGGGGTAGGCATCGATGGTCTGAGCAATAGGTGCGGGCTCGCAGATGCCGCTGGCCTCTATGACAATGTAGTCGAATTGCTGTTGACTCACGAGATCGCTAAGCTGCTGTACCAAGTCCATCTTGAGTGTGCAGCAGATGCATCCATTCTGCAAGGGCACGAGGCTATCATCGTTTTGCCCCACAATGCCGCCTTGAGCGATGAGGCTCGCATCGATGTTTACTTCGCCTATATCGTTGACAATAACGGCAAATCGAATGCCTTTCTGATTGGACAGTATGCGGTTGAGAAGGGTGGTCTTTCCGCTGCCTAAGTAGCCGGTAAGCAGCAGGACCGGTGTAGTAGATTGTGACATGACTTAAATCATTGAATATTCTTACGCGAAGTTACTACAAAACGCCGTAAATCGGAAGAAAAATCGCGGTTTATCTCTCTCCGCTTCAAATAGATGGGCGTGCGAGTACGTGGTATAAATAGTTTTTTGTACTTTTGCATCGCACAAATTGAAAGGTTTTGAGCAATCTTGTGCATCTTCTCATAGATTATACAATATCTCTTACTATATAAATAAGTATATGACAAAGCGTAAGATTCAATTCAGTCTTGTCTATCGCGACATGTTCCAGAGTAGCGGTAAGTTTCAGCCGCGCAAGGATCAGCTGGAGCGCATAGCACCTGTTATTATAAAGATGGGATGCTTCGCCCGAGTAGAAACCAATGGTGGTGCCTTCGAACAGGTGAACCTCCTCTACGGCGAGAATCCTAATAAGGCCGTTCGTGCTTTCACTAAGCCCTTCAACGAGGTGGGTATCAAAACTCATATGCTCGATCGTGGCCTCAATGCTTTGCGTATGTTCCCCGTTCCGGCCGACGTGCGTAAGCTCATGTACAAGGTGAAGCACGCTCAGGGTGTAGATATTACCCGTATCTTCTGCGGCTTGAACGATGTTCGCAACATCATCCCTTCTATCCACTATGCACTTGAAGCAGGCATGACTCCTCAGGCTACGCTTTGTATCACCAATTCTCCTATCCACACAGCAGAGTATTATGCTAAGATTGCCGATCAGCTCATCGAAGCTGGCGCACCTGAAATCTGCCTCAAGGATATGGCTGGTATCGGTCAGCCTGCCATGCTCGGTAAGCTCACCAAGATGATCAAGGACAAGCATCCCGAGGTAATCATCGAGTACCACGGCCACTCTGGTCCTGGTCTCTCTATGGCTTCTATCTTGGAGGTTTGCCGCAATGGTGCCGACGTGATAGATACCGCTATCGAACCTCTTTCATGGGGTAAGGTCCATCCCGACGTGATCTCTGTACAGTCTATGTTGAAGCACGCTGGCTTCGATGTGCCCGAGATCAATATGGATGCTTATATGGAAGCTCGTAAGCTCACACAAGAGTTTATCGACGACTTCTTGGGCTACTTCATGAATCCTGCCAACAAACTCATGTCGTCGCTTCTCCTCGGTTGCGGTCTGCCTGGCGGTATGATGGGTTCGATGATGGCCGACCTCACTGGTGTAATGGGCGCTATCAACAACAATCGCAAGGCTAAGGGCGAGGCTGAGCTCTCTGAAGATGAACTCCTTGTAAAGCTCTTCAATGAAGTGGCTTATGTATGGCCTCGCGTGGGTTATCCTCCCTTGGTAACTCCGTTCTCTCAGTATGTCAAGAACATTGCCTTGATGAACCTCCTCACCGAGTCAATGGGTAAGCCTCGTTACTCTATGATGGACAACTCTATCTGGGGTATGATTCTCGGTAAGAGCGGCCGTCTGCCTGGCGAAGTGGCTCCCGAGATCAAGGAGTTGGCTAAGGAGAAGGGATTCGAATTCACCGATGCTGATCCTCAGAGCTACTATCCCGACGACCTCGCTCGCTTCGAGAAGGAAATGGAAGAAAATGGTTGGGATCGTGGTGAAGACGACGAAGAACTCTTCGAGTTTGCCATGCACGAAACTCAGTATCGCGACTACAAGAGCGGTGCTGCCAAGAAGCGTTTCCTCGCTGACCTTCAGGCTGCTAAGGATAAGGCTGGTGCGAGCGGCATGAGTATCGAAGAGGCTACTGCCTTTAAGCATGCTAAGGCCGATGCTATCATAGCTCCCGAAAGTGGTACGATCCTTTGGGAAATCGGCGGTGATGGCGAATGCGTCAAGGCCATTGAGCCCTTCATTGGTAAGGAATATGCCGAAGGCGATCGTTTCTGCTATATCGAGAATACGCATGGTCAGATCGTAGAACTTCCCGCTGCTCTCGGTGGAAAGCTCGTTGAGATCAACGCAAAACAGGGCGCTCGTGTCAACAAGGGCGATGTGATTGCTTACGTTCAGCGCGGCGAATAAATCTAAGTTTGGCTTTGAGGTTGTAAGGTTATAAATGTCTCCAATGCTCTGCGTATGAGGCTAATCTTATAAACTCGTTGCTTTGAGACTTTAAGCCCAACATATAAGAGTTGCTTTATGGTATTGTGTACTATGAAGCAACTCTTTTTCTTTCCTCTTGTATACCTCTTTTGTTCTAAACGCTCTCTTTTTTTATGCTTTTCAACATGTAATGTGTTAAATGGGGGGGTAATTTTACTATATTTATCTAATTGTGTTGCATACTACAGCTGAATATACCTATATTTGCGCAGATAACTTAAACTTTAATCACTAATACAATTACATTTATGAGAAAAATTACTCTCATTTTCGCTTCGTTGCTTGCTTTTGTAGGAGTGACGAAAGCACAAGAGGCTTCAACGGATGTGTATGCAACCACGCCAGGTGTTGAAGTGCAATTATCTACAGCAGGAGGTACACAGTATATTTATTATGTACGTGATGCAACATCTTCAGCAACAGGTGATGTATTTTTGAAGGCACCAAGTACAAGTAATGATGAATTTGCGCGTTTTACATCTTCTTCTTCGGAAGCAATGCGCGTTGTGTTTGAAGGTACAAACGCTTCGTCTGTAGGAGCATTTGTTTTAGATGCAGACGGAAATAAAACGCATAAATGGAGATCAGGCGGTGCTATGTGGTTGTGGATACAAAATAAACCTGATTCGCGAACTTCAGCAGATTTCAATACTTCGTTGGAAAAGCAAACCGATGAATCAAATGGTGCTTTGTATAAGATTCGTGGCACAAGTAGAAGTGGAATGTATTTCTATAAAGGAGATAACAATGGTTCGGCGGTAAGAAATAACCAGTCAAATGCAGGTGATAATTGGCAATTCATCCCCGCCAACGACGCCGCTAAGGAAGCTGCAGGATGGCCTAAGGTGACTATGCTCTCTGGAGATGCTACTCATGGAAACTTGACTACTTTTAGCAGTACGAAGCCTGTGGTATGTCCTAATGATTATCAAGTATTTACGGCAACTTATGCTGACAATACGTTGAATCTTGAGGAAGTTGCTGATCGCGTGATTCCTGCCAATACGGGTGTAATCGTTAAGGGTGCTGAAGGTTCTTTCTTCATGGTTCCTAATGCCACAGAAAATACGCTTACTTCTGCTCTTACTCCCACGGGAAAAGATGGCAAGATTATTGCAGAGGGTGAGACGATATTTGGCCTCGGTCTGCAAGATGCAACGCTCGGTTTCTATAAGGTAAAAGAGAGTACCACGATTGCCGCTGGTAAGGCATATTTTGCTGGTGCTCAAGGTGGCAGCGCCATCTCGCTCAGCTTTGGAGGTTCCACTACAGGTATCCACACTGCAACTGTTGCCGCAGAAGGCAATGCGCCCGTATTCGATCTCAGCGGCCGTCGCGTGCAGAAAGCTGTGAAGGGTGGTATCTACATCCAGAATGGCAAGAAGTTTGTAAAGTAATCTAACTCCTAAAAACTCGTAACACAATGAAGAAAACATATATAGCTCCTCAGTCAACCATGGTAGATCTATTTGTGGAAGAAGCTTTGCTCTCAGCCTCAAAGGTCATCAACGTAGACGAATCAAAGACAATCGAAGGTGGTGATGCTCGATCCTCAGGCTTCGAATGGTCAGATACTTCATGGGATGAAGAGTAAGACTTCTCCCTTTCATGCTTAGGTTAAAATAGATGAAGCGCGCACTGCTGGATAGCAGTGCGCGCTTTGGGTGAGGGGGGTATAGATATAGGGCGGAGCTAGTGGTTCTAGTTATTCTAGTGCTACTAGTTATCCTAGAACTACTAGATTTACTAGAATTACTAGAATTACTAGAACCCCTAGGACCCCTAGAATCACTAGAGCCATGAGCACCCCTAGAAACCATACTGCTTTCTTTGAAAGCTTAAGATTTATTCTTCTTAAGCTTCTGCAGTTCCTCTTTTAACTTCTCAATCTCTTCTAACTGTTGGTAGTATGCCTTGAGCGCACGTGTTTTTAGATTTTCGTAGGCCGATCGCCATTTTTGAGCATCTGCTTGAGCTACAGAGAGTGCTTGCTTGAGCTGTGCGTTTTCTGTTTCGAGTTGCTTAAATCTTTCATCTTGTTCTTGACGATACTGCGTACGAGCACGGTACATACGCTCTTTAATACCACCTTCTGTCACAAATTCTTTGTCTAAATGCTTGAGAAAGGATACCATCATCTTGTCTATGATGTGACAAAGTGTGATGGCATAGTTACACATTTGTTCATCGTTCCATTGAGCGAAGAATTGCTCATAGTCGAGCAAGTCGTTGTGCTTGCGGCAAAAATCAAGCATTGTTGAAAAGCGTCCTTCTCCCTGTTGAAAGAATGGGGTCTATGTTGATTCGTGTGGGTAAGTATAGTTAAGAAATCCCCAAAATGTATTACCTTTGACACCATGGATACCAATATGCTATTTTCAATAGGTCTGAACCTGTCTTCTCCATGGCAAGTGGTGAAGAGTGAGTTTTG
>JBNMGC010000066.1:0-8521 GCA_050873845.1 Alloprevotella sp.
GCAGGACATGCAGCCGATGGCGCCGTATGGATCGACGATCGTACAGGACTATGGTGCTCTTCTACTTATTATGGTAAGACACTTCCCACTTGGGCTTCTGTGCTCAATGGTGGAGGCGGATTGGCAGAACGATTGAAGTCGCTCACGTGGAAGCCCTCGAGCGATCTTGTAGGAAATTTCTCTTACTTCCTCTCGGGAGGAATGAAGAAGCCTTTCGCCCACAAGTTCGTGGGCGATGGCAGATTCGCTTCCTTCAAGACGAGCGGGCTGGTCAATCAAGAGGTGGCGCGCGCCGCCATGCAGTGTATCAATGGCACGATGATTGGCTCCGACGACGTGACGGACTATCTTGCCGTGACACTCTATGCGGGCAACCTCGACCATCGCACCGTGAGCGAACGCCCCATGGAACTGCAAGACACTTATGTGCGCTTGGATCAGGCATTGGCACAGCTCATTCGCTCGGTGGAGCAGAAGGTGGGGCGCGACCGGGCATTGTTCGTACTGACTTCTACGGGCTATGCCGATGAAGAGACAGCCGACCTTTCGAAATACCGCATCCCAACGGGCACCTTCGATGTGGAGCGCGCTGCCGCTTTGCTCAATATGTACTTCGTGGCAGTATATGGCCAGGGACAGTATGTAGAGTCGAGCTTCGGTACGCAGATCTATCTCAACCACAAGCTCGTAGAGGAAAAGCAGATTAATCTGGCAGAGATGCTCGAGCGTGCGCAGGACTTCTTGCTGCAGCTCTCAGGTGTGAAGGATGTCTACACCTCGTCGCGCCTCTTGCAGGGAGCATGGACTCCAGGTATCAGCCGCATGCGTGGTGGATACAATCCGCGCTATTCGGGCGATGTACTCATTGAAGTGGCTCCAGGGTGGCACTACGTCAACAATTCTACGCATGAGAACCAACTCGTACGCGAATCGTATATTCCTTTCCCCATCATATTCTTAGGCGAGGGCTTCAAGGCCGAAACGGTCACTACCCCCGTCACGATAGACTACATAGCCCCGACGCTGTCGAAGGCTATGCGCATACGCGCTCCCAATGCTTGCAGCGTAGCGCCGCTACAGTGACACACAAGAGAGCTATTTTAAGTGCACAGCGTAACCCCGTACGTCTTATCGCACTCCTTATTATATAACAGAAACAAAAAAGCATTCTCCCCCTAAGCAAAACATAACCTCTTAAGGCATACGCTCCCCATCTACCATAGGGGAGGAGACCAGGGGAGAAACTTCAACTTCAAATATGGACTTTATCAATATCATTACCAAGCTATTCGGCAATAAGTCGAACCGTGATATGAAGCTCATCCAGCCGTGGGTAGAAAAAATTAAGGCTGCTTATCCTGCCATACAAGCCCTCGACAATGATGCACTTCGTGCAAAGACTCAAGAAATCCGTCAGACCATTCAGCACTCTGCCGATGATATCAAGGCTAAAATCGATGAGCTGAAAGGCAAGGTGGAGGAGACTCCCATCGAAGATCGCGAGGTGATCTTCTCACAAATCGATAAACTCGAGACTCAGGTGCTCGACAAGATGGAAGACGCTCTCAACGAGGCTCTGCCCGAAGTGTTCGCCATCGTAAAGGATACTGCTCGCCGTTTCTCTGAAAACGAAACGATCGAGGTGACTGCTACTGACTTCGACCGCGAACTGGCTACAAGCCACGACTTCGTAAGCATCGAGGGCGACAAGGCTATCTATCAGAACCACTGGGTAGCTGGTGGTAATGATACGAAGTGGAACATGGTGCACTATGACGTGCAGCTCTTCGGTGGTGTGGTGCTTCACCAAGGTAAGATCGCCGAAATGGCAACTGGTGAAGGTAAAACTCTCGTGGGTACGCTCCCCGTATTCCTCAATGCGCTGACGGGTAATGGCGTACACGTCGTAACCGTCAACGACTACTTGGCTAAGCGTGACTCCGAATGGATGGGACCGCTCTATATGTTCCACGGCCTCTCTGTAGACTGCATCGATAAGCATCAGCCCAACTCTGAGAGCCGCCGCCGTGCTTACCAAGCAGATATTACTTTCGGTACGAACAACGAGTTTGGTTTTGATTACCTGCGCGACAACATGGCCATGAGTCCGAAGGACCTCGTGCAGCGTCGCCACAACTATGCCATCGTCGATGAGGTAGACTCCGTATTGATCGACGATGCACGTACACCATTGATTATTTCAGGTCCAGTGCCTCAGGGCGATGATCAACTCTACGAACAGTATCAGCCCCTCGTGGAGCGCCTCGTTGAAGTGCAACGCAAGTTGGCCACGAAATATTTGGCAGAAGCTAAGCAACTCATCGCTACGGGCGACAAGGCTAAGAGCGAAGAAGGTTTCCTCGCCCTCTACCGTAGCCACAAGGCTCTGCCTAAGAACAATCCGCTGATTAAGTTCCTCTCTGAGACTGGTATCAAAGCCGGTATGCTCAAGACGGAGGAAATCTATATGGAGAATAACAACCGACGTATGCCCGAGGCTGTAGCGCCCCTCTACTTTGTGGTAGACGAGAAGATGCACAGCGTAGACCTCACAGATAAGGGTAATAAGTGGTTGGCTGATCAGGTGCACGATGATCAGCTCTTCGTGCTCCCTGACATTACCTCGCAGCTCTCCGAACTCGAAGCTGACAAGACGCTTTCTGACGAAGAACGCGTGGCAAAGAAGGATGAACTCCTGCAAGACTATGCTATTAAGAGCGATCGCGTACACACCATCCTGCAGTTGCTGAAGGCTTACACAATGTTCCGCATCAACGAGGAATACGTCGTGATGGACGGACAGGTGAAGATCGTTGACGAGCAGACTGGTCGTATCATGGAAGGCCGTCGCTGGAGCGATGGCTTGCACCAGGCAGTAGAGGCTAAGGAGCACGTAAAGGTGGAAGCAGCAACGCAGACTTTCGCTACCATCACGCTGCAGAACTACTTCCGTATGTACCACAAACTCGCAGGTATGACGGGTACGGCTATCACGGAAGCTGGCGAGTTCTGGAATATCTACAAACTCGATGTGGTAGAGATTCCTACCAACCGTCCTATCGCACGTGTCGATATGAACGACCGCGTATACAAGACAAAGCGTGAGAAGTATAAGGCTGTGATCGAAGAGATCGAGAAAATGCGTCTGGCTGGTCGCCCTGTATTGGTGGGTACTACTAACGTAGACGTGAGCGAACTCTTGAGCCGTATGCTTCAGCTGCGCGGCATTCCTCATCAGGTATTGAACGCTAAGCTCCATCAGAAGGAGGCTGACATCGTGGCTAAGGCCGGCCAAAGCACACTGACCAAGGTGATGATAGAGGATGAGAATGGCAACAAGCACGAAGAAGAATTGATGCTCGGTGCCGTAACAATCGCTACCAACATGGCAGGTCGTGGTACGGATATCAAGCTTACTGACGAGGTGAAAAAGGCTGGTGGCTTGGCTATCATCGGTACGGAACGTCACGAAAGCCGTCGTGTAGACCGTCAGCTCCGTGGTCGTGCCGGTCGTCAGGGGGACCCGGGGTCTTCTGTATTCTTCGTTTCGCTCGAAGACAACCTCATGCGATTGTTCGCCTCCGAACGTATTGCCCGCGTAATGGACAAACTCGGATTCAAGGATGGCGAGATGATTGAGGCCAAGATGATCAACAATAGCATCGAGCGTGCTCAGCGCAAGGTGGAAGAAAACAACTTCGGTATTCGTAAGCGCTTGCTCGAATATGATGACGTGATGAACAAGCAGCGTACCGTGATCTACGAAAAGCGTCGCCACGCTCTGATGGGTGAACGTGTGGGCATGGATATCGCCAACATGATCTGGGACCGCGTGATCAATATCATCGATAAGAATGACTACGAGGGTTGCCGCGAAGCTTTCATCGAGATCTTTGCGATGGAGGTTCCCTTCACCGAAGAAGAGTTTGACGGCATGAAGCGCGACGACCTTTATGAAAAGGCATTCGAGGCTGCAATGGCTACCTTCAAGCGTAAGACTGACCGCATGGCTGAGGTGGCTATGCCCGTAATCAAGCAGGTATACGAGAACCAAGGTGATATGTATGAGAATATCCTCGTGCCCATCACCGACGGCAAATTGGTATACAACATCCGCACAAACCTGAAGAAGGCTTACGAGTCGGAGTCGAAAGAAGTGGTGAAAGACTTTGAAAAGGCTATCATCCTTCACAATATTGACGATGCTTGGAAGGAGAACCTCCGCGAGCTCGATGACTTGAAGAAATCTGTACAGAATGCTTCGTACGAACAGAAGGATCCACTCCTCGTATTCAAACTTGAGAGTGTGCAACTCTTCGATAAGATGGTAAACCGTATCAACAATGAGACGGTATCAACACTGATGCGTGGTCAGATTCCTGTTCAAGCCCCGCAAGAGGTGCAGGAGGCTGCTCCCGAAGAGGCTGCTCCGCAGCAAAATCTCACTACCTCGCACGAGACGCTCGATGAGGCAGGTGACCCCGAAGCTGCCGAAGCTATGGGACGCGACACACGCGAACACCACAATCAGCCTATCGTGAAGGACGACGTTCCCGGACGCAACGATCCCTGCCCTTGCGGTAGTGGTAAGAAGTTTAAGAACTGTCATGGCAAGGGATTGGCTTAACGCTCCCTCGCTATTACATACATTATAATATATAGATAAAGCCCCGTGCCATACAAGATATGGTGCGGGGCTTTATTGTGGGGAAGAAATGGGAAGACTTTTTCTGCCGTTTTCGTCAGAATTGTAAGAAATGTCGCGTTATAACTTGCCGAATCGTGCCGAGATTGGCAGTATATTTTAATGGATGTTATAGCTTTTGCAGGCTACTCTGACTGGCAACGCATTTGCAATTAATGGGGCGTAAACATTAGAAACAAATATAACAATATACATTATGAACTTCGACAACTTCACAATCAAAGCACAACAGGCCGTGCAGACGGCTTTGGAACGTGCTACGCAGAATGGACAGCAGGCCATCACCCCTGTTCACCTGCTCGCCGGTGTGCTCGCAGTGGGTGAAAATGTTACCAAGTTCGTCTTTGGTAAACTTGGTGTCAACGAAAACTCACTTCAAGCTGCCGTTAATCAAGAATTGCAACACTTCCCTCGCGTGAGCGGTGGCAACGATAGTCCTTACTTGGACTCCGAGGCCAACAAGGTGGTGCTGAAAGCGCAAGACATTGCCCGTAAGGGTGGTGATACTTACGTGGGACTCGAACCGATGCTCCAGGCTTTGCTGGAGGTCCAGAGTACAGCCTCACAGATGCTGAAAGACGCTTGCGTAACGGCCGATGCCTTGAAAAAGGCTATTGAGGAGCTCCGCGGCGGACAGAAAGCTACTTCACAGTCGAGCGAGGATACTTATCAGTCATTGAGCAAGTATGCTCGTAACTTGGTAGAGGAAGCTCGCGAGGGCAAATTGGACCCCGTGATCGGACGCGATGAAGAGATCAGACGCGTACTGCAGATTCTCTCTCGCCGTACGAAGAATAACCCGATTTTGATCGGTGAACCGGGTACTGGTAAGACCGCAATCGTGGAAGGCTTGGCAGAGCGTATTGTTCGTGGTGATGTGCCAGAGAACTTGAAGAACAAAAAACTCTATTCGCTCGACATGGGTGCCTTGGTCGCTGGTGCAAAATATAAAGGTGAATTTGAGGAGCGCTTGAAGAGCGTTATCAATGAGGTGACGCAAGCACAAGGCGATATCATTCTCTTTATTGATGAAATCCATACGTTGGTGGGAGCTGGTAAAGGTGAAGGCGCTATGGATGCTGCCAACATCTTGAAGCCTGCCTTGGCACGTGGTGAACTGCGCAGCATTGGTGCTACGACGCTCGAGGAATATCAAAAATATTTCGAGAAAGATAAGGCTTTGGAACGTCGTTTCCAGACGGTCATGGTAGACGAACCTACACCCGAAGATGCAATTAGTATTCTTCGTGGTTTGAAAGAACGCTACGAGAATCATCACAAGGTGCGTATTCAGGATGATGCCATCATTGCAGCCGTACAACTTTCTCATCGCTATATCACAGATCGTTTCCTACCAGATAAGGCAATCGACTTGATGGATGAAGCCGCTGCTAAACTCCGTATGGAGCGCGACTCTCAGCCTGAAGAGTTGGATGAAATCACGCGCCGCTTGCGTCAGCTTGAAATCGAACGCGAGGCAATCAAACGCGAAAATGATGAGCCGAAGCTTCAGCAACTTAACAAAGAAATTGCTGAATTAAGCGAAAAGGAAAAAGATTTCCGCGCTAAGTGGGAGGGCGAAAAGGAAGTTCTCTCAAAGATTCAGCAAGATAAGCAGCAAATGGAACAACTGAAGTTTGAAGCTGAACGAGCTGAACGTGAAGGTGATTATGGTAAAGTGGCTGAAATTCGCTATGGCAAACTGAAACAACTTGAAGATGACATCAAGGCTCAACAGGAGCAACTGAAGAATCGTCAAGGTGCTGAAGCTATGGTGAAGGAGGAGGTTACTCCTGATGATATCGCCGATGTAGTGGCACGTTGGACAGGAATTCCTGTGACGCGTATGCTTCAGAGTGAACGCGAAAAACTGCTCCACTTGGAGGACGAACTTCATAAAAGAGTGGTAGGACAGGATGAGGCTATTCAGGCTGTAGCCGATGCTGTGCGTCGTTCGCGTGCTGGATTGCAAGATCCGAAACGTCCTATCGGTTCGTTCATCTTCCTTGGTACAACGGGTGTCGGTAAGACGGAATTGGCTAAGGCATTAGCTGATTATCTCTTCAACGACGAGAATATGATGACGCGTATCGATATGAGCGAATACCAAGAGAAGTTCAGTGTCTCTCGTTTGGTAGGAGCGCCTCCCGGATACGTAGGTTATGAAGAAGGTGGTCAGCTGACCGAGGCTGTGCGTCGTAAACCTTACAGCGTAGTGCTCTTCGATGAAATCGAAAAAGCTCATCCGGATGTGTTCAATATCTTGCTGCAAGTGCTCGACGATGGCCGACTCACTGACAACAAAGGACGTACGGTTAACTTCAAAAACACCATCATCATCATGACTTCGAACATGGGCTCTTCCATGATTCAGCAAAAGTTTGAAGCTATTGCTAATAAGAATGCTGAAGAGCGTGCTCGCATTATTGATGAAACGAAGAACGAAGTACTCGATATGTTGAAGAAGACGATTCGTCCAGAGTTCTTGAATCGTATTGACGATATCATCATGTTCCAGCCTCTCACTCAGCCTCAGATTGAACAAATCGTTCGCTTGCAGGTAAATGGTATCCAGAAGTTGCTCAAGGATCAAGAGGTTACGCTCGATGTGAGCGATGCTGCTGTGAAACTTGTAGCACAGGCTGGATTCGATCCTGAATTTGGTGCTCGTCCTGTAAAGCGTGCCTTGCAACGCATGTTGCTCAACGATCTGAGTAAAGCATTGCTTGCTGGCACCGTGGATAAGACAAAGCCTATCCATGTGGATGCCGAGGCCGATCACTTGACCTTCCACAACTAATATTGTGACATCCTTTATATATAGGTATAACGTTGATATAAATAGGACTCACAATAGATAATAGCGGACTTGCAACTCTATATAAAATAGAAAAAGCAAGTCCGCTTTTTGTTATTGTATATGCATATCTATAAAATATGAGAGAGGCCTTTATCTCAGATTCCAACGAGGATATCGTTTTTTTTCTTACGCATAATATAAGGAATAAGCAGATTTTTGTGTAAGTTTGTCACACAAAAATAAATCATTGCTATATGACACCACAAGAAACTAAAATAGTACTCGATGCTATTAAATCGCGTCGAAGCATTCGTAAGTACAAGAAAACTCCTGTTCCACAAGAGCTAATTGATCAAGTGATCGAGGCTGGCACATATGCTGCTACCGGAAAAAGCCAACAACCTTGGCTCGTCGTGCAAGTAACTGACGAAGCTACAAAAGATCGTATCCGCCGTGCTAATGCACTTATTATGGGCAAAAGTGAAGATGCAGACCCATTCTATGGTGCTCCCGTCTATCTTATCGTATTATCCGATCGAGCTAATCCTAACCACGTTTACGATGGCACACTCATGATGGGAAATATGATGCTCGCCGCACATGCACTCGGACTGGGATCTTGTTGGATAAACCGCGCTCAGCAAGAATTTGAACAGCCTGAATGGAAAGAATGGCTCAAAAGTATCGGAGTCGAGGGCGATTACGAGGGTATCGCACATCTGGCTCTCGGCTATCCTAATGAAACACCACGCCCCGCAAAGCCGCGCAAAGAATGCGTGGTAAAAGTACCTTAATCATAAGGTCGCAAAAAAACTACGCAAAGAACTGAAATTTTTTCTTTAATCATAACTCTCTAATAATCAGTGCAGTATTGAAGAAATAGGGAAATTACACAAAAATTTCCCCAAAATTTCTTCGCCAAAAATTTGGTCGGTATCGAAAAAGTCCGTACTTTTGCACTCGCAATTCAGCGATAAGGCATAACGCCAACAACGCTGAGGCACACGATCTTTGAA
>JBNMGC010000067.1:0-7813 GCA_050873845.1 Alloprevotella sp.
CGAAGATGGTCAGATAAGCATCGATTGGATCAACGATTCGCTCATCACCTTCGTCAAGGACCGCCTCGGCCACGACCAGCGCTACGGCATCGATCCCTCTAAGATCAAGGCAGACCTCGGATGGTATCCCGAGACCACCTTCGAAGTAGGCATCGTCAAGACCATCCGCTGGAACCTTGAGCACCGCGACTGGGTGGAAGCTGTCAGCGGCGACGACTATCAGCAGTACTACGAAAAGATGTACGCCGGAAAGCGCATCTAACTGCTCGCCTCGACAAGTCTGCAATGCCCCTGACACGATGGGGCGACCCACAGGCTCCTTCCTCCAGTACGCCTCGTGTCAGATAAGCATAATGACGGACGGGGTAACAATCATCATCACATCATCCTCATGCAACAGACTCATACATACTCTCCCCTTACTCATGGAAGCACCTCCATGGGCTGCATGAGCATGTTTACCCCCCCCCATATGTTATAGAATATTAACAAGGAGAACTTCTTCTCCTTTCCCATATTATAAGAGCCTTTACGGCTCACGTAAGCGCACGCTGCGCCTTGCATCTTCTGCTTATCCCTCTATAGGGTGAGGCAAAAGGTGAAGGGCGTAGCGTGCGCTTTTGCGTGTTAAGGGCTGGGATAGCCCTCCCATTGTGCCCGCCAGCACGAACATCAGACATTTCTAACAACAATCTTCACATATATTAAAGCGTATGAAAAGAACCTTACTTCAGGTAGCCGCATCCCTGCTGGTGTGCGCGGGCCCGCTCCACGCTACGAGCACCTCCAACCTGCCCACAGGCTACTACACCATCAAGAGTGCTGCAACAAGCTCTAACATCACCCACCTCTATGCTTTCAACGATGCTGCGTCGACCCTCGTATCGTCCAACTCGATGAAGGCAAGCGAGCGTACCCTGCTCTCCACCACGCTCGGCACCACCAACAACTACTATTGGCGCATCACAAACACGGGCGGTAGCACCGTCACCATCGTCAACGGACAGGGTACTCCCATCGTCCGCGAGGATGGAAATCACGGCGCATTGGGGGTGGCCAAGCTGAGCATGCTGACTCCCGTCGATGCCAGCAGTACTTACCCCACGGCCGTATACTTCAGCGAAGGCCTCTGCGCACCGGGCGCTACTGATACCAACCACCAGTATGGCGACTATACGGCGATTAACTATTACAATGGCTACGTAGGCGAAACCACCAAGTGGAACCTCACGCAGAGTGAAGAGGGCAAGACCTTCTACACCGTAACGGTCACGGGCAATTCCGCTGGCTACGTCACGCGCACAGCCACCTCAGAGCGCGCTTACAGCACAGGCTTCTTCGTCTACGATACCAGCGCTGCAGCCCCCACAGCGGCCGACTTCACCGCAGCTACGATCAGTGGCTATGAAAGCGTCGTAGAAGTAGATGTCACGGCTCACACCATCACCGTGACCTATACTTACACCGCTGAAGCCCTAAGAGCCGATATTGTAGCCGCTCAAGCCGTGCTCGGCAAGGTGGGCGTAGGCTATCCCAAGGCCAATAGTGCTGCGCGTACCACTTTCCAGCAGGCTATAGATGCGGCTCAGCAAGCATTGGATGAGGTCGGCGAATCCGCCTCCTCTTCGTCCTCTCTTAGCACAGCCGTTACCACCCTCACCGCAGCTGTCAATACCTATAAGCTCGTCACCGACATCCAGATGCCCGAAGACGGCCATACCTACGTGTTCACCAACGTTCACCCTCAGGGCGGCCGCAAGTACTACAACTATGCATCCAGCGGCTGCTCTATGGTGGCTCGTGGTGATGGCGATGCCGAATCGTTGCCCCAATCGGCCAAATTCACCTGCCGCGTAGTGGGCGATAAGTATGTCTTTGTCAACAATGAAGGCAAATTCCTTAGTTGGAGATATAAGACGCCTAAAAGCGGAGTGACGGGCACGAATGGCTTTACCGATTCTTACGTAGCAGCGACCAACGGTATGACCTTCAAAAAGATGCAGTTTACCCAATATACTACCTCTGCCACCTCTCTGGCCGACCTCTTCGGCTACGTAAGTTTCGGCGGACTCAAGACGGATGGCAGTAGTACTACTGCTTCTTCCTTCTTCGTTGTCAAGAACGACGGCACTTTCGATCGTGCCGACCTGAATAACTGGTACTACAACACCACCTACTCCAATGCCTTCCAAGTGGAAGAGGTGACTTATCCCAACACCATCACCTTCAACGCTGCCGAAGGTATTGACGGCGTAGAAAGCATTGCCACCTTCAGTGCGCCCTTTGCCACCGTAGTGCCCCAGGGCGTAACGGCATGGTATGTCGACCAAGTCAATACCGTCGCCCATCTGCAGGCAATCGAGACAGGCAAGGCTATCCCCGCAGGCCAAGGCGTACTGCTTACAGCACCTTCAAGCACTACCTCTGCCATCATGCTTCCCGCCCTCACCGAGACTGCAGCCACGATCTCTTCCAATGGCCTTGGCGCATCAGCTGGTGCAGCTCTCACGCTGACTGACGATACCCATGCCTATATCCTCACTCGCGATACGGAGAACAACTGCACCGCATTCTGCCGCGGCCGTATAGGTTCGGTGCTCAAGATGAACAAGGCCTACTTGAAACTTACTTCAGGCGGTAGTGCACAGTCACTCATGATGAATTTCGGCGGTATCAGCACGGGTATTAGTCAGATCGAAGCGCAAGGCTCATCCGCAGCTCCCATCTACGACCTCACAGGACGCCGTGTAATTCGTCCTGTTAAGGGAAGTCTTTACATCCAGAGCGGCCGCAAGTTTATAGCACAGTAATAACATATCTTTTTCCCAAAACAATCAAATACATCACGTAATGAAACGTTCTTATATAAAGCCCCTCGCAAAGTCGCTAACTTTTGAGCCCTTGCAGATGCTTGCCTCCTCCGTGCGCTATTCCGACACCGAGGTCGACGCCGATGCATCCTACTCCTCCAAGCAGCAACAGCCCAATCCTATCTGGAGCAACATGGAGCAGTAATTGCTCCATTCCTCCCGCAAAGTGCGTTCCCACCCCCAGTTCTGGGGACGACGCGTCCCCGCGCGCGTCTCGCGCGTCTAAACAGTAAAGCCGCCGCCAGCATCTCCCCATGTGGAGTGTGCTGGCGGCGGCCACTTTTTATCTCATTTCAGCCGTTTCTCGCCCCTTCAAAGCGGGCGCGACCTAACGTATGGACATAAAAAAAGGGATACCACTGTATCCCAACCTTGTTAACCTTAAATCTAATACTATGAAAAACACGATGCAAAGATACGGACATCTACCAAAAATGCAAGCCCTAAGACCAACTTTCTTTATAGATAAAACACACTTTAACAAATAACACCATAGTTGCTATCCATGTGTAGCAAACTATGGCGTTATCTCTAATGAAAAAGTTTTTTGCCGCGAAGCGAAAAAGGTGCTACTGGAGCGCTTTAAGCCGTTCGCGAAGCGTCTGCATGCCCCTCGATGCCACGTCTTCGATCACTTCCACGTGGCGAGAGCCCGGCACGCGTACAGGTTTCGGGTCGATGAGGAAGATTGGGATGCCCGGACGCGTATACTGGATGAGCGAAGCCGCAGGATACACATTGAGCGAAGTGCCGATGATGACAAACACGTCGGCTCGTTCCGTCTCCTCGGCAGCCACCTCCAAGTTGGGCACCGCCTCGCCAAACCATACGATCCACGGACGGAGCAGCGATCCATCGCCCGCCACTTCGCCATGCCTTACCCCTTCATAGTGGGGTGGGAGCGTGCGGATGTAGTGCGGATCGTCGGGCGACTGGCTCGAACACACCTTACGCAGTTCGCCGTGTAGATGAATCACGTGGTGAGAGCCCGCACGCTCGTGCAGATCGTCCACGTTTTGCGTCACCACTGTCACGTCGAAGTCGTGCTCCAGCTCCGCCAGTATGCGGTGAGCCTCGTTAGGCTGAGCCTCGTCCAGCTGGTGGCGAAGGTTGTTGTAGAAGTCTGTCACCAGATTCGGATCGGCACGCCACCCTTCGGGCGTGGCCACCTTCTCCACCGGATACTTATCCCAGAGCCCGCCAGCATCGCGAAATGTCGAAAAACCACTCTCGGCGCTTACACCAGCGCCCGTAAGTACTACCAATTTCTTCATAATAATAGCGTGTTAGTCATGTTTTCTATCCTCAAAGTTACAAAAAGTAACATAAAGAGCATAGTCCGAACCGGAAATAGTTGTACTTTTGCACATTGATGGCGCACCATCGCTCCCTACTGAGCCTACGCGCGCATACATACACACGTATTTTATAATCATATATACATACAAAACTCTTTATGGAAAAACTCAGTTACGCTCTCGGCATGGTAATCGGCCACAACCTCAAAGGTATGGGAGTAGACAGCATCAATGGCACTGACTTCGCACAGGCACTCACCGACGTGATCACAGGTCAGACCACCAAGCTCACCGATGCCGAAGCACAGCAACTCGTCAACAATTTCATGCAGAAGCAGCAAGAAGAAGCCACTCGCGCCATTCGCGAAGAAGGCGAGAAGTTCCTTGCCGAAAATGCTAAGAAGGAAGGCGTGACCGTGTTGCCCAGCGGTTTGCAGTACACCGTCATCAAGGAAGGCACTGGCAATCAGCCCCTCGCCACCGACCGCGTGAAGTGTCACTACGAAGGCACCCTTACCAACGGTCAGGTGTTCGACTCATCTTATCGCCGCGGAGAACCCGCAGTATTCCCCCTCAATGGCGTGATCGCAGGTTGGACAGAGGGCGTACAGCTCATGAAGGAAGGCGCAAAGTACCGCTTCTTTATCCCCTACAACCTCGCATATGGCGAGCGCGGTGCCGGACAAGCCATCCCTCCCTATGCAGCCCTCATCTTCGATGTAGAGCTCATCAGCATCGAAAAGTAAGCAACATTTCTTTCCCCCCTTTCATATACACACAGAAAATGAAAAAGATTTTCTTGGCAACACTCGTTGCCGCCGCAGCACTCATGACAAGCTGCAACAACGGAACACCTAAGGCCAATCTCAAGACCGATATCGATACCCTCAGCTACGAAATGGGTATGGTAATGTCTGCCTCAGAGGGCGATTTCCAAAACATGCTCACACAGCAAGGTAGCGACTCTGCCTACGTCGACGAATTCCTCAAAGGCTACATCGACGGCATGAAGTCTGCCGACGACAAGAAGAAGATGGCCTACAACCTCGGTCTGCAGGCAGGTATGCAGCTCAAGACTCAGATGCCTATGATCGAAAAGCAAGTGTTCCAGGGCGATTCTACCAAGAAGGTTAGCCTCAAAAACTTCGTAGCAGGCTTCACCGCTCTTGCCAAGAACAAGACCACTCTCAAGATCGGAGGCAAACTCGTCGACAAGGAAGAAGCCAACAAGCGCATCATGGACTACATGTTTGGCAACAAGAAGCAAGAAAGCATCGCCTTCATGCAGAAGATTGCCAAGACTCCCGGCGTAAAAGCCATCGGTCAAGGCGTTTACGCTAAGGTAATCGAACAAGGCACCAGTACCCAGCGCCCCACAGTAGCCAGCAAGGTAACCATTAAGTACGAAGGTCGCCTCGCCAATGGCCAAGTGTTCGACGCCTCTACCTCACAGCCCGAAGGACAAGTACAGCTCTCCCTTAATAATGTAATCAAGGGCTGGCAAGTAGCCGTTCCCCAGATGACCACCGGTTCCACCTGGGAAATCTACATCCCCTACGAGCTTGGCTATGGCGAACAAGGTGCAGGTCCCATCCCTCCCTTCTCAGCTCTCATCTTCAAGATTACCCTCGTATCGGTAGATTAATCACTCTCTTATCGGTAGACTAATCACCATCTTATCGGTAGATTAATCCCCCTTGTCGGTAGATTAATCACCCATCTTAAGAACATTCTCATCAGCAGCACCACGCCTATTATATATACTCCTATATATATAGGAGTGGTGTCGCCATAATCTCACGGAGGCTCACGAAGCGCTAGTCTTCCTAGAATCCCTAGAAATCCTAGAATCCCTAGAAATCCTAGAAAACCCTAGAAAACCTAGGAATCCTAGAAATCCTAGGAATCCTAGGAATCCTAGGAATCCTAGAATCCTAGAATCCCTAGCATCTTCCCCCCCAGCCCCCTAAAACCATCAAAAATGCAACTCAAATCTCTCCTCATTATAGCCCTCGCAGCCACCACCGCCATGGGCGCTATGGCCGACAAGAAAAAGTCCGCCAAGAAATCCGCTAAGAAAGCCACCCCCGCAGCCACCCTCACCCCCGCAGGCAAGGCCGTCGACGGCAAGACCTTCAGCTATGCACTCGGTATAGCCCAAGGCCCATCACTCAAGGAATATCTCGTGACCCAGCTCGGAGTTGACTCCGCATACATCAGCGATGCACTCACAGCCATGACCTCCAACCTCTCCGCTTCTGAACGTAAGAAAGCCGAAGCAGTAGCCGCAGGCCTTCGCATCGCCGAGATGAACAAACGCAACCTCCCTTTCATCAGCCAGCAAGCAGCAGGCAAGGGCGACACTACCTACGTCGATCTCCAATCATTCGAATCTGGACTCATCGCATCTGCACTCGGAAAAGCACAGACCATCACCCCAGATAGCGCCATGAAGATCGTCGACGGACAAATCAACTATCAGAAAGCCATCTACAAGCAAGCCAACGAAGCATTCCTCGCCACGAATGGCAAACTCAAGGGTGTGACCACCACCAAGAGCGGACTCCAGTACCGCATCCTCACCAAGGGCAGTGGCCCCATCGCCACCGACTCCACCGAAGTAGAAGTAGACTACGAAGGCTCACTCATCGATGGTACCATATTCGATTCATCCATCAAGCGCGGTAAGTCAGCCACTTTCCGTCCAAACCAAGTCATTGCTGGATGGCGCGAAGCCCTCACCTCTTTCCCTGAAGGCACAGTAGCCGAACTCTACATCCCCTCAGTCCTCGGCTACGGCGAACGCGGACAAGGTGCTGTCATCCCCGGCAACTCCACCCTCATCTTCCACATCGAAATCCACAAAGTAAAACTTCCCGACGCTGCCACCCCCGCAGCCAAGAAATAATACCATTCAGAAGTCTGCACAAAGACTTCTCGAAAATATCATAAATCATCCCCTGTCACCCATTAAGACAAGGGATGATTTTTTGTGCCCTGTAAGAATAGTACTTTAGAAGCCGAACGTACCCAAAAAAACTTTCACTTCAATCCCTCAACCATTTACCCTGTAAGAAATATCCCTCCTTCGCGTAAAAACTATCCCCCGTTCGCGTAAAAATTGTCCCCCGTTACAGAATATTCTCCACCGTCCCCCAAAAATGCCTTCACACACCCCAAAAATATACATCTCCGCAACCCATTGAAACTCAATATAATACACAACTTTAACTCAAAAATCACAAAAAATTTCCCAAAATTTCTTCGCCAAAAATTTGGTCGGTATAGAAAAAGTCCGTACTTTTGCACTCGCAATTCAGCGATAAGGCATAACGCCAAGAGCTGAAGAGCACACGATCTTTGAAAGAATTACATAAAACTATTTTGTAGAGAAGTACAAGAGACAATGAGCACTAAGCTCTTATTATTAAGAGATTAGCTGTTCGGGTATAAGTCACTTGTCAATTCCGAAAGAAAGACAATAGATACGACGGAATCTTGGGCATAAAACAGAGAAACAAACAATATTATATATTACAATGAAGAGTTTGATCCTGGCTCAGGATGAACGCTAGCTACAGGCTTAACACATGCAAGTCGAGGGGCAGCATGTTGGTTGCTTGCAACCAATGATGGCGACCGGCG
>JBNMGC010000068.1:0-7510 GCA_050873845.1 Alloprevotella sp.
CTGTGTGCGTCCATATTGACCATTAAGGTCTATTTCTGCCACATGACTGATTCGATAGTTAACGACCAATACTGGATTACAATACCAGACAGAGGTCTATGTTTAATCAAATTAGACCACTTTTACAAGTGGATTCATGCACGCTTTTGCTCATTTCGTATTTTCTATCGTTACGTCGAATTTGATATCTTGATTTCTGCAGATATCTATCTCTGTGTCATAGGTGATAGAAGTCAGATTGTAGTACTTCCTTTGCTCTCCAGGAGCATGATAGATGAACCATCCATTCATGAAGCCTCCATCTGGATAAATGCAGAGCCTCTTGCCCGCGCATTCCAATGTGAGCACTCGCCAGTGTGTAAGGCTTCGTCTGGGAGCAGAAACTATCGGACAGAGCGAGCCACTTATCCCATCTTCGTGGTACAGAGCATCTACCAATTCGCTTGCCAGATGCTTAAGCCATGAGTCGCGGTCTTCAGATGTCGGCTGATTTGCTCCCAGGCTCTCGTGGTTTCCGCTGTCGCTATAGTATCGCTCTATCAGGAACTCTAACGTATAGGGCGCTCCAATTTTCTTGACGAAATGCTTGATAATCTGTGAGCATAGGATGATAGAAAGCACGCTTTTCAAGTGTTCATCTTGATACGTCACCTTGACTCCTTCGTCCTTCTTTGCTTGGCAGTGCGCCACAAAGGCGCCGATAACCTGTGACGCTTTGCTATCAATGATACCAGCAAGTTCCGATGTTCGGATGATTGTAGGGTCCGCGTCAGTAAGTTTGAATATCTTTGTCGTAGCGTCAGTGACGTCCGTCTGTATGAGCTTTGCTCTGTTTGCGAAGTTCTCCGTACGGATATAGTAAAGGGTTCCATTGCCCCACCTATCGTTCATCGTGATGTGGTTGGGGTTGTTGGTAAAGTACAGTCTGCCCTCTATGTAAGCCAATGGATAAAGTCCCTTATCCGCAAATGGATTCATGATTTCCACAGCCTCATCTGCCCAGCCCTTTATAGAGCGTATCATGCTTATAGCTGGTGTAGGTATCTCATCGGCTTTATTCCGTGCTATGCATAGCGAAGTCTGTTGCCCATGAGGCGCAAAATAGTTGAAGAACTGCCCTTTCCAGCAATGTTCTGTGCCCTCATATTCCCAGTTTGCATAATCATCGTCTACGAAGATGTACTTCTTGTCTTGTGACAGGGCGAATGCACGTTCCATCATTGCCAGGGAAGTCTCCGTAGCATTTTCTCCGAATACACTTTTTACAGCGTCTGGCAGCACTTTTCTTGCAGAACGTTCCTCTTCTATCCATGCCTTTGCAGCATTGATGTCGATATGGTTGATGTAATGCAGGGTAAACTTATCAAGCAGTGCTTCCTTGTTGCCCGACTGTATGGCGGTCAGCACGATTGCGCATGCGCGTTCGATAGTCGATTTCATCAGATCCATCGCAGCCAATTGGTTGGAATAGCCAGAGCCTCCTGGATTAGCGTCGAAAATGCAAATGTGCCCATTGGGCGTAATGGTAAAGTCCAGGTCTGTGCGTTCCACGTTCAACTCCTCTGACAGGGCTCTAACAAGGAGCAGTCCGAGCGTGATGAGCAAGTCCTCTTCTTCGTTACGACTATTGATCCAGTCTTTTTGAAAGTGGCGTATTCTGATCTCGGTATAATCCGTTTGAATCGTATCGCCCAATACCACGTTGCGCTTGATATAATCCGTGCTGCTACATCCCACACACTTATTGGGCTTCGTGCCTTTCTTCACGAGCGAGAAGTGAAAATTGGGTTTCTCCCTATCTTTTGATTCGACGGGATTCATATCGTTGGGCAGTTTGTCAAGATCACTTGATGAGGCTGCGGACCAACTTTCAAGAACCGTCTTACCGCATTTCGTACAGTGGCAGTAGCCAAAGCCTATGCCTTCATTATAATATAGTATCTGCCCGTTGCCACTCTCTCTGCTGCTTCGGGTGTCAAAGAGATGTGGCTCAATGCGGTCTTGCTTCCATTCATCTGCTCCGATCAGCTGTGCGCTAACGCGAGTATATACATTCTGGTCAAGGATTCTGCTGGCTGATTCATTCATGTCGGGGATGAATTCAGCGGGTTGCAGTAAGTCGAGTTCGGTCTTTGCACTGACCTTCCATTTCTCCAGAGAGTCCAAATCATCTTTCGTATCGATCACCACTTGTTCGCGGTTGAAGTAGAGCTTCTTAAATGTCACTTCGGGTTTGAAGAAGTTGGTGTATCTGATGCCGCGTACGATTCTTACCATGCCGTCTCTTGCAATCGGATTGCCTGGTGCGTATTGCGACAAGGCCGTCCGAAGCGGATAGGATGGGTTGGACGGCGTAACCAGTGAATAAGAAGTCTGTGTGGAGGTATTGATATCAAATTCCACTACATTGACGGGCATATTGGCATTAGGCGTAAAGCGATGCGTAGCCCAGTAGGAAAGTAATCGTGAGGCTAAGGGTTCAATAAACTTCATCTCGAAGAATGCTTGTTGTCTCGCACTCTTGGCCTTCCTGTATGGCTCAGCGTAATCCTGAATGCGCAGTTCCAGTTCGGAGTAGCATTTCTCGTTCATCTCGCGAGCCTTGGCTACTACATACTGAGGCGGACGGCTACTAAATATAGTGCCGTCAAGCAAGATCTTAATTTTTCTCCTCAGGCTGTCGCTAAGAGCCTCGCTGCATTTCTCGTTGAATGCTTCGTAAGGTGTGCCAGTCACATCTCCAAGTCCGTCAAGCGGACTGATAGGTGCATTGTCTGCTTTTCTCTTGATCTTAAAGTGATTGCTCTCTCCATCGGGCACGATCTGATAGTTTGTATAGTAACTGATCACTTGCTCTGTGACGCTACCACCAGCCATCCCGAATACGCCAAACTCACGAATCAAGAAAGAGTTGATATGGCGCTGAATCACCTGGGCACTGTTCAGATCGACGGTAGGCGAACTTACTTTGCGTAGAATCACATTCTCCATCGGGTTGAGCAAGGTCCGGATACCCACAGCGTCCGATCCGCACAACGTGACGCAGGCACTACGTATCTGTCCGCGTCGACCGCTACGGCCAGCTCTTTGTTTATAGTTGGAGGGCATCGGTGGGACGGAGGTCATCATGACCAGTTCCAGATCGCCCAGGTCTACACCCATCTCCATCGTTGTGGAGCAAGCCAGGATGTTGATCCGATGGTCTTTGAAGTCAGCCTGTACCTGTCGGCTTATCATCTTGTCCACCTGTGCCGTATGTTCTGCTTGGATGAAAAGCTGAGGAAACTGATGTGTCTGTAGCAGGCGGTCGGAGAAGGTGCCGTTCTCTCCCCATAGATCATTCTCCCAGAGCAACTTGCGATTGTCTATCGCCCATGCTTCGATTATCTCGTCTGCGGGGTTGGGATTCGTGCTATGGATGTGATAAGGGTAGGGTGCCCATCTCTCATGACGATCTTCTCTCACAGCCACGGGCTCACCTCCTATGACGTAGGGCGAATAGCCGTGAAAGGGCTTCTCGATGGGGCGTAGCCATTCCACGTGGTGTCTACTTCCCGACTGATTGGTATCGCATAAGTACACATCCTCATAGAGTTTGAAGCCAAGTCTCGCCAGGTTAAGGCGGAAAGGTGTCAGGTGTACTTCGTCTACGATCTCGTCTCGGTCCTTTACTTGCTGGTGGAGTTCATCATCATAGTGCGTACTATGTTCGAGCAGGTGGTATTTCTGCGTAAGTTCTTCCCACATGCAGTCGATGACTTCTTGTATCTCGTGTCTGTAGCTACTTATGGCGCTCGTTGTAGTGATATGTTTCTCGTCTGCGATAAGCTTAGCCAGCAAGCGTATGATACGAGATTGATTAGCCGATTTATCCTTGACCACGGGCTTGTGTACCGGACGCCTAACAGCCTTCTGGGTAGCAAAGCGCACACACTCAAAGATGTCTATCGGGTCATCATCCTCCATCTTAAGGAATACCGACTCGTTGGAACGTACCGTCAGATCGAGAAATATCTTCTGCAGGGCATACCAATCCTTCTTTGTGATTTGATTGTGTTCTGACAGCAGGGCGTTGAATCTCTTGATCTTATCAGGAAGTTCGCTTGTCAATGCGGGCTCTAAGTCTTCGTAAGTCGATGTGAAAAGTCCCATCGTTTCGGGAGCAGCGGCTGCCAGAGGTCGTTTTGACAAGTATGCCACCATGAGTGAGAGGATGTACTTTCGCTTGGTCTCGGGCTTAATATGTCCGTCTTCATCAAGTTCGGGGCTCAGTTCGGAACGTTCGGCAAACTGCTGACAGAAGGTATCTGCCAGTTCGTCCTGTAAGAGCACGTCCAGTATGTCTTGCCATGACAAGTGCGCTTTGGGCTTCAGTTCACGGAGTAGCACTCGGATGGCCTCTTCATCGTCTCCCTCGAGTATGTCGAGTCTCTCTTCAGCCTTCTTGTGTTGAGGGTCTTTTCTTCCAGTGGAGTCGTAGATATCCTCGAAGTGCTTTATGGCTTCCTCCTTGGTCATGCAGCCAGCAGTAGCCATTCGGCACAGCTCATGATACAGCGTGCCGTAGACCCATAGTCGCTCTTCTTCCAGATTTTGCTTGATGGTGCTGCGGGCTGCCATCTGTCTGCTGTCCACGAAGCTGATATATTGTTGTCCTTTATGCAGGCAGGGCTTTGCTGTATCGTGGGGTCTTCCCTCTGTCATCAAGTTGAGCGTAGAGGGGGCTATCAGTCTGGATATAAAGTCCGAAGCTACGCGAAATTTCTGTAGTTTCTTTGTGTCTTCTTCGTCCGTCTGTATCGCGTCAGGATTGTCTTCATCAGGTTTTGCCTGCTTGGTCAACTTCGTACCGCAATACGGACACTGGCAGTGAGCGTTGGCAATGATTTTCCACCCCTTGGGTGCGGGATGGCTTGCCGTGACATTGAGCAGTCTGTGTCCCTTAATAATATAAGGTATATTGTTGTCGTACTCAGCCTCTTCGCTTTGGGTCGTGCCAAATACATAGAGTGTCTTGTTAGTCTCTTCCGTACTGTCGAGGTCGAACATGTCGCTGTCGTCCATCGTGATGGGCTGATAGCCAATGCCGTCGTCGTACTTCACTTCCTCTGCTATGGCTACATACTCGCCACAATGCTTGCAACGGCTCATTTCCAGTAGTGGAGCATCGTCCTTGCCTTTCTGTCCAGACTTGTCCTCCAGATATACGCGAAAACTGCCATCTTCTCTGTAGTGAGGATCGGTAAGGTCTACGTAGAGTCCGTGGTTGGGCACACGATAGAAGAAGTGCACTTTCACACGTAGGTCCTCCAGCCCCATATCCTCGGCTCTCTGACACATCTGGTCCAGTCTCTTCAGTTTCTCCTCGATTGTCGAGCCTTCGCTGATCAAGTCGTCGAGCCTGATATAGCCGTCATGACTCTCATTGAAGAGTCTTAGCCAGCAGTCCTTGTCTTCCTCGGGTATTACGTCGATGCCTTTGCGCTTTCCATCTACGTATCTCACTTGGGAGGGTTGTAGCCCTGTAATGCCTGCAATAAACGTCTTCAGTTCTTCCTTGGCATGCTCGCTACCATTGCCGATGGTGGCTGATGAGGTAGCAAATCTCACATCGTCTGTCGTCACGCCATAAGCCATCAGCACTCGTCTGATCAGCATAGACATCTCTGCTGCTCCAGCTCCTGTATAGGTGTGAGTCTCGTCCAGTGCAATCCATCTTAGTGTGCCCTCACCTTCTTCCTCCTGCTTCTCGTGAATGAGCTTTTTGTCCTTTTCGCGCAGCAGGATATATTCCAGCATGGTGGGGTTGGTCAGCAGTATGTTGGCTGGGTGCTGACGCAGTTCAGCACGGGTGGCAATCACGTGTGGAAACTTTTCTTCCACGATGTTGCCGTCCTCATCTCGGGTTATACCGCGTATGGCATCTATCTTGCGAAGCACTTTCCTATAGTTCTTGTCCTCTTCTTTGGGCAAGCACTCAGGCATATCACCATTGTATACGGCAAAGGTGAGGTTCGTTCCCGCCAGTAGCTTCTCCATACGAGCCTTTTGGTCCTCCATCAGCGCATTGAGCGGGTAGAGGAAGATGGCCTGCACTTGTTCAGGCACGTGATGTTCTATCAAGTCCTCCACGAGTGGAAGCATAAAACATTCAGTCTTACCCGATCCCGTTCCCGTGGTCACCACGATACTCATCTTTTTGCCGTCGGGAGTCTTCTCCCTCAGCAGTGCCTTCCAGCATTGGTACTGATGCTCGTAGGGAGGATAGTAGGTGTCGGCGTTGGGCATGCACTTCTGCCAGAGCGTGCCTACGAGCGCTTGGGCTTCGGCTTCGTGCTCTGGGCGGACAGCCTCATAGCTATTCATGCATTGCACCAAAGGCATGGCATCTTGGGGCGCGAAAGCCTCTGGGATGATTGTCTTTATCTGTTTGATATATCCCTTTTGGCTCTCGTTTCTTGCTTCTCCACACCACATGGCAGCGAGTGTCTTCTCCACTGCTGTGCGGTTGTTATTATATAGTTCGGCAAATCTGAATCTTTGCTTCATATCTGTTGTTCTTCGTTTGTAACTATAGCGCGGCTCATCTCGCTATATTTGTATCTACACTCGTCGAAGTCTTTGAGAAAATCTCTCATGCCTTCGTACTTTCCTAGCGCGTCGGGCTCGCCCAGTATGAGTCTGAGTGCTCGGATGGCAATGTCATTTATCTTGTTGGGGTAAGTGTCGAAGGTCCAGTATCTCTCCACGAAGTCCTTCAAGCAGCGTGCTTCTCTCTCATCCTGGCTCTTGGGCGATCTTTGGAAGAATGCAGTCGTGGCTGCTTTCATCTCTGCAGCCTCGCTCTCATCCTCTGCTGTAGCAGCAATCTGGTTGCTCCATGCCTCTCGGGCGAGGAGCATCCAGTCGAAGTGAAACTCTACAGCCAGCTGATAGAGAGCCTTCACGTCGGCATCGGTCAGTTGGTAGCCGCGCTTCTTGACGAGCGGTAGGAATATCTCGCCGATCTGTTTGCCTGCTTTCACCGTCTTGATGAGCGGATTGAACAAGAAGTAGTAGACCCCATGTTCTGCCACCGTCTCAAAGCAATAGAGCGCATCGACGGCTATCTGCGATTTCTTGCCTCCCCAGCCCGATAAGGCTCTCTTTATATAGGGCAGGGCATAGTGGCGAGGCGACGGGTTGTCTTTCAGACTTTGAAACACGATGCCATCTTCTGAGAGTGCACGACTATTGGCCACGGGTACGGGTCGTGTCTTGTAGTTCCACGCATAGAGGTCGGTCGGAGCGTCGATGGCCTTTGAGAGGTAGATCTTCAGATAGTCCAGCGGGAGGGCTTCGGTGAGCATGGAGGCAGGTAGCTCAAGCTTGTAATTGTCTGTCGAGAGATTGGGGTCATTGAAGGTGGGAAAACCATAGTACATCCTATTGCTCTTCTCGACCGCATACTCCTTCACGCCCATCTCGGAGAAATCTCTTACGGAGAATTGGTCACAGGTGATGAGCGGTA
>JBNMGC010000069.1:0-7448 GCA_050873845.1 Alloprevotella sp.
GGCCAACAAGGTATACATGAACCTCTCTAAGAAAATCAAGAAGAGCAAAGAAGACCTCGTTGCCGTAGGCACCTACTTCCTCGACCATGACAACTATCCCGCAGCCAGCATGTGCGCCAAGGACGTTTACGCCCTTGCTCCTGACTACATTCCTGGTCTTATGTTCTCTGGTGAAGTATTCATGAAGGCACAGCGTTGGGGCGAAGCTGGTGGTCGTTTCGACGAAGTGCTTGCTATCGATGAGAACAATATCGCCGCCCTCAAGCGCAACGCTTTCGTATATAAGAACGTCAACCCTCACGCAGCTATCGATTACCTCAATCGTATCAAGACTGCCGACCCCACTTATACCGATGCCGACAAGGAACTTGGCGACATCTACTATAAGCTCGACAACTATGCCGAAGCCATCAAGAGCTACGCTGCCTACTACGCTGCTACTCCCAAGGAAGCAGGCAAGATCGATATCGCCTCTTGCGAAAGCTACCTTCAGGCACTCTTCTCAATGTCGGCCAAGGACGAGACCAACCTCGACAAGATGATTGAGATTGCCGACGTATTGAAGCCCCTCGCTCCCAACGACATCTTGATTCCCCGTATGGAGTTCTTCGCCAAGTTCAACAAGGTAGAGACTGCCATGGACTATGAAGGCGCCCTCGCCGCAGCCGACGCAGCATCTTCATATATCAAGAACAAGCAGTTTGCCGACTCCGTATACTTCTACATGGACTACGACTTCGCTGCCAAGCTCAGCAAGGAACAAGGCAACATGCCCGAAGCCATCAAGTACTACGAACTCGCTGTGAAGGACCTCGAAGACAAGGCTCCCTCTATCACTGACGAGAAGAAGATCGAAGAGAATAAGAACAAGCGCGGTTCTTACTACTACGAGATTTCCAACCTCTACATTCGCAACAAGCAGGCAGAGCAGGGTATCGCCGCATTCCAGAAATACCTTGACCTTCTGGGCGACAAGGCCGACATATCCGACCGTTACCTCCTCGGTACCAAGTTCCTCGCTGCTTACCAGCAGAAGGACAACACTCCCGAGAAGAAGCAGGAATACTTCAACAAGGCCAATGAAGCCTTCAAGGCAGTGCTCTCTACAGAGACCACCAACAATCTGCCTAAGGTGCTCGCTTACCAACAGTTGGCTCGTCTCAACAACACCGACAACAACAAGCCGCTCGATACCGTACGCGACTACTACATCAAGGCCCTCGAAGCCAGCCAGGAAGAAGCACTCAAGGACAAGCCCCAAGCCAAGAACGCTCGTTTCGAAGCTTGCCGCTACCTCTTCTTCTACTACGTAAGCATCGCCACTCCCAACAAGGCCGAAGCTACGAAGTATGCTACCATCGCCAAGGAAATCAATCCCGACGACAACTTCGTAAAGGCAGCTTTCGAGCACCTCAAGAGCCTCTAACATTTATTACATAGTGCGGATCTACGCTCTATGACGTAAGTCCCCACTCTACTTCCCCTATCCTCCTCTGTCTACCGCGGCAGAGGAGGATTTTTTTGTTATCGCTGTCCGGTAAAACTGATAAAAGCATGACTTGCTACTTTACCAGACAACAATATTGCGTAATATCCCGTCAAATCCTTACTAATTCATAAGAAAATTAAGTGCATTAACATCTTTTATTACCCCCCCGATAGATTTAATGTTACTTTTATAATTTTGCAGCATATTGCTTATATCGTAGGCATTTTGCACTCGTAATCTAACAATAACAACAATAATAAACACATTTTCTTATGAAGAGATTATTTACTCTATTATCCCTAATCCTGTTGGTGGTAGGGACGAGTATGGCACAGCGTATCCTTTCCATAGGAGATGAAGTGACCGACGAGAACTTCAATACGCACGACCATTACGTGATAAAACTCGTTTCTTACAATGATGGAAGGAGCGACCACAACGTTGAAAGTGAAAATAAATATTTCTACAGCACGGGAGGCAGATTAATTGCTTCCACAATCAACGTGAATACTGCTGCATCTACGAATTTTCTTATCAACATGCAAGCGACAAATACGGAAGGTGTATTTACAATTGGTGTTGGTACGCGTTACATCCCATCCTTCACTTCAGGACAGAATGGATTTAATTGTGTAACAAGCAGAAGTTCAAGTGATGGTGTATATGGCTATAAATTCAACAAACGAGAGAATGGTGGATATATCATGCAAGGATACAGAGGCAGTTCTGATGGTCTTTATCTAAAATATACAGGTTCTGAAACCCATGTAATTCCCAACAAAGCAACAACCAATGCAATGGTTGTAAAGGTGTACAAAGTAAAGACAAACGTAGAAGAAGGCAAATTTTACAATCTAACACTCCGCCAAAAAGCTGGAGGGAACAGATACGTTGTACTCGACAATGGACTATATATAAATAGTAAGTCTGCACAAACTTCGAATGCAGAGGGTGTATGGTTCTTTGAGAAAAAGCCAGAAGCTCTCTGCCAATGGTATGTATACAATGCCTATGCAGGCAAAGACTACCCTCTGTGTGCCACAACAGACAACAACTCTCGTCTGACATTAGGCGGGAATGGTTCTGCATTTACAATTATAGACGGAAATAGTGAATACATTTCAAGTAATGGATTTGCTTTGAATTTAAGCGAAAAAGCCACTATCAATGATGTTAGTGGAGCATTGGGTATTTGGAATGACAATCGCGCTCTCACTGACGGCGGTTCAACATTCATCGCTACTGAAATTTCAGATGCATATGCAGCATGCACTTTTACTTTTACCGACAACACGAACAATATATCTGTTGTACGCCACACTTATCAAAAAGTAGGCGAAGCGCCTACCATTCCAACGATAGGCTTCTTCACAGCAAGCACAAGCAATTCTGCTACTCTTACAAACGTTAGCGCAGATGGTGAAAACAGCTATTCCATTAGTGGTACATTCAACCTACCATTCACTATCAGCAAAGACAATGCAGAATCATGGTATGCACTAAAAGTACGTTTGAAAGAAAGTAGCAATCGCGATGTGGTAGTCAACGGAAGCAACGTCAACTCACGAGTAAACTATAGCAACGTAGCTACCACCTACAACCGCTTTTATGATGGTCTTTTCAAATTTATCCAATCAGGAAAAAGCGAATACTTTAAGATAAAGACACATTCTGGCAACTACCTTAAATTTATCACGACGACGGGGTCAGGAAACGTTTACAACCTTCGCGACCTGACGACGACGAACAATGAAGATGATGCATCGAACTTTATGATAAGCCATAGTTCCTTTAGTGGTGCCGCTTCTTCTGATTTTATAATTACACCAATATTTTCACATTCTACATCCACGTACGTAGTTGGCGACCATAACAGTGGAAACCTTACAGTTTGGACGGGCAGCAACACAGCATTCACTGATGATGGCTCTCGCTTCGCAGTAAAAGCAGCAGACACGACCACTGATATCCTCACCATCGGCGCAAAAGCTAAAGCAAACGATATGGCGAGTGCAGCACCTAACACATATATTGGCGGATATACTGATGCAGCACTCAATTCATTCAAAACTTCCACTTACAGCAGTCTCAGCGACTTGGAGACAAAAGCCACAGAGTTTACGCAGTCAGAAGACAATCGCCAAAAGCCTATAGAAGGCAAGATATACAGAGTATACTTCACTCGCGGTACACAATATATTTCCGAGAGCAACGCATTAGCATCTAGCAATGGCTCCGTGTATAGCGACGATTCTCATGCAGAGAATCGTAGAATTAGGCTTTCAGGCGAAATAAGCAACACTGCAACGTTGATTCAGTTTGAACCGCACAACAGCTATTATTATATCAAAGGCGTCAACTCAGGCCTTTACTGGGGTACAGAGAAAGATTGCAATACTTTCGACCCCAATTCGCCGACAGCGTCAAACAGTCCTCAGTTGATGGCTGTAAGCAAATCTGTGGGCGACACATGGATGGGCCACTACGCAATAGACTACACCACATCTGCTACAGTTGGAACTATTGGTCTGAAAGATCTCAATATCGCAGATAGCAAAGGGCAATACTTATTTTCACCTTATGATACTATAAGCAGCAGTGCCACCAACAACAATAACATTTGTTTCCACGCTGCTACAATAAGTGGCACCACGAACTTTGAGCCAGGTTGCGCCATCAAGATTCAGGAAGTCTCCACCTACCCCCTCACCATCAGTGCCGCGAGCTATGCTTCGCTCTGCTTGCCATTCAGCGTAACGCTCCCCGAAGGATTGACAGCCTACAAGGTGACAGACGTGGCTGATGGAGGCGAAAGCCGTGCTATGACCATGGAAGCCATTATAGGAGCTATTCCCGCCGAAGAGCCAATCATCGTTGGCGGTACGGCTGGCACTTACCAGCTGACAATTAATAGCGAAGATGGCACAAAGAGCACCGACAACATCCTGACCGGTGCTACCGTAAAGCGCACAGGCATCACCGACGACTACTTCGCACTCGGCTACAAAGCACTCGATGCCTCCACTAAGACCGCAGGCTTCTACAAGGTGACCACACAGACCATGCCCGCCAACAAGGCCTACCTGCTCCGCACAAGCATTCCCGCCAACACGCAGCAGGCTGCCGTATTGCTCTTCAACTTCAATGGTGAGACCACGGGCATCAATGCTGCTGCCAACGCTGAAGCGCAATCTGCAGACAACGTACTATACGATCTCAACGGCCGTCGCGTGTTCTACCCCACTCGTGGCATCTACGTAAAGGGCAACGGCAAGAAAGTGTTCATCCCCTAACGAGTGCCGTTATCGCGAAGCATAGCATGCATATCCTTCGCTGGAGATGCACTCTCTATCCATTAACTCTCAAAACATAGTCACACAACATGAAACAGCAATATACCGCTCCTACAGCCACTCCCATCCGCCTATATTGGGAGGACGGATTGGCTCAGGTCAACTTAATCTCTGGACAAAGCAAACCTACACTCGACAATGAAGACGACATCCTGTCCAACAAGAAGGACAACCCCATTTGGGGCACCAAGAGCAATAGTGGCATGTGGAGCGAGATGAAATAATCCACCGCTCTCCCCCGCACCATTAGTAAGGAGTCTGGACCTTGTGTCCAGGCTCTTTTTTTGTAGATGTTTCACTTCAGATTGCAAAGGTAAATGCTCCATCCCGTTCTTCCAAAAAGAGTGTACAAACTGTTCACTTTTTCTGCTTTCCTCGCGTGAGCACGCGCACGCAGGCGTTACCATGAATTTTGCTATCCGATACTATCACCGCCTACACTCCTTCTATCGAAGATATTGATTATCAATACGTTATACACATAATAACATAAGAAATTGCCTACACTTTTCCCTCACTCTCTCCTCACAGACTCCCTATACCCCCTAAGAGAAAAAATTATCCCATGGACAAGGGGTATTTAGCCGTCCTTGCAGTTCATGCTCTTCCATGCTCCCGCGCATTCACCAAGATACATTAGACTTTCCGTGCAAGATAGTCCGTAATCACGTCAATAGTGTAAGGAAGTGACGGCAAAGTGTAGGCAAAATCCCCTTGCTTGCACTCTTCATCTCGTTGATTACCATGACTTTTCATGCCATGAGTGACAGCATGCAGGCAAATGACATGAAAAACTCTCTGACGTGTGCGCACGTACGCGTACGCGAAGAGAGGCACATTTTCCACTTGATGAGCTATTTTATACTGCAAATTCTATAGTTCCGTGGGCGACGCGTCGCGCGTCGGCTGAGAGAGAAATAAAAAGTGAGTTCACAGGCAGTGGGGGCGAAGCGTCTCGCTTCGGTAAGTCTTGCGAAGGCTCGATGCCGAGCAAGGCTTAAGAATCTGTATGGAAGGTCGACTCGGGATTCGAGCCCTTCATCGCCCTGCCGAAGCGAGACGCTTCGCCCCCACTTCCAAAAGACTCAATGCTTGCCCGCAGTCTATTCTACATTTTCCCCATGACCATACCAATAATACCTCTGCAAGAAAGAAAAGCACGGCTAAACATGGCTTTTCAGAGCGAAAGTTTTAACTTTGTAGCCAATGAAATATTCCTTTATCATTCCCGTATACAACCGTCCTAACGAAGTGGACGAACTTTTGGAAAGCCTTTGCCAGCAGAGCTTCAAGGATTTTGAAGTAGTGGTGGTAGAGGATGGCTCAAGTGTGCCGTGCCGCGACGTGACGGAGAAATATACCGACCAGCTACGGGTGCGCTACTTCAGCAAGCCCAACTCTGGTCCTGGACAGACGCGCAATTATGGTGTAGACAAGGCCGCGGGCGACTACGTCGTCATACTCGATTCCGATGTGGTGCTTCCACCCTCCTACCTCAGCCAAGTGGATGATAGTCTCGAAGCAGAACCATGCGATGCCTTTGGCGGACCTGACCGTGCTCACAAGGACTTTACCCCCATGCAGAAGGCCATCAACTATGCGATGACTTCATTCTTCACCACAGGTGGCATACGCGGGGGAAAGAAGAAGATGGACAAGTTCTATCCACGCTCATTCAACATGGGCGTACGTCGGGAAGTTTATCTCGCACTGAATGGCTTCTCCGAGATGCGATTTGGCGAAGATATCGACTTCTCCACTCGTATCTTTGAGCATGGCTACCGCTGCCGACTCATTCCCGAGGCATGGGTGTGGCACAAGCGCCGCACGGACTTGAAGAAGTTCTTCAAGCAGGTGTACAACTCGGGCATAGCTCGTATCAACCTGATGAAGCGCCATCCCGGCACGCTCAAATTAGTTCATACGCTTCCGGCAGTGTTTACCCTCGGTTGCCTATTGCTCGTGGTGCTCGCTGCAGTGGCTGGCGCTATGGGATGCCCACACTGGTGGGTCATGTTGGTGCCGTTCTTGCTCTTTGCTCTCATCATCTTTGCCGATGCTTCGCGCCGCGAACAGAGCATTGGTGTGGGCCTTCGTGCCGTAGCAGCAGCTTACATTCAGCTTTGGGGCTATGGCCTCGGCTTCTGGCAAGCCTGGTGGCGCCGCTGCGTGAGAGGAAAAGGAGAGTTCGACGCTTTTCGGAAGAATTTCTACAAATAATTTGAGTTTGAAGATTTAAGGTTTGAGGTTATAAAGTTACCTTCGACTATTGAACTTTCGCTTGCATATAATAAAGACTTCCAAACATTCCTCTTAACTTCTAAACTGAGGTGCGAAGCACCGATAAACTTATAAACTGCGCTTCTGCGCTTAAACTTATAAACTGCGCTTCTGCGCTTAAACTCGTAAACTGCGCGTCAGCGCTCCTCCTCCCCATGCTAAGCATCACCCAACTCAACGAAGAAGATCGCCCGCGCGAGAAGTTTCTACGCACACATGGCGTGGGCATGTCGAAAGCCGAACTGATGGCTATCCTCATCGGTTCGGGCTCTACCGACGAGAATGCGGTGCAACTGATGCAACGCATCCTGAGCGACTGCGACGGA
>JBNMGC010000070.1:0-7124 GCA_050873845.1 Alloprevotella sp.
ATCCACGATACCGTACACGAAATGGCTCGCGACGAAGCTCGCCACGGACGCGGTTTCGAAGGACTCTACAAGCGCTACTTCGGCAACAAGTAAACAGCCGCTTCTGCTTGAGGCAACCGCTTCTGCTTGAGGCAACTATTTCTGCTTGAAATATGAAAGCCTCTACACACGGAGAATACCAATCTTACATTAACCTACACCCAACTCCCACCACATGAAAGACTTGAAAGGTACCAAGACAGAGCAAAACCTCGCCGCTGCATTCGCTGGCGAATCACAAGCTCACACCAAATACCAATACTACGCATCAAAAGCCAAGAAGGATGGCTACGTACAAATGGCCAATATCTTCGAGGAGACCTCGCGCAACGAGAAGGAACACGCCAAACTTTGGTTTAAATATCTTCACGGAGGCGCTGTGCCCGGCACAGAGGACAACTTGGCCGATGCCGCCAACGGCGAAAACTACGAATGGACCGACATGTATGCCACCTTCGCTAAGGAGGCACGCGAAGAAGGATTCGATGAAATCGCTGCCAAGTTTGAGATGGTAGGAGCCATCGAGCGAGCCCACGAAGAGCGCTACCGCCGACTGCTCAAAAACATTGAGGATGCTATCGTATTCTCACGTGATGGCGACAGCGTATGGCAGTGCTCCAACTGTGGCCACATCGTGGTGGGAAAGAAGGCTCCCGAAGTATGCCCCGTGTGCAACCACCCGCAGAGCTACTTCGAACTCCGCGCTGAAAATTATTAATCCGCACTGATCAGAATATTACTGAAAGCCAGTTGCAAACGTTCCATAAGGAGCATTGCAACTGGCTTTTTTATATGCACGTGAAAAACATTCTTGCCAAAACGCTTTGTTCTTGCAACGTAACGCTGTAACTTTGCTACATCAAAAAAAGAGACACTCCCTATGGCACAACGATTGGAACAAACTCAAGCGGCGGTACAGACGCAGCAGCTCTCATCGCTGCAGGTGGCTGTGGCCAAACTCGTGGAGCTACCCGTGACCGAACTGGCCACACGTGTACGCGACGAGATGGTGGACAACGCCGCCTTGGAAGAGAAGGACTCCGACGCTTATCCCGACTCCGCTGACCACGACAACGACCTTGCATCCGACACCGATGCACGCTCCGATGCCGAGGCTGAGGGAGACGACGATGGCCTTGGCCCCGATGGAGAAGATGCTGCTACAGAGGCGGATTCCGACAATTCCTTCGAAGAAAGCGAAGACTATGGTACGGAAGCCGATGCCATGGGCGACTACTTCTCGGCCGACGACGTGCCCGACTATCTGCAGCAACGTGCCGAAGAAGAGCGCGACCGCCGCGAAGTGCCTTTCTCAGCGCAGGGCTCGTTCTACGAAGACCTACAGCGACAAATCGGCGAGCAGAATCTCAGCGAACACGAGCAGCAGGTGATGGAATACCTCATCGGGTCGCTCGACGAAGATGGATTCCTGCGCAAAGACCTCGATGCGTTGGTAGATGAACTCGCTATCTATCACAACATTACCACCTCGCGCACAGAATTGGAACACTTGCTCGGCATCTTGCAGCGCTTCGATCCGCGCGGCATCGGTGCCCGTTCGCTCCAAGAGTGCTTACACCTGCAGCTGACGGATCCCGACCAGCAGGGGCCTTACACGAAGTTGGCTCTAGCTGTAGTCGACAAGTGCTTCAAGGACTTCGTAGGACGCCGATGGGACGTCGTGAAGCGCCGCCTCAACATGGACGACGATACCTTCGACCACGTGCGCCACTGCCTGACCCACCTCAATCCGCGCCCCGGAAGTGCACTGAGCGAATCGGCTTCGGCAGGAGCGCCCACCATCGTGCCCGACTTCTACGTGCGCACATCGTCCGATGGCGACTCCTTGCAGGTGACGCTCAACAACGGCGATGTGCCCGAACTCCGCGTCAGCCCAGCCTTCCGCGACAGTTTGCAGCAGTATGGCGGTAGCAAGGCGAACCTTACGCGTGAACAACGCGACGCTTACACCTATGCCCGCCAGAAGGTGGACGCTGCTAAATCGTTCATCAATCTGCTCTCGCGCCGCAAGGAGACGCTCCTCTCCGTGATGCGATGCATCGCCGACAAGCAGCGCGACTTCTTCCTCAACGACGACGATGAAGAACAGCTCCATCCGCTCGGACTCAAGGATGTGGCGGAAAAGGTTGGGGTAGATATTAGTACCGTTTCCCGTGTGACGAATAGTAAATACGTGCAGACGCTCTACGGCACTTACCCCCTGAAGTTCTTCTTCTCTCAGCAATTCACCACAACCGATGGCGACGAACTCTCCGCCCGTAAAGTTAAGGCGGCACTGCGCACCCTCATCGAGGGCGAAGACAAGCACCACCCCCTGCCCGACGAAGAACTCGCTCTGCGCCTCAAAGCCCAAGGCTACAACGTGGCACGACGCACCGTGGCGAAATACCGCGACATGCTGGGGCTGCCCACAGCCAGGCTAAGGAAAGAATAGCGCGTCTAAGCTCATAAGAGCAGTTTAATAAGTTTAAGCGGCGCTGCGCGCCTAAGTTTATAAGTTTAGATTATGCTCTCTGACTATATGCGCCACATTAGCATATTATCATATTAGCACATTAAGCGCGAAGCGCGCCACATTAGCACATTAGCATATTATGCAAGAAACTCCCCAAAATAGCCGAGCAGCAGGCCTCCTGGTGATGGCCGCCCAAGTCGTATCGATGCTCTATGCACCATTCTACTTGCCGGTAGTAGCCTTCATCGTGCTCTTCATGTTTAGTTATCTCAACATGTTGCCACTTGCTACGAAGGCTGTGCTCACCCTCGTGGTCTACTTCTTCACGCTGCTCCTGCCCCACATAGCCATCTATGCCTACCGCAAGATCAACGGATGGACACGCCATCAGATGAGCCGCCGCGAGCGCCGCTTCGTGCCTTACATCATGAGCATCGTCAGCTATGCAGCCCTGCTCTATCTGCTCTATACGATCCACATGCCTCGCTTCACCCTCGGCGTGATAGGCGGAGCACTCACCATACAGATAGTCTGCGCCATCGTCAACTCTCGCATCAAGATTAGCACCCACGCTGCCGCTTCGGGCGGAGTGATAGGCGCACTGATGGCGTTCTCATTTATCTTCGCATTCAATCCCACGTGGTGGCTATGCTTGACCGTGCTCCTCTGTGGCATGGTATGCACCGCCCGCCTCATCCTGCGACAGCACACATATGCCGAGATAGGATGGGGAGTAGCCGTAGGCTTAGTGAGCGGATTCATCAGTGTGTTGCTGATATGAGCATAGCGCTTTAGCTTTGCTCATATCAGCAACACAGTTTAATAAGTTTAAGCGGCGCTACGCGCCTAAGTTTATAAGTTTAGCAGTCACTCATTAAACTTATAAACTCCTTAAACTCATAAACCCATTAAACTTAGGCGCGCAGCGCCGATTAAACTCATAAAATCATATGACCCCCATCATCAGCATCATCATGGGCAGCACAAGCGATCTGCCCGTTATGGAGAAAGCAGCTAAGTTTCTTGAAGAGATGGAAGTTCCCTTCGAGATGAACGCCCTGTCGGCCCACCGCACGCCGCAGGAAGTAGAAGAATTTGCCAAGGGTGCCAAAGCTCGTGGCTTGCGCGTCATCATCGCTGGAGCTGGCATGGCAGCTGCACTGCCTGGTGTGATCGCTGCCAGCACCACACTTCCCGTAATCGGTGTGCCCATCAAGGGTATGCTCGACGGCCTCGACGCTATGCTTTCCATCATACAGATGCCTCCCGGCATTCCCGTAGCTACAGTAGGTGTGAATGGTGCACAGAATGCTGCCATCCTCGCCGTAGAGATGCTTGCCCTCTCCGACGAAGCCCTTGCCAACCGCCTCGCTGCTTACAAGGAAGGCCTGAAGCAGAAGATCGTTAAGGCCAATGCCGATCTGAAGGAAGTAAAGTATAAGTTTAAGACAAACTAAGGGCAAGACTATGTCTTGACCCAAGTATTAAGTATAAAGTATTAAGTATTACACGTTGGCGGAATTCTTGGTTAGCAGGTTAACAAGTTGACAAGTTAACAAGTTGTCATATTCAGAGGATATTAATACTTTGTACATTATACTTAATACTTGCCTTATTCAGTATGTAATACTTTATACTTTATACTTAATACTTAGGCTTTAGCCTATATGATTATGGACCTCTTCAACTACAACCCGCGCCATTCCCACGAAGTAAGCATAGGCAACCGTCCTCTAGGCGGCGACCAGCCCCTACGCATACAGAGCATGACTACCACTGCCACCACCGATACTGAAGGATGCGTGAAGCAGTGTATCGCCATCTTCGATGCTGGGGCCGACTATGTGCGCCTCACTACACAAGGCACCCGTGAGGCAGAGAATCTGCGCAACATTCGCCAAGAACTCCACCGCTTGGGCTACGACCGCCCACTCGTGGCCGACGTCCACTTCAATCCCGCCGTGGCCGACGTGGCAGCTACCATCGTGGAGAAGGTGCGCATTAATCCCGGCAACTACGTTGACCCTGCGCGCCAATTTAAGCACCTAGAATATACCGACGAGGAATATGCTGCCGAGCTCCAACGCCTCGAAGCACGCTTCACAAAGCTCCTCGACATCTGCCGCGAGCACCATACCGCTCTGCGCATCGGCGTGAACCATGGTTCGCTCTCCGACCGCATCATGTGTCGTTACGGCGACACTCCCGCAGGCATCGTAGAGAGCTGCATGGAATTTCTCCGCGTATGCCAACGTCAAGGCTTCAATGACGTGGTCATCTCCATCAAAGCCTCCAACACTCAAGTGATGGTGCGCTCCGTGCGCCTGCTCTGCCAAGTGATGGAGCGCGAGGGCATGGACTATCCGCTCCACCTCGGCGTGACCGAAGCTGGCGAGGGCGAAGATGGGCGCATCAAGAGCGCCGTAGGCATCGGTGCCCTACTGGCCGACGGCATAGGCGACACGCTACGTGTAAGCCTCAGCGAGCCTCCTCAAGCCGAGGTGCCCGTGGCATACAAACTCGCCTCTTACGTAGTGAAGCGCGCTGGTCACCCCATGATACCGGGCACACCCTGCCCCGCCTTCCACTACGAGAATCCGCAGCGTCGCCACACGCAGGTGGTGCTCAACATCGGTGGAGGAAATGCTCCCGTAGTAATATCCTCACGCACCGATGGCGACTTCTCTCTGCCTTCCGATGCCGAGCAGACGGGCACTCCCCTGCCCGACTACATCTACTGCGGACGCAACTGCCCTGGAGCCGACAAGCGCCAAGAGGGTGTGGGCTATCTTGTCGATGCCGACGCTTGGCGTCCCGATGAGGAAGACACCTACCCCGTCTTTACAAAGCAGCATCTCATCTTTATGCCCAGCTGCAAGGCTAAGGCCAAATTCCTCTTCCTCACCTATCTCGACCTCGACGACGAGGTGAAGGCTCTCCTGCGCACGGTGCCTGGCATCGTGATCATCTGTCAGAGCAACCACCAGAACCGGCTCGGCGAACAGCGTGCCTTGGTACACGAACTATGGAACGAAGGACTGCCCGTGCCCGTCATCATGTTTGAGCAGTACCGTCACGGAGAGGCCGAGAAGGAAGATCTCCAACTCGAAGCCGCTGCCGACCTCGGTGCTTTGCTCTTCGACGGACTGACGGATGGCATCATGCTCTTCAATCAGAAGCCCGAGGGCCAACGCACGTTGCCTCACTCCGTGGTCGACTCTACCGCATTCGGCATACTGCAAGCCGCCCGTCTGCGCACCACGCGCACGGAGTATATCAGCTGTCCGGGCTGTGGCCGCACGCTCTACGACCTTCCGGGCACCATCGCCCGCATCAAGGCCGCTACCGCCCACCTGCGCGGGCTGAAGATAGGCATCATGGGCTGCATAGTCAATGGCCCTGGCGAAATGGCTGATGCCGACTACGGCTACGTGGGCGCTGCTCGCGGCAAGGTGAGCCTCTATCGCGGCAAAGAGTGTGTGGAGAAAAACATCCCCACAGACGAGGCTGTCGACAAGTTGCTCCAACTCATTGAGCAAGACCGCCGCAAGGCACAACAAGCTTAAATACGCACGTTGGCAGGTAGACTTGTTAATCCATTAACTCGTCTACCCGCCAACGACTTTATTCTCTCCTCCGCCCATATGTCACCACGCCATGCCACCCGTCGTCCCGACGCTTCCTCTCACAATCCCTTTGCCCATAAAGCCCGTCCCGCGGCGAAGAAGTCATCGGGCAAACGCATCGGGAAGTCGCGTCCTGAGAAAGCCAACAATCAGCGCAACAGACGCGTGAAGTAAGCGATAGCACGATATCGCCCCCTATTTCCTTAAGCCTCCAAGCACCAAGTATTCCTCCTCCAATGCACCTCGACCAATACATCCTCGACCACACCACAGCCCCCGACGACTATCTGCGTCGGCTCTACCGTGCCACCAATCTCCACCTACTCCGTCCGCGCATGGCGTCGGGCCACCTGCAGGGCCAGCTCCTGCGCATGTACATGCAGATGCTCCGTCCGCAGACAGTAGTAGAGATAGGCACCTATTCGGGCTACTCAGCCCTTGCCATGGCATCAGGCATGCCCAAGGGCAGCCGCGTCATCACGTTCGAGATCAACGACGAGCAAGAAGCCTTCACCCGTCCGTGGCTTGAGGGCGCTCCTTACGAAGCCCGCGTCGAGATGCACGTAGGCGATGTATTCTCACTTCTCCCCCCCATGCAGCTCAGCATTGATGCCGCATTTATCGATGCCAACAAGCGCGAGTATACGGACTACTACGAACTGCTGCTTCCCTTCTGCCACAGTGGCACCCTTCTCCTTGCTGACAATACGCTCTGGGATGGTCACGTAGTAGATCCCGCCTACGACCACGATGCTCAGACGCAGGCCATTCGTCGCTTCAACGACCACGTCGCTCGCGACCCTCGCGTGGAGCAACTCATCCTCCCCGAGCGCGATGGGCTTACGATGATCAGGGTGAAATGAAGGGAATAAGGAACAATCCATTCAACCAGTACGGGGGGGGCGACGCGTCCTCGCGTCGGCGCTGCCTGGAGCAAGAAGTCTACTCATAGGAAGTGGGGGCGAAGCGAGACGCTTCGCCCC
>JBNMGC010000071.1:0-7059 GCA_050873845.1 Alloprevotella sp.
CGACCTCCGTCAGTACTCCTTCAACACCGTTCGCTTGGACAAGCCCCTTAAGGTGAACACAAGCAAGCGTCTGCGCGCTGTAATCTATGTAGAGCACAACCAGATCACCGTGCCTCTGGGCTACGATGCTGGTCCTGCACAGGGTGGCCGCGGCAACCTCTACTCTACCGACGGCGTGACTTGGAGCACTCTGAGCGACAACGAAATCGAGGGCAACTGGAACATCACACTCTGCCTGCAGCCCTATGCTGACAATTCGAAGGTAGCTCCCACACAGGCTGTTAGTGCCTTTGCCGACAAGTACGTACGCCATGCAAGCACGAAGCAGACGCTGAGCGGCACATCGCTCGACACCCCTGCTGCAGCATCCTTCTTCGATGGCTACAACATCTACTGCAACGGCGAGAAGATCAACGCTGAGGTACTTTCTACAAGTGCCACTCAGTATCTCGACGCTGAAAAGCATGCCGGACGTTACTACGAATACCAAGTGAAGGCCATCTATCCTGGCTACGGCGAGGTTGGCTCCAACGTGGTTCGCATTCTTACTACGGGCATCAACGATGCTACGGTAGATGATACGAACAGTGCTGACGCACCCATCTACAACATTCAGGGTATCCGCACCAATCGTTCTGCCCACGGTCCAGTGATCCAGAATGGTAAGAAGCGCATTCAATAAAGCGCATTCTAAACATACGTTCTCTTAACGAATCCCTTGCAATCTCATGGTTGCAAGGGATTTTTTAGTTTCATCCGTTAAATGCATAGACGCTTTTTCACGACAAGCACCTATTGTATTCTATTATGTTTTTAGAAGATCTTTCTATCTGCAGATGTAAGTCTTTCCATTTCTTGCTCACCATCCAATGCTCTGCCACACGCGGGTGGTAGCTCTGCCACCCGCGGGTGGCAGCTTTGCCGGTCAAGGGTGGTAGCTCTGCCGCCCCGGGGTGGCAGAGCAGCGAATGGTCTTTCAGCAACGGAAAGATAGGCATCTGCAGACGGACAGACGATGATTTTGAGGTATACACTTCATAAAGCGACACATACAAAAAGGCTTTCGGACTATCCGTAGAGAAGCCAAATGGCTCCACTCTCGATAGTCCGAAAGCCTTATCTTATAGAATAACGTATGCTATTCTGTAAATTCTAATTCACTCACAGGAAATCAGTGATTCTCCTTTCGCATCTCGCTTAGCAGTGCGAGCGCCTTATTCTCGGCAGCCTCCATGATTTCGCGCTCACCGGGTCCCTTATCGTTGATGCCTACGAGGTGGAGAATGCCATGTATGATTACGCGATGAAGTTCCTCCTCATAAGTCTTTCCGAAAAGTTCAGCGTTAGAACGCACCGTATCGAGGCTGATGAAGAGGTCGCCGCTTAGGACGTCGCCCTCGCAGTAGTCGAAGGTGATAATGTCTGTGTAATAATCGTGCTTCAGATATTGGCGGTTCACCTCCAGTATCTTCTCGTCGTTGCAAAACACGTATGCCACTTCGCCCACGCGTTTGCCATACGAGGCAGCTACGGCGCGCACCCATGCCGTCGTTTCGCGATGCGAAATATCGGGCATCTTAATGTCTATTACGTTGTATGTTATCATGTTTTCTTTTGTTGTGGTAGGAACGTTGTTCCTCTTACATATCAAAGAGTGAGGGCTCTGCCGTGTTCGACCCTATGATGCTTCTGCCCAAGTGCTTGTAGGCTAGCTCCGTTACCTCACGTCCGCGCGGTGTGCGGCGTATGAATCCCTCCTTAATGAGGAAAGGCTCGTACACCTCTTCCACAGTGCCCGCATCTTCGCCTATCGCGGTAGCAATCGTAGTGATACCCACGGGGCCACCCTTAAACTTATCGATAATCGTGAGCAGTATCTTATTGTCTATCTCGTCGAGTCCAAACTTATCGATATTGAGCGCTTCGAGGGCAAACTTTGCTATACTCATGTCGATGCGGCCGGAGCCCTTCACTTGTGCGAAGTCGCGCACGCGGCGCAGCAATGCATTGGCTATACGGGGCGTGCCACGGCTGCGTCCTGCTATTTCGGCTGCGGCTTCGGGAGCTATAGGCACCTTGAGTATGCCAGCCGAGCGCTCTACGATGCTCTGCAGCGTATCGGCGTCGTAGTACTCTAGGTGGAGGTTGATGCCGAATCGGGCACGCAGAGGTGCCGTGAGCAAGCCACTGCGGGTGGTAGCTCCCACGAGAGTAAATGGGTTTAGATCTATCTGTATGCTACGTGCCGCAGGCCCTTTATCGATCATGATATCGATGCGGTAGTCCTCCATAGCAGAATAGAGGTATTCCTCCACCACGGGCGACAATCGGTGTATCTCGTCAATAAAGAGTACATCGTGCGGCTCCAAGCTGGTGAGCAGTCCCGCCAGATCGCCTGGCTTATCGAGCACGGGACCAGAGGTGAGCTTGAATCCCACTCCCAGTTCGTTGGCAATAATATTGGAGAGCGTAGTCTTTCCCAATCCAGGAGGACCGTGTAGCAGGGTGTGGTCAAGCGGTTCGCCACGATACTTGGCTGCTTCCACAAATATGCGCAGATTGTCCACCACCTTGCGCTGACCGCTGAAGTCGTCGAACTTTAGCGGTCGGAGAGCGTTCTCGAAGTCGCGTTCCGAGGAAGTGGGAGTTTGCTGCTCAGCACGTATGTCAAAAGTATCTTCGTTCATAGGTATGCAAAGGTAGTGTTTCTTAACGAGATGAAGCCCTAATGTGGCGAAAAGATGAAGTAAAAACGCATAAAGAAGCATACGAATTCCTCTGCACAAAACCTTGAGCGAACCTCTACAGACTTTGCTGCTACAGAAAAAGAATACTGCCACCCGCAAGTAGCAGTATTCTTTCTGTTCTTCCGAAACATGCAATGATGCTCGGCAAAAGGTCTCTCTCTCGTATAAATAGGGAAGCTATGTCCCCGTGCACCTCTGATTAGGTGCGTGTCTGTAGCATTTAGTGTCTGCTATTCTTGGCAAACTTATCAGAAATGAGCTTAAAGAAGTCGTAGTTGAGCACATCTGAGATGCGCCAAAGCATCTCTGTATCGATATGATCCTTCTCAAAAATCTTGTAAGCGTTCGTTCGGCTGCATGAAAGCTGTTTAGCAAACCAAACTACGGAACAACCTCTACTTTCGTCGAGCCTCTTTCTGATTTCTTTGCCGATATGAATATCCATACTGTCTGGTACTTTTTGATAAGGTGAATATTGTTCAGCTTAGAATCGTTACAAGTGCAAAGTAATATCTTTATGCTGAATAAACAATCTTTAAAGTGTACCCAATAGCACGACAAGCCCAAAGTTTAGCCCGTTTAGAGGAGTTTTTAAGCATTTTGCACGGATTTGTGGTTTCGTTGGAGTAAATTTGCAGCATAAAATAAAGCAAACATTCTTATGGTACTCAATTATATTTGGATAGCCTTCTTTGCCGTGGCCTTCGTCATAGCGCTGGTCAAGCTGCTCGTACTGGGTGATGTGACGGTATTTCCCGCTATCATGGACTCCACCTTCGAGAGTTCGAAGTCGGCTTTTGAGATTTCGCTCGGCCTCACGGGCGTGCTTTCGCTTTGGCTCGGTGTGATGAAGATTGGCGAGCGTGGTGGTGTGGTCAATGGCATGGCGCGGCTGCTCAGCCCCGTGTTTGAGCGTCTCTTCCCCGATCTGCCGAAAGGGCACCCTGTCTATGGCAATATATTTATGAACATCGCAGCCAACATGCTCGGTCTGGACAATGCTGCCACTCCGCTCGGCCTCAAAGCCATGGAAAGCCTGCAGGAGCTCAATCCTAAGAAGGACACGGCATCAAACCCTATGATCATGTTTCTCGTGCTCAACACCTCGGGTCTTACGCTCATCCCCGTAAGCATCATGGTCTACCGCGCACAGATGGGGGCAGCTCAGCCCACCGACATCTTCATACCCATCCTTATAGCCACCTTTTTCTCCACTTTGGCGGGCATTATCATCACCAGTCTGTATCAGCGTATCAATCTGCTGCAGCCCGTGCTCTTGGCCACACTGGGTGGCATGTCGCTTGCCGTAGCAGCCATCATATGGGGCTTTAGCCGGCTCGACAGCACGATGATGAACACTGTGGGCACTACCACCGCCAACGTATTGCTCTTCCTTATCATCATCTGCTTCATCGCTTCGGGTGTCAGAAAGCATATCAACGTCTACGATGCCTTTGTCGAGGGAGCCAAGGAAGGCTTCCATACGGCTGTGCGCATCATCCCCTACTTGGTAGCGGTGATGGTAGGCATCGGTGTGTTCCGTGCCTCGGGAGCCATGGATTGGCTGATCGATGGCGTAAAGTGGTTAGTAGGCCTTACGGGGTGCAATGCCGACTGGGTAGGTGCGCTCCCCACAGCGCTGATGAAGCCGCTCTCGGGAAGCGGAGCACGCGGCATGATGGTCGATGCCATGCAGACCTATGGTGCCGATTCCTTCGTAGGCCGACTGAGCTGTATCTTCCAAGGCTCTACGGATACCACTTTCTATATCCTTGCCGTCTATTTCGGTTCGGTAGGAATCTCTCGCACACGCCATGCTGTGGCATGCGGCTTATTGGCCGACCTTGCGGGCATCATTGCTGCTATATTCATAGCCTATCTGTTCTTTGGATAATTTTTCCAACACAAGCGATATTTCAACTCCTCAACTCTTCAACTCCTCAACTTCTACCGATATAAGATATGAACGAGACACAATCTAAGCCAGCCTCGCGTGGTGGGGCATTGGCATCACTGGCCAAGGATACGGCCATCTATGGTATGTCGAGCATCGTAGGACGCTTTCTCAACTACCTGCTTGTACCGCTTTATACAGCTAAATTGGCTGCCAGCACCGGTGGCTACGGCGTGATTACTGAGGTGTATAGCTACGTGGCTCTTCTCCTCGTGCTCCTCACCTTTGGTATGGAGACCACCTTCTTCCGTTTCGTCAACAAGACGGAGGAAGACCCTCGTCGTGTCTACTCCACCACGCTTATCATGGTGGGCGCAGTAGGCTTAGCTTTTATCGCCTTGGTACTGGGCTTTTTGGGGCCCATCTCTTCGGCGCTCGACTATGCTGCCCACCCCGAATACCTCGGTATGATGGCCGTCTGCGTAGCCATCGATGCTTTTCAGTGCATTCCCTTTGCCTACCTGCGCTACAAGCGTCGCCCCATCAAGTTTGCTGCGCTGAAACTTCTCTTCATCTTCCTCAATATTGGGCTCAACATTCTCTATTTCCTCGTACTTCCTGCCCTCTATACGCATCCTTCGCTCCACAATGCCGTAGCACATATCTACGATCCTTCTTACGGCGTGGGCTACGCTTTCGCCATCAACTTGGCTTGCACGGCGCTTATCACCTTCTTCTTCCGCAAGGAGCTAACGGGCTTCCGCTGGACGTTCGACCGCGCTCTGGCTCGCCGCATGCTGTCCTACTCTTGGCCTATCCTCGTATTGGGCATTGCGGGTATACTCAATCAGACTGCCGACAAGATGATCTTTCCACGCGTCATGTCGGGTCATGAGGGCAAGGTGCAACTGGGCATCTATGGTGCGAGCGTCAAGATTGCCATGATTATGGCCATGATCACGCAGGCCTTCCGCTACGCTTACGAGCCCTTCGTCTTTGGCAAACAGAAGGACAAGGACAACCGCGACACATATGCCAAGGCCATGAAGTTCTTCCTCATCTTCACGCTCTTAGCCTTCCTCATGGTGATGGGCTACATCGACGTGCTGAAGCACATCATCGGCCGCAGCTATTGGGAGGGCCTCAAGGTGGTGCCTATCGTCATGGCTGCCGAGATCATGATGGGTGTCTACTTCAACCTCTCTTTCTGGTACAAACTCATCGATAAGACCATCTGGGGTGCCTGGTTCTCTGGAGCCGGTTGTGCAGTGCTCATCGCAGTAAATATCATCTTTATCCCCTACTTCGGCTATATGGCATGTGCCTGGGCTGGATTTGCGGGCTATGCCACTGCCATGGTGCTGAGCTACTTCGTAGGGCAGCACTACTATCCCATCAACTATCCGCTCAAGAGCATCGGCATTTACGTGCTTATCACGGTCATCTTCTTCACCATCATGCAGCTCGACGCGCAGTACGTGCCGCAGCTTTGGCTCCGCTTGGTTATCAACACGGGTTGCATCGTGCTCTTCATAGCGCATACAGTCCACTATGACTTCCCGCTCAAGAATCTGCCCATCATCGGCAAATACTTCCGCAAGTAATTTATAGAAATTCTATTTCCCCCTAGTCCACCTAGGGCACCTAGCCCCCCTAGATACCCTAGTCCACCTCCCCCCCAAAAAAATCAATGACCAACTATTTCACCCATACCCTAAGTTGCGGTCTTCGTCTCATTGTAGAGCGCAGAGTATCGCCTGTGCTCTACTGTGGCTACGTGGTGTGTGCTGGCACGCGCCACGAAGAGAGCGCCGACTCGGGCATGGCTCATTTTATCGAACATACCACGTTTAAGGGCACCCACCGCCGCCGTGCTTGCCACATCACCAATGGGCTTGAGCGCGTGGGTGGCGACCTTAATGCGTACACCACGAAGCAAGAGACCGTCTACTATGCCACAGTGCTGCGCGACGACTTCAGCCGTGCTGCCGACCTCCTGACCGACATCGTATTCCACAGCACCTATCCGCAAGCCGAGATCGACAAGGAGGTGGAGGTTATCTGCGATGAAATCGACAGTTATAAGGATTCGCCCTCGGAGCTTATCTTCGATGAATTCGAGGCTATGATGTATAGCGGGCAACCTCTCGGACGTGACATTTTGGGCAGTGCTGATCGCTTACGCCAATACACCACTGCCGATGCGCTACGCTTCACCCACCGCTATTACCGACCGGAGAACGTGGCTTTCTACGTCTATGGCGACGTAGATCCGCAGCGCGTGGTGCGCACCTTGGAGCGCCTGCTACCCGTTTCCGACTTTGCTTCGCTCCAGCCATTCCAGTTCTCCACAGCCCCTACTCCCGTGCCTTGTGCTCAGAGAGACGAGCGTGTGGTCGAGAAAAGCACCCACCAAGC
>JBNMGC010000072.1:0-6992 GCA_050873845.1 Alloprevotella sp.
CCATTAAGATATGCCGACGCGAGACGCGTCGCCCACAGAGCTATAGAGGGGAAACTATTATATTTGTAGTGTGTGTTCAGACGGGAGCTACAGCTGCAATCCGCTCCACACTTCGTCAAACTTTCTTCGTAGCCCCTCTTCATCCTTTATCAGTCTGCGAAGGGCTTGCAGGGGGGCAGCGTTGGGGCTTTCTGGGAGATAGAGCTTGAGATAGCCGTTCTCGCCATACTTACGGATAAGGTGGTCGTGGGCACGGCTGTAGTGCTGCTCGCGCGTCAACTCTGGATAGTGGGCTATGCCATACTGCAGGCAGCGGCGTACTGCGGTATCGACATCTATCAGCCTGTCGGCCTCTGCCACAATGAGTCCGTAGATGCTTCGTGGTCGATGGTCGGCGGAGGCACGATGGTCCTCTGCGGCTTGGGCTATAGTCTCTATCTCCTCGGGAGTGAACCATTGGCGGAGCTGCTCGTCTTCTCGCACGATGCGTCCCGAAACGAGGTGGTGACGCTCGCGTCCCTCACAGAGTCCGAGATCATGGTAAGCTGCTGCCACCATGACGAGTGTGGGATCTGCCTCGGGGTAATGCTTAGCCATCTCTGCACTGCGCTCCATGACGCTCTCTACGTGGTCAAGCCTATGGGCTGCATCGAAGTGAGCATAGCGGGGGAGGATATGCTTATGGAGGTAATCTTGTAGGGTCATGTGGGGAAGTTTGAAGTTTTGGGGTTTTGAGGTTAAAGCTTGTAAGGGCATGCGTCGCCCCCAGTATCGGCTGAAAGGTTATCTGCAAGCATGTATTACTTGTTACTTGTTACTTATTACTTGACAACAATGCTTCTTTCAAGTACTTTGCCGTATATCCTTTGCCCTGCGCTACGATCTCTTCGGGAGTACCTGCAGCAACGAGCATTCCGCCCTCACGACCACCCTCAGGACCGAGGTCGATCACGTGGTCGGCACACTTGATTACGTCGAGATTGTGCTCAATGATCACGATGGTGTGGCCGCGCTCTATCAAGGCATTGAATGCATGGAGTAAACGGTTGATATCGTGGAAGTGGAGCCCCGTGGTAGGCTCGTCGAAGATGAAGAGCGTAGGCACAGTTTTCTCAAGTCCTAAGTAGTAGGCGAGCTTCACGCGCTGATTTTCACCACCCGATAGCGTAGAGCTGGCCTGCCCCAACTTGATGTAGCCCAGCCCCACCTCCTGAAGCGGACGCAGGCGGTTGACTATCTTCGTCTGCTTATGTTCGGTGAAGAACTCCATGGCTTGATTGACCGTCATCTCGAGTATGTCGTAGATGTTCTTTCCTTCATAGCGCACCTCGAGCACATCGCTCTTGAAGCGCTTTCCATGGCACGACTCACACTCCAGCACGAGGTCGGCCATAAACTGCATCTCGACCTTTACCGTGCCCTCGCCCTTACACTCCTCGCAGCGACCGCCCTCGGCATTGAACGAGAAGTAGGCTGGCGTATAGTCCATCTGGCGTGCCAGGGGCTGAGCAGCCATGAGTTTGCGTATCTCGTCGTAAGCTTTGACGTAGGTCACGGCATTGGAGCGCGAAGAACGCCCTATGGGGTTTTGGTCGACAAACTCTACTGCCTCCACGGCATCGATATCGCCCGAGAGGCGGATGAACTCACCCGGACGGTCTGCTACCTCGTCCTTGGCACGCTTCATGGCACGATAGAAGATGTCGCGCACGAGCGTAGATTTTCCCGAACCGCTCACACCCGTCACGACGGTCATCACGTTGAGCGGGAACTCCACGTTGATGCCCTTCAAGTTGTTGGCCCGGGCGCCCTCTACCACTACGCTGCGATTCCACTGTCGGCGTGAGGGAGGCAGGGGGATCGTCTCTTTACCATAGAGATAGTTGAGCGTATGGGAGCGATAAAGGCCCGTCGCGGGGTCGGGCTCAGCCTTAGCAGTCTGCTGCAGTTCGGCTTCGGTGGGGAAATAGGGTCCGTTGTAGACCACCTGTCCGCCCAGTCGGCCAGCTTCCGGACCGATGTCTATCAAGTAGTCGGCAGCACGCATGATCTCTTCATCGTGCTCCACTACTATGACCGTGTTGCCCAGATCGCGCAATTCCTTGAGCACGTGGATGAGACGCTCCGTATCGCGCGGATGGAGGCCAATGCTCGGTTCGTCGAGGATATAGAGCGAGCCCACGAGTGAGGAGCCCAGCGAAGTGGCAAGGTTGATGCGTTGGCTCTCACCACCCGAGAGGGAATTGCTCAAGCGGTCGAGGGTGAGATAGTCGAGGCCCACGTCGGAGAGAAACTTCAAGCGGTTGCGTATCTCCGTGAGCAGACGTTTGGCCACGGCTGCATCGTGGTCAGAGAGTTGCAGATGCTCCATGAGGGGCAGGAGTTCCTTGATCGGCATGCGCACGAGCTGGGTGATCGTATGCCCATCGACCCTTACATACTCTGCATCGGGCTTCAAGCGCGAACCATGACACACGGGACACTCCGTACGGCCGCGATAGCGCGCCAACATCACGCGATACTGTATCTTATACTGATTGCGCTCGAGCATGCGGAAGAAGGCGTCGATGCTCACCTGCTCGTCTTCGGGCAGTTGCTGCTCGGCCTTGTCACCATGCCAGAGGATGTCTTTCTGTCGCTGCGTGAGCTTATAATAAGGCTCAAAGATGGGGAAGTCTATGCCCTTGCGCGCACAGCGCCTTATAAACTCTTCGCGCCATAGGCCCATCTTCTCGCCTCGCCAACACATCACGGCTCCGTCGTGGATGCTCTTCGAGGTGTCGGGCACGACGAGGTGTTCGCTGATGCCCATCACGCGGCCGAACCCCTCGCAACGCTCGCAGGCTCCTACGGGCGAATTGAATGAGAACATGTTGTCATCGGGCTCGCGGAAGGTGATGCCATCGGCCTCAAAGCGTGTGGAAAAGGTGTGGACAATGCGGGCGGGATAGAAGCGCAGCATGCAGGTGCCGTCGCCCTCGAAAAAGGCCGTTTCGGCAGAATCTGCCAAGCGCGACAGGGTGGCCTTGTCGTGGCTCACCGCCAAGCGGTCGATGAGTATGTATAGGTCGGCAAGCTGTAGGTGCTTCGCAGCGGTCTCGCTTTGCTTAGGATTTTCCGGAGAGATTTCTGCAGAAGTATCACCCTGCTTAGGCATTTCCGAAAAATCCTCTACTACCACTTCGCCCTGCTTGAGTTGTTCCAAGAAGTCCTCTATGCGCACCATTTCGCCGTCGATATCGAGGCGCGAGAGTCCCTGCTGCATATCGATCTGGAGCTGTTCCTCAAGGCTACGCTCGGGGCGTACACGCATGGGGGCAAGCACAGTGAAGCGGGTGCCCTCGGAGTAAGAGAGCATACAGTCCACCACGTCCTGCACCGTGTTGCGCTTCACCTCCACGCCGCTCACGGGCGAAAACGTATGGCCCACGCGAGCAAAGAGCAAGCGCAGGTATTCGTAGATCTCGGTGCTTGTGCCTACGGTCGATCGCGGATTGCGGCTCGTCACTTTCTGCTCTATGGCGATGGCGGGCGGCATGCCTTTTATGTAGTCACATTCGGGCTTATGCATACGTCCTAAGAACTGGCGGGCATAGGCCGATAGGCTCTCTACATAGCGACGCTGACCCTCAGCATAAAGCGTATCGAAGGCCAACGACGACTTGCCCGACCCCGAAAGGCCAGTCACCACGATGAGGCGGTCGCGCGGTATGTCCAGACTGATGTTCTTAAGATTGTTTACCCTTGCTCCTTTTATCTGTATACTTTCGTTCATAATGCAGCCCATGAGGGCGATTTGGATGGTACGACGTGATAAATCATGCAAAGTTACTGAATTGTTTTCGGTTACGGGGCGTTCGAATGGGAAACTAATACTTTTCCTGAAGGAAAAGTATGAAGGAACCCGTTGGCGGAATTTAGGGTTAACGGGTAAACAAGTTGACAGGTTAACAAGTAAGTATGCCTATACACCACTTATTATGTTAAAGTCAGAATGACAAAAAGCTTAAAAAGCTTTACAAATTTACCTGTTAACCCGTTAACTTGTTAACCTGTTAACCCGAAAATCCGCCAACGGGTAAAGTATTACATTCTTGCAATCCCCCCCGCCCCATACCTTTAAAAGCCCCCTTTCTCACGCGCGCGCGCACACATCAAAGTTTCCCTACGATATACCTGCACTCCTACACTTTTTATTCGCAACGCTCTGATATACAGATAGTTGCGCAGTGTAGGCAGCATAAAAATTGCCTGCACTCATCCCTCACACTGCCTGCACACTTACCCCCCCCTTAGTGGCACTCAAACTCCCCCTTGGAGGCGTCCGAATTATCCCTTGGAGGCGTCCGAATTATCCCTCCTTGCCATGTTGCCTAACCGGTGGAGGCAGAGTGAGGGAGGAGTGCAAGCAAAATAAGCCTTGCCTACACTGCAAAAGATCCTCATAACCAATCGTTTACACACCAATAGTGAGGGCAAGCCACATTGCGCACCCCAAAAATCGCTGTAACGCGCGCGCGCGAAGAGCCATCCTAAACCTTGCTCCCCCTCCTCTCACCCCCGCCGACGTTCACCCTCGGCAGCCCCCTCAAGCTCCACCCCCCACCGACGTTTTTCCACACCTCCCCTCTTCACCCTATAATCTCATTATTCTATTCTTTCTTTTTACTCTTTAGAAAAAGAGAGAGAATCCTATGGTGGGTATGATAGGGTGTGGAAAGTGTGAATACTTTTCGGGTTAAAAATTTGGTCATGAAGTTATCCCCATCACCGACGAGGTTTTCTACATTACTATCAACACTTCTTGCTGCCGCTCCTTCTCCCTATAGAAAGGCTATGTGAGAGGTAAAGAATCCACTTATACACACCATGTGGAAAACTCTCAAGAGGAGAAAAAAGTGGGGTGGAAAAGGGGTAAAATCCGTGGAGAGAGACGGTGAAATGCTGCGGAAAAGCTTGTTAACTCGTGGAAAACGCAGAAGCGCCCTGCCGGCCTCAGCGACGAAGATTATTCACACGGCTTTCCACGCATTTTCCACGCGATATAAACATGGTTATCCACGGCTTTTTTCGTAACTTCGCGGCAGAAACAAACTGCTTCTTCATCCAGTTCTGTGAGCGACGCGTCTCGCGTCGGCAACACCTAAGAATAAGAAGAACACCTGCCGAAGCGAGACGCTTCGCCCCCACTTCCTATAGGCTCACCTCTTGAGTCCTATCCCCCCCATCACGAAAAGTTTTTTCTTTCGAACTGAATAAAAGAAGTATATCAATCCCCTATTCCAATGAGAAAACTCACCGTAGAAGACCTCAACCGCATAGATGTAGAGACCTTCCATCATGCCGATAAGCTACCACTCATCATGGTGCTCGACAATGTGCGCTCGCTTCACAACGTAGGCAGCGTGCTCCGCACCGCCGATGCCTTCCGCTTGGAAGCCGTCTATATGTGTGGCATCACCGCCACTCCCCCATCTGCCGAAATCCATAAGACAGCCCTTGGAGCAGAAGACTCCGTAAGCTGGCGCTATTATGCCGACACCCTGGAAGCCGTGCGCTTCCTGCAGGCTGAGGGGTACACCGTACTGGCAGTAGAGCAGGTAGAGGGTAGCCTTAAACTCGGCGAGTTCTCCTTCGACCCCCATCGCCGTTATGCCCTTGTGATGGGCAATGAAGTGAAAGGTGTACGCCAAGACGTGGTAGACGCCTGCGACCAAGCCCTCGAAATCCCACAATACGGCACGAAGCACTCCATGAACGTCAGCGTGACGGCAGGCATCGTGATGTGGGAAGTATGTAGGCAGTTAGGTGTATAGTTTGGAGTTTTGAGGTTGGAGGTTATAAAGTTACCTTGAGCTGATTGAAAACTTAAAACTATCTTTATAACCTCCAACCTCCAACCTTCAAACTTCCTTTATAACCTCATAACCTAAAAACTCAAAACTAAAAAAATGTACTCAGCAATAGCCCTCGACCTCGACGGGACCCTCACCAATCATAATAAAGAAGTAACCCCGCTCACCCGCCAAGCCTTGCTTCAGGCCGAAAGCCAGGGAGCCGTGCTCGTGCTCGCTTCGGGTAGACCCACCTACGGCATCATGCCCGTAGCAGAATGTCTCGAAATGCCCAAGCGAGGCGGATACATACTCTCATACAACGGTGGAAAAATAGTAGACATCAGCACCGGCCGTGAACTCTACTCCAACCACCTACCCCACGAAGCCGTGCCCCGCATACACCAATATGCACGAGCACACCACTTCGCCCTTCTGGGCTATGTGGGTAGCGAAATAGTGACCGAACTCCCCGACGATCCCTATGCAAAGGAGGAAAGCCGCATCAATAAGATGAAGATACGCCCCGTGACAGACCTCCTCGAAGCCATAGAGCCTCAGCCCACCAAGCTACTGCTCACCGGAGAACCCGATATGATGGTGCGCGCTGAAGCCGAACTCTCAGAAATGCTGCAAGGAAGCATGGACGTATACCGATCAGCACCCTTCTTCGTAGAACTCGTACCCCTCGGCATAGACAAGGCAAAGAGCCTCGAGCGACTCCTTGCCCACCTCCATATGGACCATACAGACCTACTCGCCTTCGGCGATGGATATAATGACCTCTCCATGCTGCGCTACGCCGGATGCGGAGTAGCCATGGCCAATGCCGCACCCGAAGTGCGCGCCGAAGCCGACTACGTGACCCTCTCCAACGAAGAAGACGGAATAGCACATTTCTTGAAAGAAAAAGTATTAAGTACGAAGTATTAAGTATTACATTCTTGCAGCATTCAGCTTTTCAGCCAATACTGTAAGAGCCAAGGCTCATTAGTTATGTGGGCGACGCGTCCCGCGTCGGCATGAGAGTACTTTCAGCCAATACTGGGGGCGACGCGTCCTCGCGTCGGCATGAGAAAAAAGCTTAGTTCTGCTCATTCTCAAGGCTCTTATTGCCATGAAAGCTATTGACGCCGATGCGGGGACGCGTCGCCCCCA
>JBNMGC010000073.1:0-6751 GCA_050873845.1 Alloprevotella sp.
GAGGTAGATGCAGTTGCCGAGGCTCTTTGACATTTTGGCTTTGCCATCGGTGCCGGGCAAGCGGAGGCATGCTGCGTTGTTGGGGAGGAGAATGCTGGGCTCTACGAGTGTATCGCCGTAAATGTGGTTGAAGCGACGAACGATTTCAGTAGCTTGCTCGAGCATGGGCTTTTGGTCCTCGCCGGCGGGAACGGTTGTAGCGCGGAATGCTGTGATGTCTGCTGCCTGACTGATGGGGTAGGTGAAGAAGCCTACGGGGATGCTTGACTCGAAGCCACGCATGCCAATCTCAGTCTTAACGGTAGGGTTGCGTTGGAGTCGGCTTACGGTGACGAGGTCCATAAAATAGAAGCTCAACTCGCAAAGCTCTGGTATCTGACTCTGAATGAAGATGGTAATCTTGCTGGGATCGAGTCCTACAGAGAGGTAGTCAAGCGCTACTTCGATTACGTTTTGGCGCACCTTTTCAGGATTGTCAATGTTGTCAGTCAGTGCCTGAGCATCGGCTATGAAGACGAACATCTTCTTGAAGTCACCCTCGTTCTGAAGCTCTACTCTGCGTCGCAGAGAACCTACGTAGTGACCTATGTGAAGGCGGCCTGTGGGGCGGTCGCCGGTGAGTATTACCGTATCTTTTGCCATAGTGCTGGTTTGTTTTTGCTTGGGATGTCAATGCTTTGTTGCATTGCGTGATGTTAAATTTGTGGGCAAAGATACGCTTTTTTTATAAGTCTTGCGTAACTTTGCACGGACAAAAGCATATTTCACTTCGTGTGAAAATGCATTTTACTACGTTCCACCCTCAATATATCACCATTAATGATGCAGATTCGCGTTCACAGTTACGAGTCGATGGGTACCTTCGATGGGCCTGGGCTTCGCTATGTTGTGTTTCTTCAAGGCTGCCCTTTCCGTTGTCTTTATTGTGCCAATCCCGATACAATAGATGCTGTGGGCGAAAGCAAACTGACTGATCCTGATTATATCGTGGCACAGGCTGTCTCGTTTAAACCTTTCTTTGGTAAGCGTGGTGGCATAACCTTCTCTGGTGGTGAACCTACGGTGCAGGCGGAGGCGCTCTTGCCTCTGTTTGAGAAACTACATGCAGAGGGAATACATATCTGTGTGGATTCTAACGGAGCTATTTGGAATAAGCATGTCGAGGCGCTTCTTCGTGAAACAGATCTTGTGATGCTTGACGTGAAAGAGATTAATGATAAGCGTCATCAGTATATCACGGGTCGTAGTAATACGCAGACGCTGCGCACAGCGCAATGGTTGGAGGATAATAAGCGTTCCTTTTGGTTGCGCTACGTGTTAGTGCCCGGTGTGAGTAATTTTGAGGAAGACTTGCGTGCGCTTGGTGAGCACTTCAAGGACTATAGCATGCTTCAGCGTGTAGAGCTTCTTCCGTATCACACGCTCGGTGTGCATAAATACGAGGCATTGGGCTGGGAGTATAAACTGAAAGATGTCCCTGTTAATACAGATGAACAAAAGGGGGCGGCTGAACGAGTGCTCAGAATGTATTTTGGTGATAAGTTGCTAGTCAATTAATTAAGCAAATCAATAAAACAGATGCGTCCTTCCATAGCAATAGTGGCGCCCAATACGTTGGCGTGTATAGGATTGTCGGACATTATACGTCGTATGATGCCTGGAGCTGATGTTTGCTTCTTTTCGCACTATACAGATCTGGTGGAATGTGAGGATGCTGATGCTTTCTTTCATTACTTTGCTTCCTCCGCTGAAGTGTTGACGGGAGCAACATTCTTTTTGCAGCGTCAGCATAAGACAATTGTCTTGATTCATGGTGATGAGGCCAATCATCTGCCTCAAGGATTTCATACTCTCAACGTTTTTCTTCCAGAGAAGGAGTTAATTCGTACCATACTTTCTCTCGCTAATCGCTCTCATGGGCAACATGCCCAACAGCCAGAGGCTTTACGCCAAGCCCAACACCCAGTAGAGCCTAATGTGCATGGGGAGGTAGGACCTCGCCTTACGCCTCGCGAACGCGAAGTGTTGAAAGGAATTGTAGAGGGGATGATCAATAAAGAGATAGCTGCTCAAATGGGCGTAACCCTTGCTACGGTCATCACGCATCGTAACAATCTGACTGAAAAACTCGGCACGCGTAGTGTTTCGGCGCTTACAATTTTTGCTGTGATGCATGGCATAGTAAGAAGCGAAGACCTTATCTGATTGTGAATCCTTTTGGCGCTGAAATGCTTGGCTTAATAGAACTGAATTCCATATCTTGAATAAGAATGTAAGGTAGTGCTTATTATAATAAAAACTAATAAAGGATGGCGAGTTTATCAGCCATCCTTTATTTCTATGCTTATCAGTAATATGTAGTCCTTGTATTATAAGGATATTACACCTCTTCGAAGTCTACATACTCTCCTTCGCTCTTATCAAAAATCTTGCCGCTTCTGCGCTGACGCGAGTTGGCGCGTGAACCTTCGTGGTGTGCATTGCCAGAAGAGTAGGATGTATGAGGCTGTTTATCATTGCTTGAGTTGTTGGGGCGCTGATTGGGCTGTTTCCATGATTGTCCGCCGCCCATGTTCCATGCAGACTTGCCCTTCGGTCCGAAGAGCATCTGAAATCCCATGCGCAGTATGCCCCATACTACGAAGAAAAGGCCGAATATAAGGATGAATAAGCATCCAAGGAATTGTGACATGACTGTGAAGTATCTCTTTTGTAGGGTTAGGAAATGAACGAAGTGGTCATAGGAGGCAGAATGCCTCATACCTCAACGCTCGAAACAGGTTGCGCGCAGCGCGTCCTACCCATTACTTTGCAACTTTCGTGCCAAATGCGTTGTCGGCGATGGATGTGAGTATATAAAGAATGATAATAGCGGAGAAACCAGCCCATCCCAATATGATGAGCAGCAAGATGCTAAATAGGATAAAGCCATAGCGAAGCTCGTTGCCGTGAATGCCGAAGTGCTTGAACTTGAGTGCAAACATGGGTATCTCTGCTACGAGTAGCCAGCACGAGATCAGTACGCCTACCAACAGGGCAATGGCTACAAGCAGTGCCGAAGTGTCGGTGAACGAAGCGCCGGAGAACGATACGCTCAGTGCTGCCCAAAAGAGTGCATTGGCAGGAGTGGGCAGGCCGATGAAGGACGTAGTCTGTCGCTCGTCGAGATTGAACTTTGCCAAGCGCAGGGCGGAGAAAGCTGCCATGAGAAATGCCAAGTAGGGTAGATAGTATGCTATAGAATAGTAGGTGAGTGAATCCACTCCCAGTTTGCATTGATTTAGTTCTACTTGCTGTAGCAATCCACTCGTAAGGCTAAAAACGATAGCAGATGGTGCAAAGCCAAATGTGATGTCGTCTGCCAGAGAGTCAAGCTCTTTGCCTACGGGCGAAGACACGTGGAGTAGGCGAGCGGCGAATCCATCGAAGAAGTCGAACACGGCGCCTATGATGATGAATGCAAATGCTATGTTATATACGCCCTTAAAGGCAAAGTAGGTGGCTATGCAGCCCGATATGAGGTTGCAGCAAGTCAGCGTGTTAGGTATATGCTTCTTCATGTTGTTGTGCTGTTTATGCAACTACGAGTTGGCAAGCATGCAAGGGAAGAATCTGAGTTCTGCCTTGCCAGGCACGAATGGGCCTAAGGTTACTTGTCAACTCGTAGTTAAGTTTCGTTTTTATTGGAGAAAGGTGCGTCACTAGAGGGGGTGCATGCTTGCTTGTGTCGCCGACGCGGGGACGCGTCGCCCCCAGTAATGGTGGCATTTGCTCTTTAAATGTCTTTTAGCTTGGCTATCACCGTTTGGTTGCCCACGGTGGCTTGGCCCATGCGTACCTTTACCTCTGTGTCGAGTGGCAGGTATACGTCTACACGGGATCCAAACTTGATGAAGCCCATGTGCTCGTCGAAGTAGCAGTCTTCTCCTTCTCGAGCGTAAGTCACTATGCGTCGGGCTACAGCTCCAGCGATTTGGCGCACAAGCACTTCTCGTCCGTCGGCAGTCTCTATTACTACGGTAGAACGCTCATTCTCAGTGCTTGCTTTGGGAAGCCATGCCTTGTGGAAGTTGCCGTTGTGATGTACCACCTTCTTCACTATACCCTCTACGGGGAACCAGTTGGCATGAACGTTGGTGATCGACATGAAGATAGATATCATGAGGCGTCGATCGTGGAAGTATTCGTTCTCGTCGACCTCTTCGATTACTACCACGCGACCATCGGCTGCTGCCAATACTGTGCCATCCTTTTCGCCATTAAAGATACGGATAGGGCATCGGAAGAAGTTGACCGCAATGATATAGAGCACAGCGCAGATAGCCGCATATACGTAGAAGGGCCATAGTGTAATGCCTTTGAGTAGGTAGTATAGTAAGAGGCCTATCACGACGATGGCTATCAGGCTGTTGCGCAAGATGTCATTGCCCTCGCTGTGAAGACGTACGTTCTTTATTTTGTGGTTTGCCATTAGGATCGGGTATGAAGCGGGTAGGGTTGAGAACTATGGAGCGCACTTCTTCTATCTGTTGGACAATCTGTCCACACTGTGTGCCCGTACGCTTGAAAGACACACTTCAGCGGGGCAAAGATAGTAATAAAATCTTAAAAAGCCTCGCTTTTACTCCTTAATCCACTCTTTTGAGAGTGCGCTCTCCAGTTCTTCGCCCGATAGTCGGAGACGGAAGTTACCTTTTTCAGCTATAGAGATGCCACCAGTCTCCTCCGATACTACCACTGCCAGGCAGTCGCTTTTCTGTGAGATGCCGAGTGCTGCACGATGGCGCAGACCGAGCGATTTAGGAATGTCGGTATCGTGAGAGATGGGTAGAATGCAGCCTGCTGCGCGAATGCGTTGGTGCGATATGATCATGGCGCCATCGTGGAGGGGGCTATTCTTGAAGAATATGTTCTCGATGAGGCGTTGAGTGATGTTAGCATTGATTTTGTCGCCTGTGTCGATATACTCGCTCAGTCCCACGTAGCGTTCTATAATGATGAGTGCTCCCACCTTTTGCTTGCTCATGTTGATACATGCCATCACGATGGGCATGATGTCTTCGCGGTGTACGTTGCTCTCTTTCTGCTTGATGCTCTTGAAGAAGTGCTTTAGGAAGAGTGTGCCTGGGCGTGTACCGATGGAAGAAAAGAATTGGCGGATTTCTTCTTGGAACAATATAATCAGTGCCAACGAACCTACATTGACCAATTTGTCGAGGATGGATCCAAGCAATCGCATCTCAAAGATTTGAGACACGAAGATCCATACTACGATAAAGATGATGATACCAATGAATATCTTGGCGGAGCTCGACTCCTTCATCAGTCGGTAGATATAGTAGAGCAGAATGGCTACCGAGAAGATGTCGATGATATCTTTGATTCCAAATGTGAGCATGAGTGATGGGTAAAAAAAAGGCGTGAACGAACGTTGTACGCTGGGTGGGGATGAAGTGAAAGACACTGAAAAGCCAGTGTGTGCCTTATGCCTTGCACATCTGGTAAATGCGCTTAGCCTCTACAGCTTCCTTCACGTCGTGAACGCGCAAGATGTGAGCCCCCTTTGTAAGGGCTATCGTGTTGAGCACGGTGGTACCGTTGAGCGAAGTCTGTGGTGTGCCTCCCAACAGTTTGTATATCATCGATTTTCGCGAAATGCCTACTAAGAGCGGCAGGTTGAATACGTGGAAATCCTCCAGGTGCGCCATGAGTTCGTAATTATGTTCCACAGTCTTGCCGAATCCAAATCCGGGATCGACGATGATGTCTTTCGCTCCCATTTGGCAGAGGCGGTCTATGCGTTCGGCAAAATAGAGCATCACTTCTCTGCGTAGGTTGTCGTAATGCGGAGCTACTTGCATGGTGTCGGGGGTGCCCTGCATGTGCATCATGATGTAGGGCACGTGGAGTTGTGTCACAGTCTTCAGCATCTGTCTGTCCATCATGCCTGCTGAGATGTCGTTGATAATGTCGGCACCTTCTTCCTCTATACACATGCGAGCCACGTCTGCTCGAAACGTATCGACCGATACGGGCACATCGGGGTAGAGACGACGGATAATGCGCAGTCCGCGGCGGAGTCGGCTCATCTCTTCTTCTGGGCTAACATCGTCGGCACCAGGACGTGAAGAGTATCCACCGATGTCTATCATATCGGCGCCATCGTCCATCATCTGTTTCACGCGTTGTGCAATATGCTGTTCGTCGGGTGTACGACTTTCGGAGTAGAAAGAGTCGGGCGTAACATTGAGGATGCCCATTATCTGAGGTTCGCGAAGTTCATAGAGTTTGCCTCGCAGGTTGAGTGTCATCATTGTCGTTATATCTTATGGCTGACAAAGTTAGTGCAAGGCGAGAGAAGTACAAAGGAAAAAACTCGTTTTTTGCTTTGTACTTCCGAGCCGCCGCCTAACTTGCGCGAAGCGAAAGAGAGAAAAGGCGAGAGAAGTACAAAGGAAAAAACGAGTTTTTTGCTTTGCTGCTGCCGCAGTTTTATCAGTTCCGTGGGCGACGCGTCTCGCGTCGGCTTTACTCGTGATCAAGAAGTCTACTCAGAGTCTACTGGGGGCGACGCGTCCTCGCGTCGGCATCGTCTGAAAGAAAAAAAGCTCCTCATAGACAGAGGGTGACTCTCTTTCTGCCATCAAGCGATGCCGACGCGAGGACGCGTCGCCCCCAGTAGACTCTGAGTAGACTTCTTGATCACGAGTAAAGCCGACGCGAGACGCGTCGCCCACGGAACTGATAAAAC
>JBNMGC010000074.1:0-6627 GCA_050873845.1 Alloprevotella sp.
ACTCGTTTCAGTTCGTCGATTACTTGGTTGCAGAGTAGGCCGTCATCGTCGTGCCAATCAGCCTCATTGCGCCGATTCTCTAAGGTTTGTAAGGTCTGCAGCACGGGCGAACCGATGAGCGTGAAGGTAGGAAGCATCTTGTGGGCTATGCGACAGATTTCTGCCTTATCGCGCTTAGGTAATGCTTGTTGGAGCAGTTGTAAGTGTTTGTGGCAGTCGGAGGCAAACTGCTTGCGTATGGCATTTTCAGCTTCAGTGTCTCCCTCTGCAAATGCTAGTAAGGCGTCGAATGAACGCTCTGCTTTTGCCGTAGTTTGCTCCGTTCTTGCCGTATTTTGCTCTGCTTTTGCCGTAGTTTGCTCCGTTCTTACAGTAGTTCGTTCTGCATCGGAGACGTGAGATGCTAGCGAATTAAATTGCTGCATGAGGCGCAATAGATCATTCTGAGTGAAGGGTTTAAACAATACGTCGGTAAATCCGCGTTGCTTAAAGTCGCTCACAGGAACGAGCAGATGCGAAGTCATTGCTACAACGGGCAGATGCTTCAGTTGCGGCTGTTGGCGCAGAGCAGTAAGCACTTCGTATCCAGTCATTCCCACCATTTCTATATCCGTCATCAGCCAAGTGGGGCGATTGTCTTCATCTATCCATTGCAGAAGATCATCGGCACGGCTAAATGTCTTCACGCTTGCTGTGGGTGGAAGCACGTTGTGGAGCATAGCTTCGGTAAGTTGTAGCTGCAAGGCGTCATCGTCAAGTACGGCACAGCTGATAGGAGCATTCTTTTGAGGTGAGACGGTCTCTGCTTGAGCGGAATTCTTATCTTCTTCAGAATTCTTTTGTGGGATACAGCGCTTCAGTGGCAACGTAAGCACAAATTTGCTTCCATGCCCCAGTTCGCTATGAGCTTCAAGGTTTCCTCCAAGCAGTTCTACCAGTTGGTGGGTGATGCTGAGGCCTAGCCCAGTGCCTTCCTGTCCTTCGCTGCCTTTCACTCGTGTGAAAGGTTGGAATATGCGGTCCAGGTCGACTTGCGTCATGCCGCATCCCGTGTCGGTTATTCTTAGGAGTAATTGATGTGGGGCGTTGTCGGAGAAATCGCTGTGGCTAGGAGAATCAACGTTTTTTTCGTTACGCTCATTAGTGCTATTCTCGTTACGCTCATCAGTGCTATCCTCCTTAAGATTATCTTTCCACAGAGCTTCCAGTGTGATGCTACCGTGCTGGGTATACTTGATGGCGTTGCTCATTAAGTTGTCTACTATTTGGCGCAAGCGCAAGGCATCCGTCATGGTCCAAACATTGGGGGGCAACTGGATATTCAGTTGTAGTTGGAGTCCTTTTTGCTGTGCAAGGGGCTTGAATGCTTCTGCCACGCTTTGTAGTAGTTGGTTGATATGCGTTGGAGCGAGCTGAATGGTCACGGATCCTGCTTCCAGCTTGTGGAAGTCGAGCAAGGCCAAGACCAATTGGAGTAGGTGTTGTGCAGAAGTTTCTACTGCTTGCAACTCTTTGTGCTGCTTTGTAATGGAGCGAGGCAAAAGTTGCATATAGCCCAGAATGGTATTGACGGGTGCCTTAATATCGTGTGATATGGTGAGCAAGAGTTGTTCGCGCTGCGTCATCAGCCTTTCGGTGCGCTCTTTGGCATGTTCTATAGCCAATCGATAGCGATTAGCCCTACGTATGTCACACCAGAGCCATATCATGAGTGCTCCAGAGAGCACAATTGATAGTAGCGCCATTGCTCCCAGTTTGAAGGCAGCCATCTGCCTGTGTTCTCTCTCGCTGTGGATTGCTTGGGTGATGAGTTGTTGTTGTGTGGTTGTGAAGTGGTCAATGAGAGCAGCCATACGCTGTGAAAGCGTCATCGATGCTATGCGCAGTTGGTCGGACTTGGTATAGACGTGGCGAGCCCGTGTGAGGGAGTCGCGTTGTAGGTCGTGGTGAACGTTGGTGAGCAGGTTGGCCAGGGTATCGGCAATGTTTACTTGCGTACGTGCTGTATCGTTTACCCTTTCGTGTTGCACCACGGAAGAGCTAACGGTGTCGTCCTTAGCGCGTCGGAAAGCATCGCCCAATCGGCGGAAGAATCCACGTTTGCGACGTTCTATCACCACCTGTTCGCCTCTTTCCACTACGGGCACTTCTACCTGCATCGTCACGGGTCGATGACTCTTGTGCAAGGCTTCGATTTGCTTTTGCAGGTTGCTTCCGCGATGATTTTCGGTGCGGAGTGCATTTACCAGTCGTACGATGCCGTCGCGCTTGAGCCAGGTGAGGTTTTGTAGGGAATCAACGCGTTGCTTCTGCGTAGTGTCCTTCACCATTCCTTTTAATATAGTCAATGCTGTGTCTACTTGTGCTGTGGCTCTTAGGTAGCGTTGTAGCTCTGAGTTGTCGGCATATTGCACGGTTGCTATTTCGGCTTGCGTTTCGGCGTTAAGCAGTTGGGTGAACAGGGAATCGATAGATTTTCGCTGCTTAGCCACCAGTGCTTCTGTCTCTGAGATGTGGCTTACTTCGCGAGCGGAGTGCACAACGAACCACACTGAAGCGGCTACTGTGGCCGACAATAGCAAGAATGCGAGCACCAGGGTGCTTGCTGTAGTCTCGTTGGGGTGATGTGGTGAATAGTTGTTAGCCATGACGTGCATCTATTTAAGAGCAAATGTACGATATTCTTCGGCTATAATCTTTGTGTTTAATGTTTTTAGTAATGATTAAGGCATTTCAAATACGCGATAGAGTCCCATGTAGAAGCGACTACATAGGACTCTATAATATATTGTAATAGCAGAGTGGTAATGTATATTCTTTAAGAGATCGCCATTCATTTTAGAAAAGGCTTGCGAGATAAGCCACGAGTGGAATGGTGACGACGGAGAGGAGTGTGGTGAAGAAGAGTCCTTGCGTCATGACGCGTTCGTCTTGTCCGTACTGCAAGCAGAGCATGATGCCGTTGGTTGCTACGGGCATGGCGCTAAGCACTACTGCCACGTCGCTCACGAAGGGGTTGATTCCCATCAGTGCGAGCACACCTCCTACGGCGAGGGGCAGTACGATGAGTCGGAGTAGCGTCATGGAGTAGACGAAACGATTGCCAAACATATCCCTCACGGGAATGTGGCTGAGGCTCGAACCGATGATGAGCAGAGCGCACGGTGTGGTGAGGTCGCCCAGTAGGTGGAACCATTCTCCTACGGGAGCGGGCATCTTAATGCGTGCGATGGCTATCACCACTGCTATGAGCGAAGCGATGACGCATGGTGAGAGTATCAGTTTGGGCGAGAAAGCACTTTTAGCTTTTCCGCCATTGATGAATGACACGCCGATGGTGAAGACCAAGAGGTTGAACGGAATGTTGAGCACAGAGGCACAGAACACAGCTTTCGGACCGAACACTGCATCACACACGGGGTATCCGATAAAGCTTACGTTGCCGAAGGCAAGCATGAAGCGGAATATACCGAGGCGCGCCTTATTGACCTTAAAGATATGGGGAATGAGGTATGCCAATCCGATGAGCACCACATAATTGACCACTGCCACAACGCCCAGTGCTATCAATTCGGAGTTTTCGAAAGCCAAATCCTTGCCCATCACAGAAGCCAAGATCAGTGCTGGCATGGATATGTTCATGATGAAGACCGAAAGTTTGCGGTCTAGATCTCCCGACCAAAGGTTTCGCTTTGCTGCAAAAAGTCCCACCAGTACGATGCCGAATATCATCAGCATCTGTGTCACGATGTGTAGTAAGTCCATATAGTAGTGTTTGTATATGGATGCAAAGTTACAAACTATTATAGGAATAGCTGGCGCCCTAACGCTTAATAACGGCTCTGTGGTGTACAATAAGGCTAATAAGACTTAATAATGGTGAGAGCAGTTGTCATTTTTTCTACTTGCTCTTTGTCTCCCTTGCACCATCCATTTTGTACACGTTTGTCTCGCGTTGCTCGAATCCGAGCGCCCTGTAGAGATGGTTGGCAGCGATGCGCGAGGGGCGCGAAGTGAGGTTGATGCTGTCTGCGCCATGCTGTCGAGCTTGGAAAATGAGGTGTTCTAAGAGAATGCGTGCAAAGCCTTTGCCGCGTTCTTGGGCATCGACCACGACATCTTCCACCCAAGCTTTTGTACCCGTGAGTAGTGGACACAGACAGAGGGTGGCAGTAGCGATGATGCGATGGCTCTGCTCTTGAGCATCCTCGGTGCTGACGAGGTAGATGATTCGCTTGGTACGATCAGTGCTTTCGAGCTGTCGAAGGCTTTCGATGGAGTGTAGGTGGGCGGAAGAGGATAGTTGCGGAAGCAGATGGTTGATAGCTTGAAGGGTCTGCTCTGTGCAGAGAGCAGACGTTAGTGGCTGGATGGAGCAACGTCGGCGCACGCTGAGTAGTTCGCTGATGGTCTTTCCGTAGAGGGGGTGCACCAGGTTGGGAGCAATTTCGGCAAGGGGCTCAAGCACGAAGAGGCGATTGGTCAGTTCGGGATGGGGCAGCGAGAGGGAATTGCTGCGTAGCACGAGATCGTCATCAAGGAGCAGGTCAATGTCGATTGTGCGGTCGTGGTAGGCATGATCAATGCTCTTCTGTGTGCGTCCCATCTCGCGTTCTATCTCTTGCGTGATGCGCAGCACGTCGTTGGCGGACAGCGTGGTGTCGACGGCAAGAGCAGTGTTGAGAAACTGATTGTCGGAGCAGAATCCTACGGGGGCTGTCTCTATGGGCGTAGCTTCTTTTGCGATGCGTCCGATGCGCTGAGCGATGAGTTGGGTGGCTTGTTGGAGATTATGGGGGCGGTTGCCGAGGTTGGTGCCGAGGGATAGGTAGAGCATGGTGCAGAATGGACTTTAGGAAAATGCAGCGAGGCGAAGCTGCTTGGAAGGGAGCTTCGCCTCGCTATGAATGGGGATTAGAGCCTAATGGAAGGGAGGCTCAGGCTGAGAATTAGTCGATGATGAGCATCACGTCGCCGAAGGGACCAAACTTATAGTCGTGCTTGAGCGCCTCTTTGTAAGCATGCATAGTCTCGTCGTAGCCACCGAAGGCTGCGGTGAGCATGAGCAGTGTGGAGTAAGGCAGGTGGAAGTTGGAGAGCATAGCGTCTGCCACGTGGAATTCGTAGGGAGGGAAGATAAACTTATTGGTCCATCCCTCAAACTCCTTGATGCGATTGTCTGTGCTGCATGATGCCTCCATAGCGCGTTGCACGGTGGTGCCCACTGCCAGGATTTTATGGCCTTGATCCTTAGCGGTGTTGACGATGTTGCAGCACTCTTCGCCTACAAACATCTGTTCGGAGTCCATCTTGTGCTTTGTGAGGTCTTCCACGTCGGTATTGCGGAAGTTGCCGAGTCCGCAGTGGAGGGTGAGGAAGGCTTCTTTGATGCCCTTGATCTCCATGCGCTTCATCATCTCGCGCGAGAAGTGCATACCAGCTGTAGGTGCAGTCACGGCTCCTTCGTTCTTAGCGAAGATACACTGGAAGCGCTCTAAGTCTTCGGGTTCGCTCTCACGGCCTACGAAGCGGGGAATAGGAGCTTCGCCCAATGCATAGAGTGAACGCTTAAACTCTTCGTGGTCGCCATCATAGAGGAAGCGGAGCGTACGTCCGCGGCTCGTAGTATTGTCGATTACTTCGGCTACGATAGAGTTGTCCTCGCCGAAGTAGAGCTTATTGCCGATGCGGATCTTGCGTGCGGGGTCTACGAGCACGTCCCACAGGCGGAGCTCTTGATTGAGTTCGCGCAGGAGAAACACTTCGATGCGTGCGCCAGTCTTCTCCTTGTTGCCGTAGAGGCGTGCGGGGAACACCTTTGTATCGTTGAATACGAACACGTCGTCTTCGTCGAAGAAGGTGAGCAGGTCTTTAAACATGAGGTGCTCTATATCTCCCGTCTTGCGGTGAAGTACCATCATGCGGCATTCGTCGCGGTGGGGAGCGGGGTATTGTGCAATCTTATCTTCGGGTAGTTTGTACTTAAACTGTGATAGCTTCATAATGGTTGGTTGTTGGGGTTGACGAGTTAACGGGTCAACGGGTAAGTATGTTTATTCTGCTTCGAGCAGATGAGCGAATGCTTCGATCGTAAAGCAGCGGTCAAGGGTGAAGTGGCCCACTCGTGTGCGCCTAAGCGCGGTAAGGTGAGCACCGCTTCCGAGTGCTTCGCCGATGTCGCGTGCCAAGGCACGGATGTAGGTGCCTTTTGAGCAAACCACGCGGATGGTTATCTCTTGGCGGTCGAGGTGACACTCCGTAAGCTCTATGCAGTCAATGCGTAGGGGCTTTGCCTTGAGCTGCACTTCGGCTTGTGTCTGTCCGCTTCGAGCGAGGTCGTAAGCGCGCTTGCCTTCCACCTTACAGGCTGAGAATACGGGTGGTATCTGCATGATGTCGCCCTCAAACTGTGTAAGGACATTTCTCACCATCTCCTCGGTGATGTGGTCGGTGGGGAAGGTCTGGTCTACGGGGTGTTCCAAGTCAAAACTCGGTGTGGTGGCGCCCAGCTTTAGCGTGGCGAAGTATTCCTTCACGCCGCTCTGCAAGTCTTCGATGAGTTTTGTGGCTTTGCCTGTAGCTATGACCATCACGCCTGTGGCGAGTGGGTCGAGCGTGCCTGCATGG
>JBNMGC010000075.1:0-6575 GCA_050873845.1 Alloprevotella sp.
GACTACTATCGCGACAACTCTATGGGGGCTTTCATTCCCAACTTCACCGTGGTAGGTCCCTACACGCTCGACCACGAGCGCACTTACTATGCTGCCGACGTCAACGGTACGGGCAACGACTGCAACCCCTACGCTGCCGTGACCGAAGCCGTAGAAAAGGCTAAGGCTGATCACCCCGAGATAGACTTCTCTAAGTTTGACAATGATCACGACGGATATATGGACAACGTCAACGTGATCATCGGTGGCTACAGCCAAGCCTCTACAGGCGACGCTAAGGATATGTGGCCCCACTCCTCACGCCTGGATACGGACACGCTGAAGGTCGACGGCATCACCGTGAGCAACTACTCCGTAAGTGCCGAACTCGTAGGCTACGAGGGCGTCAATATGGATGGTATCGGCACGTTCGTACACGAGTTTGGTCACATCCTCGGCCTGAAGGATATGTACGACACCGACGACTACGACAATGGTCTGGGTATCGACCTGGGCGACTTCAGCCTCTACTCCTCAGGTAGCTACAACAACTCAAGCCGCACGCCGCCCTGCCTCATGGCTTTTGAGCGCAACCAGATGGGATGGCTCAAGACGGAGGATATGCACCTCCTCAATAAGGCAGAAGACGTGGTGCTCGACACGCTCAGCAACAACGCCGCTGCCTATATCAACGCACAGCCCAATCTGGACAAGAACGATGGCCACGAATGGTTCGTGCTTGAGAACAGACAGAAGACGGGATGGGATGCTTACATCCCTTACCACGGCTTGCTGATCACTCACTACGATTATACTAAGGACAAGCAGACAGACTACTGGAGCGTAAATGGTCCTAACAACAATGCGCGTCACCGATGCCTCTACATCGTGGCAGCCGACGGCGTTGACGACGACAACTCTCGCAAGGGCGATACCTATCCCGGCACAACGGGCAACACCGAGTTTACCGACGACTCTACACCCGCTGCTCGCAACTGGCTCGACGAGAAACTTCGCACACCGATCACCGACATTCGTGAAGAAGGTGGCAAGATCTATTTCCAGGTAAAGGGTGGCACAACAGAGCGCTCAAGCATCTTGACACAGAAGCCCGACTTGGCAAACATTTCTTCATCGTCCATCCGCATCCAGGCCAAGCTCGGCAAGGCTACTCAGGACATCACTGAGATGGGCTTCTGCTGGAGCGATGAGACGGAAGAGCCCTCACTTGGCGATGATAGCCAGCACCGCGCTGTAGCTACCGCCAACCAGATTGAGACTACTATCGACGGACTCGATGCTGCCTCGCTCTACTACGTGAGAGCTTACATGAAACTCGCTGACGGCACCACCGTGATGGGTGCTGCACTGCCCGTACGCACCGAGCACGAAGTGATGAAGGCTCCCCTTCAGTTGACCTTCGACGATAAGGACGACGACGGCGACTTGGCTTACTGGAACATCGTCGACAACAATGGCGACGGCGTAACATGGGCTTACGACAAGACCATCCAAGGCATGGTATACAATGCCGACTATTGGAACAATGCCGACGATTGGCTCGTATCAGAGAAGATGCACATCCCCGAACACGGCTCACTCTACGTATTGCGTGGTGTGAACGATGCAAGTTCGGTAGAGAAGCTCGACGTATACGTTTCGACCAAGTCGCGCAACGTGAGCGATTTCCACCTCGTGAAGTCATTCTCCCTCGCCGACCAGTTTGGCGAAATGGCAGTAGACGAGACTGATCTCTCTGACTTCGCAGGCAAAGACGTCTACGTGGCACTCGTCTGCAAGTCAGAACGCTTGCAAAATGCACTCTGGCTCTGGGGCATCATGCTCACACAGCGCCTCGACGCTCCAACGATCACGAAGTTTGAACGCAGTGGTGAGAAACTCGCCGCAGAATGGACGCCCGTAGACGGCGCTCAGAAGTACTACTTGGAATTCTTCAAGGAGACCGACAAAGCTAAGAGCACCACAAAGTATTTGCCCGAAGACGACGTCAACGAAGCCATAGGCGACGTAGAACTCGGTACGGGTACTTTCCGATTTACAGGAAGTGGCTCAGTAGAGTCGATTGCCTACCCCGGCAACATCACGGGCATACAGTACGTGCTCAAGTCGGGTGGTCCTCGCGGCACCTCTACCTTCAGCGTAGAGGGTAGCAACGATGGTCAGCAATGGACACGCATCGGCGAGCTGCAGAAGATCACAGGCGTTGACTCTGACGGTCAGGACGTTGACCTTAAGACGTATCTTAAGGATAAGACTTACAACCGCCTGCGTCTGAGCTGCGAATTCAATGGCCGAATGGTCGACATCCGCAACTTCTCTATTACTTACGACGATGGCACGGTGCTCGACACCCTCGCAGCAGGTTCGTCTACACTGACACACACTGAGATTAGCCCGTTGCAGAGCAGCGACGAGTTTGATACCGGCAAATACATGTTCCGCGTATACGCTGGCGACGGTTTGCTCTTCTACGATGCTTCAGCACCTGCTTACTATTCTAAGGAAGCTACGGGCATCAACGAAGCTGCCGCCACTACGCTCTCAGGCATCAGCCCCGCACGCGCACTCTGCGCTCAAGGCATCGTGCGCTTAGCTGGACTCACTCCCGGCCACAGCGTATCGCTCTATGCTACCGATGGACGCCTGCTCTTGCGCTTCACTCCGACTTCTACCACTGCTGCAGTGAAGCTTGAAGGCTACGAAGGCGTAGTCATCATCAAGTAACCGCTTACGTGATACTAACACCGCGTGGATCTGCGTTGCGACGCAGCACACTCTCATTCAGAATCTCTGCACCACAGCGCAGATTCACGCTTCATTCATCTCATACAATAATTAATGAAACATCTTATCATAAGCATCCTCAGCCTCCTGGCCACACCCTTGCTGGCCCAGCAGGTGACGAAGGTGAAGCCCCAACCTACTTCACCTCCCGCCGCCGTACACGCTACGCTGAGTCATGCCTCAGCTAAAGCCAAGGCGAAGGCCGCTGCTTTGGACAAGATTGTGCCCGAGATCACTGGCATTAATAATAAAGCCGTGTCGCTCAGATGGAACAATCCCGAAGCCATCAACGGCTTCTTCGAAGACTTCGAAGCGCATCCCGACTTCCAAATCAACTCACCGGGCACCATCGGTTGGCAATATATTGATGCCGACAACAAGGACACTTACACCTGGACCGCGGCTTCATTCCCCCACCAGGCAGAGCGCATGGCGTTCATGGTATTCAATCCGTCGAAGACATCGCCCTCTACTGCCGATTATCCCGACATCAAGCCTTATTCAGGAAGCAAGATGCTGGTTGACTTCACCGTAGATGGTGGCAACAACGACTTCATCATCTCGCCCGAACTCAACTTTTCTTCCGACTTCAAGATTAGCTTCCGCGCTCGCTCCTATAAGGACACTTGGGGCAAAGAACGCTTCAAAGTGGGATATTCTACCACAGGTTCTCGACCCTCTGACTTTACCTTCGTGCAGAGCGGCGACTACGAAGAGGCTCCTACGGCTTGGACGCTCTACGAATACACCATCCCCAAAGAAGCTAAGTACGTGTGCATCAACTGCGTTTCAAACGATGCATTCATCTTCATGGTCGACGACATCTTCGTAGGAACCAACAAGGTGCGTCCTCGCATTGCTTCACGCGAAGCTTCAAGCGAGAAGAGCTTGGCTGGTTTCAACCTCTATCGTGACGACGTAAAGGTCAATAAGGAACTCATCACATCCGTCACGGCCAACGATACCGTACCCGATTACGCCACTTATAATTATAAGGTGCAGAGCGTGATGACTGACGGTTCTCTTGGCGAATCTTCTGATCCTCTGAGCGTAGAGGTGCCCGATATCCGTTTGCTCCCCTTCGAGGACAACTTCGACCGCAACACGATCGATGAGGATATGTGGGAACGTCCGCTCGACGCTCAAGGACGAGAGAATAAGTGGCACTCCGACTACTATCCCTATGGCCTCGTAGACTACTCTGCTTGCTACTCTTACTCTAATTCGCTCGGAGCATACGACCAAAGCCTCGTGAGCCGCGAACTGCGCACTCTCTCACCCGAAAAGACGCGACTTCGCTTCCAGCTCCGACTCGACAATGGTCCTAAGTACAGCGGTGGATTCCTCCACGCCGAAGTGACCAACGATGGCGGAACGACTTGGAAAGAAATTGCCAAGTTTGAAAACAAAGAGGGCTCCTACGACTGGCGCACCTACGAATATCCGCTCTCGTCCTTCCTCAATGGTAGCGAACTCTTCCGCATCCGCTTCCGTGCCGAAGGCGACAACGCCGAGTATATCAACTATTGGTTTGTCGATGATATCAAGGTGTGGAATCCCAATCTTCACCCCGTCAGCATCAAGGCTACCAACGCTGGTCAGCCCGTAGCTGGATGCGTCTTCACGCTTACTGCCGACAACGGAGCCGTCTATACCGACACTACCGATGCTGAAGGCAACATCAGCCTCCCCGAAATGGAGGAAGGCACTTACAGCGTAGTAGGCGAACTGAAGGGCTACAACCGCTTCACCGCTGAATGGACACTCACAGCCGACGGTCCTGCAAGCTTCACCGCTGCCTTGACCCACCCCGTGCTCAAGCTCTCTGAGCAGACTGTCAATCAGACTTCGGCTATGGAGGAGCAGACCTCCAAGGTAATTACGCTCGAAAACACTGGCGATGGCGACATCCACTTCAACCTCTACCCCACTCCCGAAGCAGGTACAGGTACTGCCGACCACCGCTGGAACGTGACCCAAGCCTTCGACGCTTCGGGCGACGTGCAGAGCAGCGTAGCATTCGATGGTGAGAACTTCTACACCACTTCCAACTTCCTGCTCGGTAAGTTCTATAAGTACAGCCGCGATGGTCAGTTCATCGAAGAATTCTCCGTACCCGGCATCTACTACATTCTCTACGACTTCACTTACGACGGCAACTACTTCTACGCTTCCGATCGTAAGAACCGCATCTTCCAGCTCGACCTCCGCAATCGTCAGCTCGTCAATACAATCGACATCAAGAGCATTCCTTCGCTCTGCGTGACGCACATCTCTTACGATCCGCGTAGCGACCAGTTCTGGGTGGGCGACTTCAACACCATGTGCCGCGTAGACCGTACAGGTAAAGTCACCGTAAGCCTCTACAAGCTCAACAGTAGCTCAAGCATGGGCGTAATCGGCACCGCTTTCGACAACATCTCTGAAGGTGGTCCCTACCTCTGGATGGCCGATCTCTCTCAGACAGGTTTCAACACCGTAGATAAGGTCACTCTCCGACAGTACGACCTCAACAATCGTCGCTTCACCAACTTGACTCACTCTGCCGTAGACATCCCCGGCTACAAGACGGGCTCTCTCGACACTGGCGAAAACGACCTTGGTGGTATCGAAGCTACGACTACTCTGATCAATGGTCAGCTCTCTCTAGTCGGTATCCTGCAGCAATCGCCCTCGCGCATCTTCGTATACAATCTAGCCGACATCAACCCTTGGCTCAACGTATCACAATTCTCGGGCAATCTTAAGCCAGGCGAGAAGGCTGAGATTAAGCTCGATTTCGATGCTCGTCAAGCTTCGCTCAACGAGACGCTCAACACCACGCTGCAACTTCGCAGCATGCCTCAGACCGACAATAACGACATCAGCGTAAGCCTCACAGCCAATGCTCCTGCAGCTTATCCACGTCCCGTCTCTCTGCAAGCAGCTCCACAAGGAGAAAGCAGCGCTACGCTCACTTGGCAAGCAGCTGAAGGCAAGCAGCCCACAGCCTACGCTATCTACCGCGATGGCGAGAAGGTGGGTCAGAGCACCGAGACTACTTACACTGACAACCACCTCACTCGTGGCACCTATGCTTATGCCGTACAAGCTCTCTACGAGGGCGGCCACGCCTCTTCGCTCAGCGATACGACAAGCGTAAGCATCAACGTAGGCGAACCTTATTTCGCTCCTACAAGGCTCACCGCTTCGCTCGCTCACAACAAGCAAGTGAGCCTCAGCTGGAACGAGCCCTCTGCACTGCTCAAGCATGAAGCATCACTTCGTTGGGACAATGGCATCAACGACGACGCCGTAGGTCTCACCAGCGGTGGCTACTTCTTTGCAGCCATTGCACTCGACGCCGACGACCTTGCCCCCTATCGTGGCATGAAGATCGACAAGATACAAGCATTTATTAAGGAAAGCCCCAGAGCTCTCTCTGCACGTATCTATAAGGATGGCAAGATGGTAAGCAATCAGCGCATCAACACCGCTGATATCAAGTATGGTGAATTCAACGACTTCACACTCGATACTCCCGTCACCATCGAGCGCGGTAGCACCTACTACGTAGCGTTGCTCATCACCCACGATGCCAACCTTCGTCCGCTCGGTATCCATACCGCCACTCCTCTCGATGGTAAGAGCAACCTCATGTCGGAGAATGGTAAAGACTGGTATCCCATCTCATACGTGGGCTACGAAAACACCAACTTCAACATCGCTGCTCACCTCACTCCCGCTGCCGACTATACAGAAGAAGAGCCTACTGGCTACGTCATCTTCCGCAACGGCAAGCGCATCACTCC
>JBNMGC010000076.1:0-6444 GCA_050873845.1 Alloprevotella sp.
ACACGCGTCGGCAAGAAGTACTACTACCGCGTACTGACTAATACGAAAAATGCGCTCTCAAAGCTCAATACAAACTATGGCCTCGATGTCAACATGCAATCCTTCATAGGAGAATACAAGAGCACTGATGCCGACCTCGATGAAGTGACCGATGATGTGCAGCAGATCAACGAGATAAAAATTGGTAGCCCCTATTATGTAGTAGGCTATATCAACAATTACACCAATACCTCCGATACCAATAAGTGCAGTTCTCCTGTAGCCGCCTATACCTTCTATTTTCGTGCAGAGTCTGCCCCCGAAGAAATAGAAAATCTTCCCTACCATCGTACTGATGAAGTGCTCGAACAGAACTTCACCAAGGTGGCAGAGATCAGTTTCGACGACTATGAGGGCATGAACTACAATAAGCCTACGAAGATTTACACCAAGGGCGATCCTAATAATAATCAGTGGGATAAGCCTGTAGATTGGTCGCGTACTTACTATGGCTTTGTCTACCCTGGACTGGCATCTAACGGTATGCACCTCAACCACACATGGCTGGACAAAGGGTATCGTTACTCTCCTTACCACGGCGACTACGTATTGTTAAAGTCAATAAACGATAGTGTGGCTTCGCCCAGTAAAGACTATAATTATAGCTTCTACACATCCGAGAAACTATACGACGTGACCTACTATCGAAGCGGTGGGACCAAATATGGTTACTTTGCCTACCTCGATGCTACCGAAGAAGCACGTCCCGTCATCTCCGCCACCTTCGATGCCAACCTGTGCGAAGGCTCTACCCTCGTAGCCTCTATTGCCATAGCCAACATGACATCTGCTACGGCCGCTGCTCCTGAACTCATGTTTAAACTCTATGGCGAAGCGCTTAATCAAGAGACGGGCGAGACGGAACGCCAACTCGTGCAATCCTTTGCATCGGGCGACTTCAAGTCGGTGGGAGCTACCAAGATGGGTAAGTGGTATCAGATCTATGCTCCCTCGGTCATCGCTGCAGGCACACATCCCGAGCGCTTCTCGAAGTTTATCATCACCGTCGACAATCAAGGCACCAGCACGGGTGGTAACGACTTTGCTATAGATGATATACGTATCTATGCAAAGAACCCGAAAATTGAGGTATTGCAGCAAAGCGACGACGTAGAGCTGTGTAAAAATCGTGAGAACGGAGCCAAGCTCAAACTCACCATGGTCTACTCGCAAGCGAAAGAGACTCTCAACCTCACCGACAATGACGATCCTGCCACCGACGAGGTACGTCCGCTCTTCTTCCGCCTCTGCCATGCCTCCAATGGTCAACCCGTGAGCATAGAGTATGGCGACTCCACCTACAACCGCGGACACACTTCGGAGTATGGCTGCATACTCGTGCATAGCACCGATGCACTCAATCGCAAGAATCTCTACATCGACCAGGCCGAGTATGCCCATCTGATCCTTGCCAACCGCTTCTTCAAGCTCGATCCCGAGCAAAAGTACTACGTATCAATCGCGCCTCCGCAGCATCGCGTAATCAATGGTGTGGAGACCTACGTACCCTCTTCTTGGGGCACACCCGATGCCACATGCTCTATCTACAGCAAGAGCACCAACTACGTGCAGCAAGATGCGGTAATTACCGACGAGAATGGTTCCGTCAATACCACCTTCTCAGCAGAGTGTGGCGCCACCACAGTGAATGTCAGTGTCAAGGGACGCCTCTCTCTGCCCGATGGCGTAAACGGCGGCCGCTTGGAAGTATCTCGTTGGCCTTTCGACTGGTTTGCTGGTTCTGTGGCAGAGTTTAATAGCATTTCTGGGCTCAATCTCGCTTTGGCCAATTTCCGAGCAGAATATCCAGATGCCACCTCACTGCAGCCCGCAGATGGCACGTTCACAGAAGCCGACCACGACTTGCTCGAGAAATACGTAGCGGGCGTAGCCGATCCTGTGAACGGCTATGAGCATAAACTCTATCTCTCAGCCAGCAACGTATTCAACGAAACGTTTGCCCTGTCCGAGGATGCCGACCGCATACTCCACCTCAGTCTGCTTCCTATCCCCGGCACCTACACCGACAGCCGAACCCTCCCCGCACAGACCTTCACCATCTGTGGCTACCCGCTCGAGACCACTATCACGCTTACCCACGATGGTCCTGTGCTCAATCTTGGCTACCCCTCGGTGACCTATCCCGACGACTGGACGCACACCGCACGCTATCTGCGCCTCGGCCTCCAACACCTCCAGCAGCTTGAGCAGTCCAACACGTATCTGCGCATTCCCATCCATTCCTATGTAGATGCGCAGCGCCCCATCTCGACCAATCTGCACAATCTGCAGTTCATCCAGCAGAACGCCTCTACGGCTGTACCTGGTGAAATCATACTTGCCTCGACCACCGACCCCATGAACACCGCCCATGTGGGACAGACTGTAGGCACCGTGCTTAATGCTACCATTACGCCCACGGCTAAGAACATCTCCATCTCTCTCGCCCCTGCTACCACCAACGGCATTACCTTCCACGAGGGATACGACTACACGCTCTCCATGAGCTATCACGACGCCACGCAGGACGTATCGCAGGCCAACACCTGCCACGGCACTACGCTCCTCACGCTCCAAGTGGTGCCTGAATACGTGACGTGGACCAACGTGAAGGAGAACAATAACAACTGGAACTACGACGGCAACTGGCGTCGCGCTAGCCGCGCTGAGCTCTATAAGCAAGACTACCAAGACTACGGCAGCGCCGACCTGCCTCTGCTCAGTCAAGCGCCTACAGCCGATGCGACGACTTCGCCCAATGCCTACGTGCCCATGCGCTTCACCAAGGTAGTTATGCCTAATGGTGTGGAACCTCCCTTCCTCGGTAGCTATATAGTTGATACGAAGGACTCTATCCTTACCTACCTCGACAATGCAGTCAACGCCCCAGCAACGGACAACATAGCCTACTGCCTCATGGCTCGCATGCAGACTACCACCACAGGGACGAACCGCTTCATCGATTGCGAACGCTTCTATGCCAACACCTGCGACCAAGTATACTTCAAGCCTCGCGGTGAGCTCCGCAATCAGCAGTACCTCGACTACAACAAGGCTTGGGTCGACTTCGAACTCACTCCCGACCAGTGGACGCTATGGACTTCTCCGCTTAAAGACGTCTATGCTGGCGACTTCTATGTGCCCTCAGCCACTGGTCGCCAACAGACGGAGGCATACAAGGATATCCACTTCTCTGCCTCAGAGAATAGCCGCGCGGGCTACCCCATCTATCAGCGCAGCTGGGACCACGCGGGTTCGCTCGTCATCACCGACCCCTCCGACCCCTTGCGCAATGACTACGATGCCTACATCGACTACGAGTCTTACTCTGGCACCGATCCCTTGGCCGTACTCCAGCAGTGGAGCAATCGTTACAATGACATGAAGGTGCCTTACGCTCCTGGTCATGGTGCCGCAGTCTTGAGCGAAGACAAGCCCCATACCAATCAGTCCACCCTCGTCCGTCTGCCTAAGGCAGATGCGTCGTATACTTACTATACGGCTTCTGGACAACCGAAGCAGTCTGTCACGCTTCCTACTCGCACTGAACCTGGACGTCTGGCCACGTCAGATGCCTCTGTGACTGATCCTCAGAAGCTCAGCGGACGTATCGTTCTGACCATCGATCAAGCCAATCAGCATGCCGACAATGGCTACTACCTCGTAGGAAATCCCTACATGGCCACGCTCTACATGAAGCGCTTCTTCGATCAGAACACGCAACTATTCCCCAAATATTGGACCCTCGTAGATGGTGAGATGAAGGCTTTCGATGCCTCTGCAGCCAATAGCGTGCCGCCCATGACCGCCTTCTTCGTGAAGCCCGTCAGTGGCACACTGCTGCAAAACATCGAGTTCACCTCCGTGATGACCGTGCCCTACACCTCGTCCGTACACAACACCGCACAAGCTCAGCTCACGCTTACCGCTCATCAGAGCCATGTCAGCACCCAGGCAGAAGTCATCTCGCAGAGCAATGCTAAAGCCGACTTCAGCGATAGCGAAGACGTAGAGGCCATGTTCGACTCCAACACCCTCACCACCCGTCCTGTGCTCTACACCATGGCAGGTCAGATGGCTGCCGCTATCAACCACTTGCCCGACCTTCGCAACGTGCCTCTCGCCGTGCTAAGTGCCGACACCACCGATGTCGCCTTCAGCGTGACGGGTATGGAACTTCTCCGTCATCCCGTCTACCTCTACGACGCGCAGACTCACACCTCCACGCCTCTGCTTGAGGGGCAGCCCGTAAGCATCCGCCCCAACGTGCAGGGTCGCTACTCGCTCACCTCCGAAGCCATCAATGCCGGTCCTGTGCAGACCGCCCTGCGTTGCTTCCCCATCGGCAATGGTCGTATCACCGTCTCCACAGCTCCTGACGACCGGCTTACGTCCGTCCTCGTGTTCGACCCCTCAGGCCGTTTGGTGCGTGAGTTTACTCCCGCTGCCACTACCGCCACCTACGCTCTTTCCCACGGCAGCACCTATCTCGTCACGCTCTCGTCTGAAGCCGTACCCGAAGGCCGCACATTCAAGGTCTCTGTAAGGTAATGTCCCAGCGTATAAACCAAAAGAAGCGATATGAACATCTTCCCTTAGTGGGAAAAGTTCATACCGCTTCTTTTTATTGTACTTTAAACTATGTGGATAGCTTGTCAGAATGATCAATACTCGTCCTCGTTGAAGAGGAAGTCTTCCTTCGTAGGATAATCGGGCCAAACGTCTTCGATGGTCTCGTATATCTCGCCTTCGTCTTCGAGCTCTTGGAGGTTTTCTACTACTTCCATCGGAGCACCCGAACGCATAGCATAGTCTATCAATTCGTCTTTTGTTGCAGGCCAGGGGGCATCTTCAAGCTTCGAGGCCAATTCCAATGTCCAATACATAGTGTTATTGTGAGTTTGAGGTTATACATAGGGTAGAAGTCACTCGCCTGCGTGGAGACATTGTGCTTCCTCCCTACCATTGCTGTTGTGCCCACTTGCGGGCAGTTCCATGCTCTCGGTGCCAGTGTGCGACACGTGAGCAAGTTCCCGGAGGGCTGATTTTGCGCGCAAAAATACTCTTTTTCTTTAAATATCGTACTAAAGTTGCGCTTTTTTTTCACTATTTCCCGTCAAATAGTTCACTTTTCGTGCCATGGCGTAGAGAAAATCGGAGAGTCGGTTTACGTAGGCGAGGGTTCCCGTCGTCTCAAGGGCCTCTGCCATAGCGGCTGAGAGTTGGGGCATGATGGCGTAAAGTTCTCGTTCGAAACGGCGCACTTCGCACCTCGCCACGTGCACTTGGGCTGCCACCACGTCGCCTCCAGGCAGCACAAATCCTTTAAAGAGTCCGCCCACCATGCGGTCGGTGTCGTCGATGGCGTGTTCAAGGCTCTCTACATCGGCTTGACAAGGCTCTATGGGTTGCGGGAGCGATGCCCAGCGGAAGAGGAGTTGCTGACTTTGCTCTAAGAGCATGATGTCGGCCTCCACATCTGCCAAGTAGCTCTGCTCACGAAGCAAGGCTGCGAGGAGTCCGAGTCGAGAACTGAGTTCGTCGAGCATGCCGTAGTAGCATATCATGGCCGACTGTTTGGCCACTCTCTCGCCCGTGGGGAGAGAGGTCGTACCGCGGTCGCCTGTCTTAGTATAGATCATATTTTTTTATTTTTGGGAGGAATGAGGATGGGCGAACGAGCTAACAAGTAAATATCTTCGTGCTATTTGTACCATTACCCCTTCTACCCTTTATCAGTAGTAGCAGACCACGTAGCTCTGCCGTTGCAGTTCGGGACGGAAAAACGCGAGTCCGAAGTCGCCCAGATCGAAGCATACCTGTGCCTTGGGATGCGCCAGAATGGCTTGCCAAGCTTCTGCCGAAACACCCTCCGTACGTCCTACGATGAGCAGTCCGCCGGGGGCAAGGGCTTCCATGAGCGCAGAAATCTGCGTTTCCCATCCCGTGAGCATGAATAGGAGATCTGCCTTGGTGGTGGGATGAGGGCTTAGCTCGTAGTGAGAGTGCTTGCTGCCATGCTGCATGAAGTGCTTCACGGCTTCGCAGCCTCTGCCCTGAGCTATCCAGCAGCGGTGAGGCCTCTGATAATTTGCCACGCGGAAGAGCAAGAGCAGGTCTTTAAGCCTCAGCGAGCTGTCTGCCCTATGCTCACGATAATACTGGCGCAGGTCTTCGTAAGCATAGTATTCCCCACGCTCATAGACCACGCCCGTCACGAAGCCGAAGGCAAAGGGCGAGTGAATGCCGTAGCCGCAACGATGGCGGAAACGACGCACCCAGCGGAGGAGGCGGTGAAGGGGAGAAAGAAACATGGAGTTAACTTAGATATTTGCTCTTTTCCCCCGCTCTGTGGGCGACGCGTCCCGCGTCGGCATTACTCCATTAAGATATGCCGACGCGAGA
>JBNMGC010000077.1:0-6076 GCA_050873845.1 Alloprevotella sp.
AAGTCTACGCTAAATGCCGTTGCCACAGAGTTGATGTTGGAAGAGATGGTGCTCATCGTAGCAGCAAAGATAGCCGCAATGAGCAGTCCCGCCACGCCCGCGGGGAGCTGGCTCATCATGAAGAAGGGAAAGATGGTATCGGGCTTAGCCATCGTAAAGTCGAGTTCGGCGGGATGCGTCTTATAGAACGTATAAAGACCCGTGCCGATGGCAAAGAAAGCCACGCTCACTACCACGCTCATCACGCCATTGAGCAAGATGCTGCGACGCGCGGCAGCCTCATCGCGTGTGGTGAGGTAGCGCTGAATCACGGTCTGGTCGCTGGTGTAAGAGATGAGATTGTTGGCCATACCGCCCAGCAGGATCACCCAGAAGGTGGCCGTGCGATAGTCGAAGCTCCACGTGAAGAGGCGAAACTTATCAGCCTCCTGACCGATATGCCAGAAGCCCTCTACGCCGCCCTCAGTGCCCCAGATGAGATAGCCCACGGCAAAGAGTGCACCGCCCACAAGGATGAAGCCCTGCACCACGTCGCCCCATACCACGGCTTCTACGCCGCCCATCGTGCAGTAGAGGATGGTCACGAGCGCCATCAGCACGATGCAGATGTAGAGGTCGATGCCCGTCACTGCCGTGAGTGCCAGCGATGGGAGGTAGAGCACCAATGCCATGCGCGCCACCATGAACACGATGAAGAGCGCCGAAGCCATGAGGCGCGTCACGGCATTGAAGCGTCGCTCCAAGTATTCGTAAGCGCTCGTCACGTTGAGTCTGCGGAAGAAGGGCAGATAATACTTCATTACGGGGAACGACACGAGTAGTATCGTCACGAGCATAGGGTAGTACGTCCAGTCCGTGGCATAAGCCTTGGCGGGATAAGCCATGTAGGTGATGGCCGAAAGCATTGTGGCATAGATGCTAATGCCCGCTGCCCACCAGGGTATGCGTCCGCCACCCTTAAAGAAGTCGTCGGCATCGCCGCCGCGACGCATGAAGTAGTAGCCCAGAAGCACCATTGCCACGAGGTAGGCCACGAGCACCGCCCAGTTGAGCGCACCGAAGCTCGGACGCACCTGCATATCGATGGCTGTCACTTGGGGCGAACGTATGCCGGGCTTCGTCTCGCCGCCCACCACGATCCATTCCTTGCCACAGGGAATGAAGGCAGCCCCCGCACGTGCCAAGAGTGGAGATTGGCTCTCCGTGACCCACGTGTCGGTGATGGTGTGGTAAATCACGAGTTGTGAATTGAACTGATACCACTCCGCGGGGTGGAGCATATACGTAGCTGCCTCCTCGCGCAGGGAGTCGAGATAGGCGAGCGCTGCCTGCGTGCGATATTTTTCATAGGCAAACTCAGCCTCAGCCAAGCGCTGCGGTCTATTTACAGCAGCCTCGAAGCGCTCCTTGTTCACACCACCCACGAAGACGATGTGGGCGCAGCCCGAAGCCGTGCCAAAGGCTCCTGCGAGCGTGAGCGGCTCATGGCCTTCGGGGGCAATGGGAGCGGTTCGCGTCCACTGACGGGTCAGTGGATTGTAGCAGAGTGCATCGGTATGCGCCACAGCACGCTCAGCATCGGTGGCTGGGGCGAATCCACCCGCCAGGTAGAAGCATTGCGTGGTAGCGGCGTTCTGCACCGCTGCAGCGGGTTGCACACGTGGGCGTCCAGGGAAGTCGGGCAGGCGTTCCCACCGTCGGCCACTGGGGTAGCGCAGTCGGTAGGCGGCATTCGTAGCCTGTCCATCAGAGAGTCCACCCGCCACGTAGATGTAGCCACCGCCGAAGGCTCCCGCCATATTGTCGAGGGCTTGGGGCAATGAGGGCAGCGTGTCTACTTTCAACTGGCGATGGCGGTCGGTGTGAAGCAAATAAGCCACAGCCGAACTCTTCTTGCCATCAGAGGTTCCGCCCACGCACACCACGCCGTGGGGCACCGTGACGCTCACGCCGTAGGCCAAGGGGCGGGGCAGCGTACCGATTTCGCGCCACCGCTCATTAGTATATTGCGCAGCGTGTGGCAGTTCGTATATATCCGCATAAAATTTCTTCTGTCCGCCCCGTGCTGCTGGCACATCGGGGAAATTGCATCCGCCCGCCACGATGAGATTGGGCCCGAGGCTTCCCGCGAAGGGAGCCGACACGCCCTCTGCGCCCCCCACCCGCAGCGGTGGCAGCGATCGGTAGGTCACGGAGTTGAATGCGTTGTCGCGAGGGGGCGTTTGTGCCACCGCGCCCAACACAGTGCAGAAGAAAGAAAATATTAGGAATAGGAGGTTTTTCATTCAAGCATTAAGTATAAAGTTATTTCAAGCACGAAGAGTCCACTCATAGGCAGTGGGGGCGAACCGTCTCGGTTCGGCATGGCAACGAGGGCTCGATGACCGAGTTGGCATAATGGTCAAGGTTTAAGCCTCGCTTCGGCATTGAGCCTCGCGTGTCTTGCCGAACCGGGACGGTTCGCCCCCACTGCCTATGAGTAGACCTATTGTTGATATATCATTCTCTTACCGATTGCACCGACTGAAGAAGTCGATGGCTCCGAGTTCGTGGCGGAGCTGCTGTTCCTCCTCGTCGGTCACGTTTTGGAAAGGAGTGCGGTTAGGACCGAGGTCGAGGCCGATGAGCTTCATGATGCGCTTACCACCGACGATGTTGCCTCGGTAGTGGCAGATCACGTCTATCACGTCTTGCGCATAATTCTGCAGTTCGCGCGCACGCTCCAGGTCGCCCGCAACCCAAGCTTCGAGTATGCCGGTGAGCACTCGTCCGTTATAGTTGGTTGTGCCTCCGATGCCGCCCTGAGCACCTCCCATGGCAAGGCAGGGCAGTATGGTCTCGTCCTGTCCGTGGAGCATGTCGTACTTGCCGTCCTTGTATCGACGACAGCGGTTGTACTCGTAGAGGCTCTCGAAGGTGTACTTGATGCCAGCGAAGTTGGGGATGCGTCCATCGACGGCTTTGAGCAGGTCGAGCATAGAGAGGTATGCGCCGTTGAAGGCGGGAATGTGGTAGAAGTAGAAGGGGAGTTGCGGAGCTGCCGAGGCGATCTCTTCGCAGTATTTCACAAGTTCTTCGATGCGTCCGATTTTGGGAAATGGGGGAGCCATTGCGCCGATGCCCCATGCACCGATCTCTTGGGCATGAGCCGCCAATCGCTGACTGCTACGCACGCAGCAACTGCCCACGTGGACTATCACCTTGAAGTCCTCGGGCACTGCCTTTATCCAGGCTTCTGCCAGTTGCATGCGTTCGTCCTCGGTGAGCATGTAGCCCTCGCCCGAAGATCCGTTGATAAACACGCCCTTGAGTCCGTTGCGCGCGAGCAGCGCAGCGTAAGCGGGGATGGGCTCAAGATTAATGTCGCCATTGGCGTAGAAGGGGGTAAAGGGGGCATCAATAAGGCCGTGAATGTGTTCCATAAGCTTCGCTCAGTTTGAAGTTTTGAGGTTATGAGGTTATAAAGGATGTTTCAGCCAGCTTGTATTACTTGTTACTTATTACTTCTCCCCATTTAGAAGTTTCAGCCAGCTTGTATTACTTATTACTTGTTACTTATTACTTCCCCCCATTTAATACTTGAACGTGCTTCCTCCCAAGAACTCTCTAAGCAGCGAGGTGGGTGGCAAGCCGCGGGTGGAGATGGGGCGGATGTAGCTCAAGAATTTGCGCAGGCGGTAAGCCTCCGAGTATTCGGGTGCCGACTCTGGCACAGCCTCGAGGAGGGGCAGCGCTTGGTCGCGCAGGGCGGCAAGTTCGAAGAGCAATGCCGTGTTGACCATCTCGTCGGCCTCCTCCTGGTAAGGGAATATCCAGCGATGCTCGCCGCGCGATACGGAGGGCCACTGAGCGATAGTCTCCTGTGCCGTGCGGGCACGATATTTATAGTCGCGCACGATGCGGCGGAGGAGGCGGTTGTCGGAGGTCGGTATGTAGTTGTGGTCGTCGAGCATGATGGTCGTTAGGGCAGAAGCATAGATCTTGTACTTATGCTTATTGTCCACCCCATCGGTGAGTTTCGGGTTGAGTGCATGAATGCCTTCGAGCACCAGTATGTTGTTGGGCTCCATGTGGAGCACGCGTCCGCTCTTCTGGCTCTTTCCGCTCACGAAGTCGTAGCGCTGCGTCTCCACCTCCTCGCCTCGAATGAGGGCGTTGATATGCTCCGTGAGGAGGGGAATGTTGGTGGCGTCGATGTGTTCGAAGTCGTACTTACCCTCTTCGTCGCGTGGTGTCTTGTCGCGGTCTACGAAGTAGTCGTCCGTCGAGAGCGAGAGGGGCTTGAGTCCGCATGCCATGAGTTGCACGCTCAGTCGCTTGCAGAAGGTGGTCTTGCCGCTCGACGAGGGTCCGGCTATAAGGATAAGCTTCACGTCGTGCATGGAAGCGATGTGGTCGGCAATGGCAGCGATGCGCTTTTCCTGTAAGGCTTCGCTCACGTTGATAAGCTCTGTGGTAAATCCCTTGGCGCAAGCCGCATTGAGTCCGCCCACAGTGCTCACGCCCAGGATGTCGTTCCATCGATGCTGTTCGCTGAACACTTCGAACATTTTCGGTTGCTCCGTCATCGGTTTGAGGCGAGTGGGGTCGGTAGGGTCGGGTATGCGCAGCAGGAGTCCGTCGCGGTAGAATCCGAGGTCGAATAGCGTGATCTGCGAGGTGCGCACCAGGAGCGAGCCGTAGAAATAGTCGGCGGTGTCGCCCAGGGTGTAGTAAGTAGTATAGAGTTTGCCAAGTCCCTCGAGCAACTTTGCCTTGCTCTCGAGCCCATCTTCGCGGAATCGGGCAATGGCCTGCTCCGTGGGACAGGTGATGCGGTGGAATGCCATGTCGTCTTCCACAATCTGCTGCATGCGTGCCTTGAGCGTGGCAGCCACCTCGGTGGTCACCTCAGCGCCTTTGGGCAGGGTCAGGCGGCAGTAGTAGCCGTTGGACACGGGGGTCTCGATGCGCAGACGGGCCTCTGCGCCGTAGGTATCACGCACGGCTTTGTAGAGCACGAAGAAGAGCGAACGTGTATACGTGCGCAGTCCCGACTGTGAGGTGATGTCGAGAAATTCCACGTCCTTATCATTGAAGAGGGTGTAGTGCAGTCCTTCTACTTTATTATTGACCTTAGCACTCGTCACGCCGTGGGGCATGTCGAGGTCGAGCAGTTCAAATACTTCTTCGAGGTTGAATCCATTAGGCACTTTATACGTGCGACCTGTGTTTTTACAACGGATGGTTATCGTTTTACTCATGGTAAGTATATTTGTATTCCGCCCCAAATGTACACGTTTCTTTTGGAATGAATGCGATGGGAAGGTTAATAAGATGATAAATTGGACAGTTTAGGAGTGGATAAGCCTATAAGTTGAGATATTTGTAGCACTTACGGCTCATTACTTTCCATCCTAACGCTAGCCTATTACTTATTACTTGTGACTTATTACTTCATTGTATAATACTTTATACTTCAGCCTCGGGCTGAATGCAACATTTCCGCAGAATAATATAACGCCTCCATGCCTTTGAAGCCTTACCTTTGCACTCGAAAACTAAAAATAGTCTCTATGAACACTACTCGACATCTATCCCTACTCTCCGCCACGCTGCTTGCCCTCACGGCACAGAGCCTCCACGCGCAAGCCCCTGCCTCTCAGGAGCAGGCAGCTGCCGACTCTCTGCCACAGCGCGAGGAACAGCTCGGACAAGCGCAAGTGGTGGCCCGAGGCAAAGCCGTGCGCCACAACTCAGGTCCCGTGGGCGGATTCACCATCACCCGCACCGAACTCTTCCGTGCCGCTTGCTGCAACCTGGGCGAGAGTTTTACCACCAACCCCAGCGTTGACGTCAACTACTCCGATGCTGCCACCGGTGCGCGCCAGATTCGCTTGCTCGGTCTCTCGGGAAGCTACGTGCAGATGCTTTCCGAGAATGTGCCCGACCTCCGCGGACTCGCCGCTCCTTACGCTTTGGGCTACGTGCCGGGACCCTGGATGCAAAGCATTCAGGTCTCGAAAGGCAGTGCTTCGGTGAAAAATGGCTACGAGGGCATCACGGGACAAATCAACGTGGAATATAAGAAGCCGCA
>JBNMGC010000078.1:0-5818 GCA_050873845.1 Alloprevotella sp.
CCCCCCCCTTGCAATCGAAACAACAAACATTAAATAAAACGGTTAGATTATGAACAAAAAGTTAGTGCTTATGGGAGCTGCGCTGCTGATGACAGCAGCCACCGCTTCAGCACAGAAGCGCGTAACGGGACGTGTGCTCGATACCAACGGGCAACCCGTAGCCGGCGCCTCAGTGCAAGTAAAAGGTTCAAAAATTAAGACCTCAACCGACGCTAATGGTAACTTTACACTCACGGGAGTGCCCTCAAGTGCCAAGCAGTTGAACGTACACTACCTCGGCATGTCGCCCGCCACGGTGAGCATCTCAGGCAACGTGATGGTAACGCTCAAGGACAATGAGCAGAACCTCGGCGAAGCCTACGTAGTAGCCTATGGTAAGGCCACTAAGGAGTCGTTTACCGGTGCTGCCACCCAGCTCAAAGGCGACGTGGTGGAGAATAAAGCCACTACCGAAGTGACCTCAGCCCTCGCTGGTGAAGTAGCCGGTGTGCAGATCATGCAGGGCGATGGTAACCCTGGTGCTAACTCTACCATCGTAATCCGCGGTATCGGTTCGGTAAACGCTGCCGCTCAGCCCCTCATCGTAGTAGATGGTATGCCCTACGCTGGTGACCTCTCAAGCATCGACCCGAAGGATATCGAAAGCCTCAACCTCATGAAGGATGCTACAGCAACCGCCCTCTACGGATCGCGTGGTGCCAATGGTGTGATCATCATCACCACCAAGAAGGGTAAGGCTGGTAAGCTCTCTGTCGGTGCCGACGTGAAGTACTCCGTAAGCGGCCGTTGGTTGCCTACTTACGACGTGATTAAGTCGCCGGAGCGCTTTACAGAACTGTCTTGGGAGGGCTTGCGCAATCAGTATGCTTACACAGGTGCTGAAAGCGGACGTTTGGGTCTTGAATCGGCAGCAGCTAAGGCATCTCAGGTCTTGTTTAGCACAAAAGGCATTTATCCTACATATAATATGTGGAATGCCGATGGTGCTGACCTTATCAATCCTGAAACGGGACTCTTCAACGAAGGCATCACTCGCAAGTACAATCCCGATAGCTGGGAAGACGAACTCTTCCGCACGGGTCAGAAGGTAGATGCAGGTATCAACCTCACAGGTGGTACTGACCGCATCAAGACCTATGCATCTCTTGGTTTTACCAAAGATAAGGGCTACTTGGTAGGAGCAGACTTCCGTCGTTTCTCTTCACGTATCAATACGGATATCCGCATCACAGATTGGCTTAAGGGTAGTGCACAACTCTCTTACAGCAATGCTCGCTACAACAAGTCTGTACAGGATGCTGCCGCAGCAAACAATGCATTGGGCTTCGTAAACAATGCTCCGTATCTCTATCCCGTGTATGAACGCGATGAGAATGGCAATCGCATTGCCGATACCAACGTAGGTGGCTATCGTTACGACTATGGTATGCACGAAGGATATGGTCGTGGATATGCTGCAGGTGTGAACCCCGCTGGCTCTGCCAACCTCGACGTAGACCGCACGGACCTCGACCAGTTCAATGGAAACGGACAGTTGGAGGCTACCTTCTTGACCGACTTTAAGCTGACCGCAGGATTGGGCTATATGTACTATCATTCTATTGAGAATGTGCTCACCAACCCCTACTATGGCGATGCTGAAGGACTTGGACGTATTGATTCCGAAAACTTTACTTCACGTCAGGTAGTAGGCAACCAGATCCTCTCGTGGAAGCACACTTATGCTACCCTGCACACAGTGAGCGCTTTCGTAGGTCATGAGTCTACTTGGACCACGAATGAAGTCATGACTGGTTCAAAGAACAACCTCGTTCGTGCCAACGATCTCACCATGGGTAATGCTGTGAAATATCAGGACCTCTCTGGTATGAACTACGGTTATTCACTCGATAGCTGGTTTGGTCAGGTGTCTTACGACTATGCTGAGAAGTACTTCTTCAATGCAGCCGTTCGTGCCGATGGTTCTTCACGTTTTGCTAAGGGACACCGTTGGGGTACGTTCGGTTCGGTGGGTGCCGCTTGGAACATCACCAAGGAAGCCTTCATGGAAGACGTCACATGGCTCAAGAACTTGAAGCTTAAAGCCTCTTGGGGTAAGACGGGTAACCAATCACTCGGTGTTTTGGCCATGGGTACAATCCCCTCATACTATGCTTATGCCGATATCTACAGCATCCGCAATATGAACGACGATCCCTCATTCGTGTTCTACAAGAAGGGTAACAAGAACCTCTCTTGGGAAAAGACACAGAATATCAACGTGGGTGTAGAGTTCAACATCGCAGGCATCTTAGAAGGTGAAGTAGACTACTTCAACCGCTTGACAAGCGATATGCTCTTCCTCCGCAGCGTGGCAATGTCGAAGGGTTATGCTTCTATCCCCGTCAACGATGGTAAGATGCGCAATGCGGGTGTAGAATTCAGCTTGGTAGCTCATGCAGTGAAGACTAAGGATGTTAGCTTCGACATTCGCCTCAATGGTTCTCACTATAAGAACACCATCACCGAACTTCCTCTCGATGAGAGCGGCAATCGTATGGACTTCTACCAGTATACAAACCGCTTCACATGGACCAAGGGCAAGGGCATCTACGATTTCTACTTGCCTACTTACAAGGGCGTAAATCCCGAAACAGGTCTTGCACAGTACAAGACCCTCACAGCTCAATATGCTGATGGCACAGAGAAGGTGGTAACAGACCTCGAACAATTCAAGAGTCAGCACAAGGGCGAGGAATATCAACTCGTTGAGGGCGTAAGCTCTGATTGGACTGAAGCTGTAAGTGAATACGTGGGCAAGTCTGCCACTCCGAAGCTCACTGGTGGTTTTGGCTTTGATCTTCGTGTGAAAGACTTCACCTTCGGAACTACCTTCTCTTATTCTCTCGGTGGCTATGCTTACGACTATGCTTATGCTGTCTTGATGAGCGATAATGCCATTGGTGGTAACAATTGGCACAAGGATATCGAAAAGCGTTGGACTAAGCCCGGCGATGTGACCGATGTGCCTATGCTTTCTGCAGGTAGCTCAGATGGTACTTATGCTGCAGCTCGTAGCACTCGCTTCCTCACTAAGCGTAGCTACTTGTCGCTCTCAAGCATCCGCTTGGCTTACAACTTGCCTAACGCTTGGACTACTCGCTTGGGCGGTATGAATGGCGTGCAGATTTATGCTACTGGCGAAAACCTCTTCTACCTCAGTGCTCGTAAGGGATTCATGCCTGGTACAAGCGCCACAGGTCAGTCAAACGACCTCCAGTATATGCCTTCTTCAAGCTTTACCATCGGTCTGAAGTTGAATTTCTAACAATAGCTCATACTTGGATATAAAGCCATACTAAAGATACAAATCACTATGAAATATAAGTTTTTGACATATATGCCAATCTTGGCAGCAGCCTTGGCTTCATTAGCATCATGCTCTGAGGGCTTCTTGGATCGTGAGCCCGAGGGTGCTTACATCACGTCAGACCAAAAGGAAAAGGAGTTCAAGTGGAACCCTAAAATCATGTTGGGCGAGGTGCAGGGCACCGTCACCGCATTGACTCGTTGGCAAGCAGGTGGTAGTACTTATCAGAACGACTTCGGACAGAAGTCAATAGACATCGCTACGGATATCATCTCGCACGATATGGTCATGTCGCAGGGATCAAATTATGGCTACTGGAGACCTGAAGCCAACGGACAATCTACGGTGAGAACCTCCGCTCGCACCCAGTCTAACTGGTACACCTATTACCGCATCATCGATGCTTGTAACTCTGGTTTTACTGCAGCCGGTGGCGACGAGAACGTGCCTGAAGCTGCTCAGACAAGAGTATACTGGGCAGAATGTAAGACGGCTCGTGCCTATGCTTACTTCAACCTCGAGAACCTCTACAACGGCGACTATGCTACTTGCAAGGACAAGAAGGTGCTTCCTATCTACAACAAGCAGGGCATGGAGAACCAAGCTCCTTCTACCAACGAGAAGGTGTATGAGTTTATCCTCAACGACTTGGACGATGCCATCTCGGCTTACAAGTCGGCTGCGGAGGAAGACGCCGCACCTACTTCTATCGATCAGCCCAGCTTAGCAGTGGCTCTTACCCTCAAGGCATACGCCTACTTGCAGATGGGTAAAAACGCCGAAGCTGCTACAGCCGCAGTAGCTGCCATCGCCGAGGCAGAAGACAATGACGGTCTCAGCATCCTTTCGGAAGACGAAATGTTCTCAGGCTTCAACTCTGTAAACAACAACAACTGGTTGTGGGGTATGGACGTAACGGCTGAAAACACCGGTGGCCTCTGCACCTTCTGGGGCATGATAGACCTCTACACCTATAGCTACACTGCTGCAGGCGACTTCAAGGTAATCAACTCAGATTTGTTCAATCAGATCCCCGAGACCGATGCACGTCGTGACTGGTTCACTGAAAGTCCTTACTATCGCAGATATGCTGGTACTCCCCTTGAATCGCTCTGCCTCTTGCCTACAGGTAAGTTCTACTCAAGCATCTCACACTCCATCATGGGCGACCATTCATGGGAAAGCGATATCCACTTCATGCGTATCGAAGAGTGCTATCTGATTGCAGCCGAGGCTTATGCTCGTCAAGGTGACTTGACTCAGGCCCGCGCTTACTTGAAGGCCATCCTCGACAACCGCGACACTGCAACAGCCGAGACGCTCAGCAGCATGACGCAGGAACAGCTACTCGACGAAATCTTCTACAACTGGCGTGTAGAGATGTGGGGTGAAGGTAAGAGCCTCATGACCTTCAAGCGCTTCCACAAGAACATTGAAATCCCCGCAAACGACGACTTCAATGGTACTCCCTCTTATGCTTGGGATAGCAAGAAACTTATCTTCGCCATCCCCGATCAGGAACTCAAGTACAATCCTCTCTTGAAGGACGCTGATCAGTAATCAGCCTCTCCATTCATAGTAACATAGCTTAATCGCCTCTCATCAAGCATACATGCAGATGAGGGGCGATTTTTTTAAGTATTCAAAGAAGCCTATATACTAGATAAGCGATAAGCTACACAGCATAAAAATGGTTCGTATTATGTTATGCAACCATATACAAATACTACTTCACCAAAAGAATCAATGCCGGGACATAGAATTCTATTCTTTCCATGTCCCGGCATTCCATCGATTATTGCAAGATGTCACGCGAGCTATTTACATTCCACGCTAATCATTGCCCAATCTTATTCTTCAAGTAGCGTAGATATTTCCTGCTCCGATTTATGAGTCAACAAAGCTATTGACTGCACTGATTGCCCTTGCTGCATCATAGCTTTAACCATAGTCCTTAGCATTTCCTCTTGCTGCTTGAGTTGACCCTCTTGCTGCTTGAGTTGACCCTCTTGCTGCTTGAGTTGACCCTCTTGCTGCTTGAGCTGGTTCTCCTTTTCTTGAAGGGTCTTATCTCTCTGCATAATAGCTGTGTCGCGGTCTTCGATAGCCTTAAAGTATTCGTCCTCTACGTTCATATCTTGACGCATTTCTGAATTGGCTGCAGCCGCAGTGAGCCGATGAATGATATGAAGCATATCATCATCGCCTACGTAGGAGGACTCATCGATATTTAGCACCTGATTATCGATCGTACTTTTCTTGCTTTGATCGAATATACTAAGTACTTTATCCAACTTATTATTTACCTGACCTCTCAGCAAAGGGATCTGCACGATGATGCTGTTGTGAACAAGGCTTTCCACGAAGGGATCTTTTTCTCCTTCTTTTACTTCCTGTCCGCTATAATCGTATGCCTTATGATCCACGTAGATCACGGGTTCTTTTATATCTCCCACTCTATGACCGAGC
>JBNMGC010000079.1:0-5723 GCA_050873845.1 Alloprevotella sp.
AGCTTTGGGAATGAGCATAACTAAGCTTTTTTCTCATGCCGACGCGTGGACGCGTCGCCCCCAGTAATGGCTGAAAGGCTGTTTTCCCACTTGTGACGTCGACGCGAGACGCGTCGCCCACAGAAAGGGCTGAATACTATGTAAACTGCAAAGAGCATTTGCCAAAGCACGAAAGCCACGAAAAGAGTGAAAATAAAATGCGTTAAAACTTTCCACATGCACCAACTTTTTCGTACTTTTGCTGCGGTAAAGGGAAGACAGCAATCATGCCGTCGCCCCAACCCTAAGAAGTAAACCAATTTATTTTATAATTCAATAAATCATTATGGCAACATTAGATTTGACCAAGTACGGTATTACCGGTGTTACTGAGATCGTGCACAACCCCTCTTACGAGCAGCTCTTCGAAGAGGAAACTAAGGCAGGCCTCGAAGGTTTCGAGAAAGGTCAGCAGACTGAACTCGGCGCTGTAAACGTAATGACAGGTATCTACACCGGCCGTTCTCCTAAGGATAAGTTCATCGTGATGGACGAGAACTCTAAGGACACTGTATGGTGGACTACTCCTGAATATCCCAACGACAACAAGCCCGCTTCAAAGGAAGCATGGGAAGCCGTTAAGGAAATCGCTAAGAAGGAGCTCTCTAACAAGCGCCTCTTCGTAGTAGATGGTTTCTGTGGTGCCAACAAGGAAACTCGCATGGCTGTGCGCTTCATCGTAGAGGTAGCATGGCAGGCTCACTTCGTGACCAACATGTTCATCCGTCCTTCAAAGGAAGAACTCGAAAGCTTCGAGCCCGACTTCATCGTTTACAACGCATCTAAGGCTAAGGTAACTAACTACAAGGAACTCGGCCTCAACTCTGAAACTGCCGTTGTATTCAACATCACAAGCCGTGAGCAGGTAATCATCAACACTTGGTATGGTGGTGAAATGAAGAAGGGTATGTTCTCTATGATGAACTACTACAACCCCCTCAAGGGCATCGCTTCTATGCACTGCTCTGCCAACACCAACATGGACGAAACAAGCTCAGCTATCTTCTTCGGCCTCTCTGGTACTGGTAAGACTACCCTCTCAACCGATCCTAAGCGTAAGCTCATCGGTGATGACGAACACGGATGGGACGACAACGGCGTGTTCAACTACGAAGGTGGTTGCTACGCTAAGGTTATCAACCTCGACAAGGAAAGCGAACCCGATATCTACGGTGCTATCAAGCGCGACGCTCTCCTCGAGAACGTAACAGTTGACGCTAACGGCAAGATCGACTTCGCTGATAAGAGCGTAACCGAGAACACTCGTGTAAGCTATCCTATCTATCACATCAAGAACATCGTTAAGCCCGTAAGCAAGGGTCCCGCTGCAAAGCAGGTAATCATGCTTTCTGCCGATGCCTTCGGTGTACTTCCTCCCGTATCTATCCTCTCTGAGGAGCAGGCACAGTACTACTTCCTCTCAGGATTCACCGCAAAGCTCGCCGGTACTGAACGTGGTATCACAGAGCCTACTCCTACATTCTCAGCTTGCTTCGGTCAGGCATTCCTCGAACTCCACCCCACTAAGTACGCTCAGGAGCTCGTTAAGAAGATGGAGAAGAACGGTGCTAAGGCATACCTCGTAAACACTGGTTGGAACGGTTCAGGCAAGCGTATCTCTATCCGCGATACTCGTGGTATCATCGACGCTATCCTCGACGGTTCTATCGACAAGGCTCCTACCAAGACTATTCCTTTCTTCGACTTCGTAGTTCCTACCGAACTCCCCGGTGTAGATCCTAAGATCCTCGATCCTCGCGACACTTACGCTGAAGCTTCTATCTGGGAAGAAAAGGCTAAGGACCTCGCAGCTCGCTTCATCAAGAACTTCAAGAAGTACGAGACTAACGAAGCTGGTAAGGCTCTCGTAGCAGCTGGTCCCCAGCTCTAAGCAAGATTTGTATAGCTCATTCTCACGAGTCGTGAAATGAGTCATATATCATAATTGAAGAGTGTGCATGGATTCTCCGTGCACACTCTTTGCGTATATAAGAGAGTCTTTGCCTATCTAAAAAAGAAGCAAATCTGACGGAAGAATAAGTACGGAGAAGCGTTTGTCAACTTAAGTAACATTACTCTTCTTTAGCTGATAGCCAGGACGGTTAGTTATCCCGTGCTTATAAAATTATATGGCATGATATAAGAATACTGAAGTTTCGGATTTAGCTTTGCTTATTTTAATCATTGCACGGATCAGGCTGAAAGCCTGATCCGTGCAATGTATATGATGTGAAAATCTAAATCCGAAACTTCAGTAAGAATATAAAAGTAGGAGATAAACACCAACGAAGAGCGTTTATCTCCTACTTGATTAGGATATAGAATGTAACGAACTATTTATTTCGGAGTAGCTTACGTGCATCAGCTTTAGCCTTCTTGACCACGTTCGTAGTAGAGTCAGCGTAGGGGCTATATGATACATATACTTCCGATGAAGAGCGGAGTACGATAACCTCGGTCTGCAGGGTGGGGTCAGCCATGATCGTCATGCTCCAGTTTTGATTATCCATAGGGATGGAAATAGGTACGGAGTAGATGGGCATATAGCGTTGCTGCAAGAAGGCGCTTAAGTCTTCCCAATAGGCATTGTCTACGATGAAGGATGCCCGAATCATGGTTTTGTCATCGCTTTTAAATTCGTATAAATAATTTTTAATGTTGTCTGTACCTTCAAAATTCAGACTATTGTTTGCTTCACTTATTAGAGTAGAGGTAGCCATAGCATTTTTGATGGAATCTTTCGATTCTCCGAAAGCAAGGATAGGCTCTTCATAGTTGAAATTTGTGGCAAGTACAATTACTTTAATATTGCCCGACGAACTTCTAATCACTGTTTCACCTGCTCGGTTGCCATTGATGGTATTGTAGGTGGCGCTTGCAATATACTTATTGTCTGATATCCAGTTGCCATCAGAGCCAGTATAGTGTATGCCGCCTACGTTGAGGGTGATCACTTTGTCAATGCTTTCGTTGTTGTCGTCGTCACTGCAAGAGGTGAATATACTCATGGGGATGCTCAGAAGTAATGCGAAGAAAGCAAGTAGTAAACGATTTTTTCCTTGTTGTGTATTCATTGTAGAAAGGGGTTTAAATGATGCCACAAAGGTAAATAATTATCATTTACCCCCCGTTTATACAAACATTAACATTAAAAACATAACAATAGTGGAAACTACACAGAAATAGGAGATAAATGCGCCCTCGGATAAGGTGTGCATTTACCTCCTATTCTATTGATATGGAGTCAGCTATCCACAAAGTCAGCTACCGTCTGTTGATAAATATTGCGATGTATGGAGACAAAGCAAGGCTTGAAACATGTAGAAATAAGAAATTAGGTGGGTACAGGCGGTAGCCGATCAGAGGGGTTATTTGACCGGAGTCTTAGCCGGAGTAAGTGTATCGGCGGGAACTACGGTGTCGGAGAGGCTAGTCTGACCTGTCTTACTGGTTTCTTCAGTCTTCTCAGTCTTCTCCTTCTTCTGATCCTTAGCGACGGTGTCGGTGGGGACAACGGTGTCGGTCAAGCAGAACTGAGACTCTGTCTTGGTGGTAGTGTCTTTTTGCTCGGGTACGACGGTGTCGGTCGGAACGACGGTATCGGAAGCAAGACCTGCACCATTGCTAATCATACCACGGAAGTCGGCTGATGTAGTACCTGCAAATGCTGCGCTGCTCAGCGCAACTACGCCCATTGCCATGATGGCAGAAATCGTGAACTTTTTCATAATCGTTAGTGTCTTAATGTGTTGTTATGATGTTGTTGTTTCTGCCTAAATAAAGCACAAACGGCGTGCCAAAAAAGTGTAGACTGTAGCTATTCCGTTGATAATCAGGAGATTACTAATTTTTACTCCATCCGTGCCATTCTCCTCGGAGTGTGGAAAGTGTGGAATAAGTGTGGAATTATTCCACACAGTTGTTCCACACTCTACATGTTCTTGGAGCAATCTTTGTATTTTCTCCCCTGCTTCACATGCTCTCTCTTTCCTACTTCACATCCTCTCTCCCCTACTTCACATCTTTATTCCCCATATTGCTTCAATTTATTATAGAGCGTCTTGCGGTCGATGCCCAGTAGCTGAGCAGCACGGCTCTTATTGCCGCCCGTCATTTGTAAGGCTTCGCGGATGTGCTGGAGTTCTTCATCGGCAGAAGGCTTCAGGGCATAAGAGAAAGCATCCTTAGAATTGCTGCCATTCATGTTCGGCGCAGGAAGATTGAGCTGGGAGGCAGAAATGTAATTCATGCCCTCAGCGAGAAGAGCAGCACGCACCACGACGTTGCGCATCTCGCGCAAGTTGCCAGGCCAAGCGTAGCGAAGCAATGCCGACTGCGCATCGGGAGTAAAATCTACGATATTGCGCTGCAATTCCCTATTGGCTTGCTGCAAGAAGTAGTGGGCAAACTCAAGAATGTCCTCACCACGGCTGCGCAAGAGCGGCATATGGAGCGTAAACTCGTTGATGCGGTGATAGAGATCTTCGCGAAAGGCACCACGCTGTATGGCTTCGGGTAAATTCTCATTTGTAGCACATACGAGCCGGATGTCGATTACTCGCTCCTCATTGCTGCCCACAGGGCGAATGCGCCTCTCTTGTAGAGCTCGCAAGAGCTGCACCTGCACATCGTAGCTAAGGTTGCCCACTTCGTCGAGAAAGAGCGTACCCCCCGTGGCTTGCTCAAAAGCTCCAATCTTATCGCTTACAGCCCCCGTAAAGGCTCCTTTCATGTGTCCAAAGAGTTCGGAAGCAGCTAGCTCCTTTGTCAAAGCACCACAGTCAATGGCCACAAAGGGCCCTTCGTGCCGAGCACTTTGCTCATGGATGCGATGAGCTACATACTCCTTACCCGTGCCGCTCGCTCCAATAATTAATACCGACATAGGCGTTGGCGCTACGAGTTTCACCAGCCGATAAAGTTCGCAAGCCACGGGCGAATGGCCTTCTATACCCTTGGCGCATTTTTCTTCTTCCCTCTTATTAATTGCTGGCTTGGTGGTGGCAGTTGGCGTGGTTTTGATCGAAGCGGATGTAGGAGTAGGGTGAAGAGCGGCGGAAGTAGCTTTCTCTTGAGCCGTTTGCATAGCATCATGAATCTTTTGTAGTAACAAGTCGGGCTGGACAGGCTTACTGATGTAGTCGGCAGCACCGAGCTTCATGGCTTCAACGGCATTTTGCACATCCGCATAGTGCGTCATGACGATGAAGGGAATATACCTGTTTTCACGCTGCAGCCATTGCAGCAGAAAGAGTCCGTCATGGTCGGGAAGGCGCAAATCAGACAATATCAGTTGGGGAGTTTCTTCGCCGCGTATAAGCACCTTGACTGCTGCCCCAACGCTGGAAGCATTGCTCACGTCAAAGCCCTTCTTACGTAGCCAAGTGCTAAGCATGGTGCTAAATGTAAGGTCGTCTTCGACCATTAATATACGTGTAGCCATTTTATATTAATCCTCGATAATCATTCTGTTAGTCATTACTATATATGGGAGTGCTTAAAGAACTTACTCATTCTATCTCTCTTTTGATAACAAAGCAATCACTCGTTTCAGTTCGTCGATTACTTGGTTGCAGAGTAGGCCGTCATCGTCGTGCCAATCAGCCTCATTGCGCCGATTCTCTAAGGTTTGTAAGGTCTGCAGCACGGGCGAACCGATGAGCGTGAAGGTAGGAAGCATCTTG
>JBNMGC010000080.1:0-5496 GCA_050873845.1 Alloprevotella sp.
CATCGGTTTCTTTTATGCTAGTGAAGATGGAGGCTCATTCATTAATGGAGCCAACAAAGCCTATTTGGCAATTCCACGGTCGATGAATTCAACGAGCAGTTTGTTCAGTTTAAGTCATGATATTCCAACCACGGGAATAGGCAGGTCTCTTATCGAATCCACACAGGTCAGCACTCTGTCAGCCATCTATAGCATTGCCGGTCAGAGGTTTGTTGTCAAAGACTTGAAACAATTGCCTCAAGGAGTGTATATAGTAAAAGGAAAGAAGATTATTGTAAAATAGCGACTTGCATGCCCGTCCATCCTATAGACATTAATAGCCCGTCCCATTTAGCAAAGTAATAACACATCAACCTATGAAATCAATTTATAGTGCTCCCTTGTGCAAGATTCTATTGTTGCAACTAGCAGGTGTCTTAGCTGTAAGCGGTCCGACACCATCGAAGTATGACCAAATGAAGGAAGACAACGCAGAGCAGTTTGCAAACAAGAGATTTGGGGATAATGAAGAATGGCAATAATGCGTGGATGTACTGACAACCATTCCTATTAACACCTCAACTTGCTTACTAATTCCGCCAACGCATTAAGTTCTTAATATAGAAAGACTCTTCTAATGATCAATATTCATCATACCAATCTAATACGCTAATGGCATTTGAACGTACCTTACCGAAACGTCTGCCTCAAAATCCTTTTAAGCATGATCCGATGCTTAAGTACGCGCTATTGTTGTGTGTTGGGATCGCATTGGGATGGAATATGAGGGATTGGCATATACAATGGTTCTTGTTGAGTATCAGTCTGTTCTTAATGATTGTAACCATTGTAATGTATAGTCTGAAGAGTAGAGGCAGTCGAGTAGGGTGGAGCATGATGTCAGTCTCTGCGGTAGCCATTATAATAGCTGCGGCAGGATGGACGCAATGTGTATATCACAACGTGCACGTTGACAATTGGCCTGCAGAGGCAAAGGTTTGGATCGGAGATGTGGTGAACGTTCACAAGGTGAAGGAACGATATACAACGCTGGATTTGCGTTTGCGCGAGGAAAACAAACTCTGGAATGATAAACTTGTGAGAGTCTCCTTCTCGAAAGGATGTTGGGCTGAGAATGGGGAAGAGCAAGTAAAAGTGGGCGATGAACTATTCTTTCATAGCAGATTGTCGAGTAGTGTGGAAAAAGTCTGCCCTTCCGACTTCGATTATGCCGAATATCTCACAGTGCATCATATCAGTGGCACGGGATATGTCGGTGGAAAGCATAAAGTTATCATCTGTGGCAGTGAGAATTTAATGAATGGAGAGCAAGTTGCAGATAAAAATATTCCTCCCCGAAATAAATACAATACTCTTGAAAATCAGGCGACTCACTCTGCGTCTTCTCAGCCCTCTCTTACCCCAAAAACGTCCCAATCCCGTTCTTCTCATGAAGTTCCATCTTCCCATATTCTTGCTTCCCATCATTTAGGACTCACAGAACGTCTACGTGTAAAAATGCTCAGATGTAGAGAACGTCTACGTGAAGAGTATGCGCAATATTTTAACGACGAGAAATTGTCTGTGTTGTCAGCATTAACATTAGGTGATAAGTCATTGTTGGAGAAAGACACGCAGCAAGTATTTTCTGAGACAGGCACGAGTCACATCCTTGCACTTTCAGGTCTCCATTTAGGCATATTGGTAAGCATCTTCAACTTCCTTGTGCTGAAACGCCTGCGCCGATGGTGGGCGCGTGCACTCGGACTTGTATCGATTGTGTCACTATTGTGGATGTTTACATTCCTTGTCGGCATGCCCGTATCGTTGCTTCGTGCATCAACCATGTTTACGTTAATGCAAATCGGCATGTGCATAGGTCGTGGTCGTGGAGCCACACTCAACAATCTCTCCCTATCTGCCATCCTATTGCTCGTCGTCGACCCATTATCGTTGTACGATGTAGGCTTTCAGATGTCGTTTACCGCGGTGTTGGCCATCATCTTAGCCGAAAGATACGTATGGCAAAGGCTCCCTTTACCCCTGTGGTATGATGGTCAATTCGTATTGCTCAAAAAAGCGGGCAGACCCGCAGAGCAGAAAAAGTCTGATCACGTACGCCACGTCGTAGTACCTCAGTTGAAGAATAGCTGTGCGCGTGGTGCATACAATTTATTTCGTGACGTAGTATATCCTTTCTTCTGTGTATCGGTGAGTGCTCAGTGGGGTACGATGCCGCTTGTGCTCTACTATTTTCACGTAGTATCGCCTTACGCTTCATTTGCCAATTTTGTAGTCATTCCGGCAGCCTACTTGTTGCTTTCGTTAGCCTTATTGTTCTTCGTATTGCCGATAGGCGCAGTGCATGTAGTGGTCGCTGCAGCGATAGCGTGGACATTAGACGTGATGGTACGATTCCTGCAGTGGATGTCCACGCTTTCCGGTTCATCTTTCAGCCTTTCGCTATCCTGGTGGACCTTGATCCTCATATGGTTACTTCCCGTGATGGTCTACGTCTTATTCCAAGTCAAGAAGCGGAAAGTCCGCATGCGTCTAATGATGGCAACGACCCTATGCATGGTCGTGGGCATAATGGGGCAAATGGCAGAGCACATAGGTGCTCGCATCACTCCCCGCGTGCTCGTTTATAAAGTCAATGGCCTATCGGCAGTGCATTTCATGCAGTCGTCCGAGCAATCATGCATCTTATCGTCGTTGCCTGCAGACAGTACAGAGAGGAAAATGGCCTATGTCAACGACAGCTATTTCGCCGCCCATGAGATAGCCCATCCCCGAGTGTTGCAAACGACCGATCGGTGCACCACCCCCTATTTAGTGCAAGAAGGTAGGCTCGTAGTGTTTCGTCATAAAACGATCTATCTCTTAGATCATCCGTTCGCCAGTGAACCATATGGCCTCGCACCCTCATCAAGTCAACAGCGTCGCCGTGAAGTCGACCTCATGATAGTAGCCAAAGGCTGTAAAAGCAGTTATGCTCAGGTAAGCCAGGCGATGCATCCTCGGCGAGTAGTCCTCTCGTCCGACCTCCCCGCCCGCTATCGTGAACAATGGAGAAAGGCTTGTGCCGAGGCCAATGTACCCTGTCATGATGTACAGGCTGAGGGCTACTATGAGTGGATCCTTTGATGCGAAGCAAGGCTGCAAACGCTGCGTGTTATAGGTGACTCAAGTTTCGGATTAAGAATTCTAAATCCGAAACTTCACAGATGATAGCACAACCCTCCTTAGCCTCTCCACCCTCCTTCAGAAAAATCCTCATCCATCCTCTCGGAAAGCGTCACCCCCTCACCCAGGCATCGAGTGGATTCTTCAGAATACGTCCTACGGAAAAACCTAACTCTTTGGCAACAACCTTGAGCTCATCTTGGAAAAAGTAAGCCACGCTTCCCACGAACGATACGGGCAAGTCCTTCCGGTCATAAGCCATGACGTTGCGGCGGAAGAAACGGGTAAACTCATCTGTCAGTAGCGCATGAATAGCCTCGTCCTTGCGATGCCTACTGAGGAAGGGCGCAAACGATGCCAGAAAACGATTAGCCAGTGGCTCGCGATATACGCGCTGAATAATCTCGTCTACCGTAAGCCCATATTCCTCTCTGAAATCCTTACAGATCGTGGCGGGCATCATGCCCTTAAGCACATCCCCTATCAGCCTTTTGCCCAACACTGCGCCGCTACCCTCATCGCCCAGGATATAGCCCAAGGGCGAAACGTTCTCTACCACTTCACCCTTGATATACAGTCCGCTATTGCTCCCCGTGCCGAGAATGCAGGCAATGCCATCCTGCTTCCCGCAGAGTGCAATTGCAGCACCCAGCAAGTCCGATCCCACCGTCACTTCTTGAGCCGATGGAATAGCCCGGCGCAGGGCAAGTTCCACCACATTGCATAGTTCACCGCGACATCCAGCACCATAGAATGCCACCACGTCGGGCATTCTAAAATGCTCATCTGTCAAGAGTTCATCCCTCAGGATCAGAGCTATCCCCTTGCTGTCGAGCATAAAAGGGTTGATACCCTGCGTAGAGATCCTCGCTACGGCATGTTGGCCGTCATGGAGTAGCCAGTCCGTCTTCGTGCTGCCACTGTCGGCAGTCAGTATAAGTTTGTTCATAAGTCAGTCTCCGTTTATTGTCTGCAAAGGTAACGTTTCCGAAGTTTTTACGTATCTTTGCAATCACGAAAAAGCATCCCATACATTATTTTTATTCTTAAACGCGAATGTTACGATTCATATGTGCGCTATGCCTTTCGGCATGGTGCGCTTCCAGCATAGCCGCTCGTCCAGAGCGCACCCTGCGCATCGACTACGATTTTAGCGGCAACACCCATGAGCAGCACATCTCCGTGGCAGAACTTTGCAGTTTTGCAGGATGGGCAGGCCGCTCAGCCCACCTCGACAGCATCCCCTTGCGTGGAAATGGCGACATCACGCTCACCGATCTCCGTACTGGAGACACGCTCTATCGTCAGTCCTTCTCTACGCTCTTTCAGGAGTGGCTCACCACGGAAGAGGCCACTCAGACCACCCGTTCCTTTGAAAACACCTTCCTGCTCCCGATGCCCGCCGACTCAGCTCTGGTCACCGTAAGGCTGTACGACTTCAACCATCACGTATCATCCACCTTCTCCCATAAGGTCGATCCCCATGACATCCTTATTCGTCAGCTCGACCACACCCCCGTGCCGCCCCATCGCTACTTGCATCAGGGCGGATCGCCTGCCGACAAGATCGACGTGGCCATCGTGGCCGAAGGCTACACTGCCGCACAAGCCGACGACTTCTATCGCGAGGCCCAGACCGCGGTAAACTCCATCCTTAGCCACGAGCCCTTCAAGAGCTATGCCGACCGCTTCAACTTCGTAGCCGTGGCAGCTGCCTCGCAAGATAGCGACGTGAGCATACCCAAGGAAGGCCTTTGGCGCAACACTGCGCTGAGTTCCCACTTCTCCACCTTCTATTCCGATCGCTATCTCACCACGCTCCATCAGCGTGACCTCCACAACCTCTTGGCGCGCATCCCCTACGAGCACATCATCATCCTGGCCAATACTTACACCTATGGTGGCGGAGGCATCTACAATGCCTATACCCTGACCACCACTCACCATGCAGCCTTCCGTCCCGTGGTAGTCCATGAGTTTGGACACAGCTTTGGCGGGCTTGCCGATGAATATTATTACGACGACCAGTACGAAAACTACTACAGTTCTGCCACTGAGCCTTGGGAACCCAATCTTACCACCCTGCACGACTTCAGTCAGAAGTGGCAAGACATGCTTCCCAAGCATACCCCCATTCCCACGAAGCCCGATGCCAAGCATATGGACCGTATCGGCGTGTACGAAGGCGGGGGCTACATGTCGAAAGGCGTATACCGAGCCTTCCAAGACTGCCGTATGAAGACCAACGAAGCTGCAGCCTTCTGCCCCGTATGTCAGCGTTCGATAGCTCGACTGATCAACTTCTATACAGACAAGCAATAGCATTATGGC
>JBNMGC010000081.1:0-5272 GCA_050873845.1 Alloprevotella sp.
CTCGTGAACAATGCTGAGCTGCCCTACAGGGGCAGCACATTATGTGGAAATAGCGACATTTTTGGATGACGTGCTGCCCCTGTAGGGCAGCTCGCTCTTGCTCTCGTGTGACCCAGGGTTAAAACCCTGGGCTACATAAGTGTCAGGCTTTCAGCCTGATCCGTGCAATGATTAAAATAAGCAAAGCTAAATCCGAAACTTCAGTTTTGATCATTGCACGGATCAGGCTGAAGTTGGATTGTAAGATCTAAATCCGAAACTTCAATTACTAACATACCACCCCCAAATACCTTCCCCATTCATGAAACATCTCTATCACCTCATCTTCATCCTTCTCACCTTCATCGCGAGCGACGCCTTTGCTCAGCAACGCAATGACTCCACCTTCATGCCTCCCGCCATCGTGATGGACAATGAATCGGATAGCCGAGTTGCACCCGAAGAAAACGACACTACCATCTACGGCATCGTAGAAGAACTTCCACAATATCCAGGAGGAATGCCTGCACTGATTAAGGGATTTCTCGACAACTACGTATACCCTAAGCAGGAGCGAAAGGCGAAAGCGCAGGGAACGATCGCAGTCAAGTTCGTAGTAGAGAAAGATGGCTCCATCAGTAAGGCTCAGATCGTCAGATCGTTGTCGCCTGCATGCGATGCCGCAGCCATCAGCGCCCTCAAGAGCTTGAAGCGATTCAGCCCAGGCAAGGAAAAAGGCAAACCCGTACGCACTTGGCTCACACTGCCCGTACGCATTCGGCTGCAATAGAGGGCGGAGAAGGCACGAATTACCCCATAATTCGCGTAATGCGCAAGGAAGCTTTTCTAAGCATCTTTGAACCGCACTTTATAGCATCTTTAAACCGCACTTTAAGAGAGCTATGAAGTGCAGTTTATAGGTGCTATAAACCGCACTTCATAGAGTGTCCAAATACTTTTTGAACGAGATTTGTACAAAAGCACTTATATTTGCAACTTTATTGAACGAGATTTGAACAGATTCTGAATGCCACTGAATAGATTTGCAGCCATACTTATGTGGTGGGAATATAAGGGCATAATTCAAGTTTCGGATTTGGAATGGGCGGCTGAATCAGAAACTTCAGGGCATAATCTGCTGCAATGGATTGGAGTGAATGGGAGTTTTCTTAGGGAATGAAGGATGAAAAATGCTATTTTGCAAAAGTTTTTGGCAAAAAGGTTTGGTAGTTATGGCTTTACTTCCTATCTTTGCACCGCAATTCTGAGGGATTGCATCAATTTTAAGGATTGTTCCATGGTGTAATGGCAGCACTAGAGTTTTTGGTTCTCTCAGTCCCCGTTCGAATCGGAGTGGAACAACATTTCCCCTTCCCCTGAGCCCTGCTCGCTCCATCCCCATTTTATAGCAGGGCTCTTTTTTCCCGAGGCAGTGTCTATATGACACTGCTTTTTTATTCTCCCATACTTTCTGAAAGCATTCCACCCACCCTTTCCTAAGGCACAGGGTCGTAGCCGCTTCCACCCCATGGATGGCAGCGCAGGATGCGACGTATGGCAAGGTATAACCCCTTGATAGGACCATACTTCTGCAAGGCTTCTACGGCATATTGCGAACAAGTGGGGGTGAATCGGCATGCCGGGGGGAGCATGGGCGATATGTAGCGCTGATAGAAGCGGATGGGAAGGATTAATAGGCGAGTTAACGTGTGCATACAGAGCGAGTGATTATGAATTATCTACTTCATGCTATCGACTTAAGTAGAGTATGATCAGCCTCTTAATAAGATATGTTAGGCATTGGTGGTTTCAGCGTCTTCTTCTTTTACCTTTCCAACCGAAGATATTACGTTCTGACGAATGCGTTGCAAGATCTGATTCATGCGGCTGCTTACGAGCTTGGAGGGCATGGGATGGTCGGCAAGCCAGATGAAAGCCACGTTGATAGCTACGTCCTGAGGAAGCGAACTGATCAGCAGGTGCTTCTGCAAGCGATAGGCTTCACGAATCTGACGCTTAGCACGATTGCGATCTACGGCATGATGCAGATGGCGCTTAGAGACGCTGAGCAACACTTTTACCTGCGGGCCTCGTCCCTCATAAGTAAGCTGGCGATAGGTGGCACGCAGGGGAAAAGCGCTCATAGAAGTGCTTCCCGCGCTGAAAAGTGATTCTATCTCGGTCTTGAGGCAGATGTGTTCCGCCTTGCGGAAGGTATATCGTGGCATAAGGGAGGGAGTTTGGAGAGCGCGACGCGCTCAGTTTAGAGTTTTGAGGTTATGAGGTTATAAGGTTACTTTATTCTTACAAAAAGCACAAAAGGTAAAAGCTGAAAGCATGAGACTGCTCAACTTTTACCTTTTGGTGAGTAGAAATGAGTATGTAGGGGGATTACTTATTGTTCTCCTGCAGATACATCTCGATGGCGGCAGTCATAGAGCGCGCCTTCACCGTAGGTGCAGAGAGGTCGCAACGGAGCTTTGCTTCTTCAATAGCGTCTTTAGTGACCTTGCCGAAGCAGGCAAGACGTGTATCTCCTTGATTGAAATCGGGGAAATTCTCAAGCAGCGATTTTACTCCAGCAGGAGTGAAGAGCACGATCATATCGAAATCGAAAGGCTCGTCTTTAGGATAATCGTCGCTCACCGTGCGGTACATCACGCATTCCGTGTGCTTAAGCTTCTTGGCATCGAGCATGTTGGCAATGTCGTCGTTGTGTACATCGGAAAGGGGTACAAGGTATTTCTCCGTCTTGTGCTTACACATCACGGTAATCAGATCGGGCCAATGACCCGTGCTACCAAAGAACACCTTGCGCTTGCGATACTGTATATACTTCTGGATGTAGAGTGCCACAACCTCTGAGAGGGCAAAGTACTTCATGTCTTCGGGCAACTCCACACGCATTTCCTTACAGAGGGTAAAGAAATAGTCTACGGAATGGCGCGACGTGAAGACAACGGCTGTATAGTCGAGTATCTGTATCTTTTGCTGACGGAACTCACGGGCTGAGAGTCCCACGACCTTTATAAAAGGATGAAACGTAAACTGTACGTTGTACTTGTTTTCAATCTCGAAGTAGGGAGACTTTTCGGAAGTAGGTTTCGGCTGCGAAACAAGAATCTTCTTGATCATGACTACTTTTAGTTCAGCAGATGGCGGTGACACGGATAAGGGTACCGCTCGGGGTTGTATAGGATTAGTTAATTGTCAATAATAGGTTGCTCACATACGTCTGTACGCGAAACAACATGAAAATAGGTGCTATTTCGAGGGTGCAAAAGTACAAAAAAAGATGCACCCAACCGAACGGGTAGCTAAAAAATATGCGCGAACACTTGTAGAAGAGTAGCATTTTGTCAACTACGAGGAAGCAAACGAAGAGTATTGCCGTGTTGCGAAGGCTCATATCGAAATACACTACCAAGAGGGAAAGGGGCAACAAAACGAGGCCCATAGCAAGCACACACAGGAGGTATGCCCCATTCCATTGTTCGCACTGTCGCCGGTCGAAGAATACGTTGTTGACCACAGAGTAGACACCTATCTTTAGCAGATAATACAGGCAGAAGATGCCCACGCTCGTGGCTAATATCAGGTAGGGCGACACTTGATTGAACACTTCGGCCTGGCACTCCTGCGTATAATCGAAAAAGAGTATGCCGAGCACGAAGCAGGTCTGGAATATGAGGAACAATTGTCCTCGCAGCTCCGTCTGAGTGCGCTGCGCAAAGAGGTTTTCGCGTTGCCGGTGGTGGAAGAAGTCCTTCACCTGCTCACGCAGATAGTGGCGCGAACGAGAGATTACCCACACCACGAAGAAGAAGCTCACCATCAAGACGATGGTCACAAAGCTATCCGTACGGAATAGGTAGGGCACAGGATCGCCCGCCATGCCTTGCGGCTTGATCAGCGCTCGGCAAGAATCTGAGATGGGGCCGCATACGCTGTCGAGCTCTTGCATGAAGGGCCCTTTCTGCATATGCACCAATCCGTCCTTCCAGTAGTCACCCTCAAGCATTTCGGGCTTCATCGTGAGCGGCGTGCCCGGAGCGAAAGGCTTCATCTCGCGAGGATCGGGCGGAATGGTATCTGCCTCGGCTTGCTGCCGATGATACCGGCGATTGGCTGGCCTTGCTTCCATCGCTTCTGCCTCGGCCTCAGCAGCACCCTCTTGATGCGTCGCCACCGAATCGGCCACAACCGCCCCACCCTCTCCACAAGCATGGAAAGGAGCATGATTGGCATGGAAAGGGGCATAAAGCGTAGCAGCCTCAGCAGCTACCCCGTACGATGTATGATAAGTATTGACTTCTTGCATACTCTTGGGCTACTTTGTTTCTTCTTCTACAGACTACATGGCAGCAAACTTGCGCACCGAAGGGTCCCAAAGCGGAGTATTTTTGCACAACTTGATGGCTTCGGCAGGAGTAGATGCCACGTGCCATATAGCCATGTGCTCCTTGCGCATAAATTGCTGCTCTGTTGCACGCTGGAGCTGCTGCAGCAGGGCATCATAGTAACCATCCGTATTGAGCACAACGATAGGCTTTAGGTAAAGGCCGAGTTGCTTCCACGTAATGATTTCAAGCAATTCCTCGAGCGTACCCACGCCACCAGGAAGAGCAACGCAAGCATCACCCGTCTCAGCCATAAGTTCCTTACGGCGATGCATATCGGGAGTCACAATCAATTGGCTCATGCCCGTATGTTGCCACCCTTGCTCCACCATAAACTCTGGGATAATGCCCACTGCACGTCCGCCCGCTGCAAGGCAAGCATCAGCACAAGCACCCATTAATCCCGTGCGGCCTGCACCATTGACTAGCGTATCGCCGTTTGCTGCAAGGAGGCGACCCAACTCTTGGGCCGCCTCAATATACTGAGCGGGAACTTGTCCGCTCGATGCGCTATAGACTGTTATATTCACTTATTGAAAGCTTTCTTGATTTCGTCTACCTTGTCGAGCTTCTCCCATGTGAAGAGCTCCACTTCAATCTGCTTCTCGCCTTGACCAGGAGCCGAGAACGTCTTCACTACCTTCTCAGGAGTGCGTCCCATGTGGCCATAGCTTGCTGTCTCTTCGTAGATAGGCTGACGCAGATTGAGACTACGCTCGATAGCTGCTGGACGAAGGTCGAAAAGCTCGCCTATCTTCTCAGCTATCTGGCCGTCGGTAAGGTCTACGTGGCTACGTCCGTAAGTATCTACGTAGATTGAGATAGGCTCGGGCTTACCGATGGCATAGCTCAACTGTACGAGCATCTCGTCGGCAATGCCTGCTGCTACCATA
>JBNMGC010000082.1:0-5167 GCA_050873845.1 Alloprevotella sp.
TGCGATTGCTGCTTTTGACTTTTTCAGACGAGAGGAACACCTCTCTACCATTACCCTTATCATCAATGCCGCTAATCGCATAAATACCCTCCGCGGGCTGTTCGTGTAGAGACAAGCGCACGTACACGTCTGATTGAGCCATTGCTCGAGGCATCTGCCCCACCCAACAGACAAATAGGATTAGCAACGTCAGCACGTGCTGAATGCTCGTAGAGAAACGGAATATATCTTTCATAGAGTTAGTATAGAATTTACTTTTAGAAATCAATTCTGCTTAAGGCTTACATCACCCACCTCACTTGCACGGATAGATCGTTTTTCCAAGAAGAGGAGATTTGGTCTAATCGGGAGGAGAAGTGGTCGCGATTGAAATAATGAGTAGAAGATAGACGCAGGGAGAGCGTTAAACACTTGAGCACTTGATAATGTCCCATCACCACACCTCGCATGCCATGATAAGCAAAACTCGGGAAGGCACTGGCATGAAGCATTTGCGGCTCGTAAGCATAGAGCATACTCTCCGTATCGTCAGTGAAGAACAATGCGCCGAAGGCTTTCAATCCCCCTCGAGGAGAAGCCTTCCACGCTGCACGCGAAGAGACCATCCACCCGAGGCTATGCTTCCCCGACTGACGATGAGCATAGCACGCATCAGCCTGTGCGGTCAGTTCGTAGCGTGCATGGGTCCACACACTGGATAGGCGCAACTTCTGCACTGTGCGATATTCTAAGCCAAGGCGCTCGTCGAGGGTCAACGTATACTGACGAGTCTTTAGTTTGTAGCGCATCAGCAAGCGCCAAGTATTTGACAACCGATAGCCCAACTGACACATGGCTTCCATGCCCTTGGCACCTGACTGTCGCGACTGATACGTGGGGCGCGGGAAGCGAAACAGATCTACATAGCCCGACCACTCCACAGACTTTCCTATCAATGCATAGGCATTGAGCAGTACGCCCTGCTCATTGGCCACGCGACTTCCTTGCTGCAAAGCCCTGCCATAGAGCGAGACATAGCGAGGGGAGAACTGTCGATACTGCAGTCCGAAGCGAAGATGGCTCGTAGGCACGTACAGCAGTCGGTGCATCGTGGACACATGCCAAGCTCTGTCGGTTGCCACATCGCCTTGAAAGGACAGTTTGGAGAATTCCACATAATAGGAAGCTGAAAGCGAACGCGCCGTCTGCCCACGAAAGTAATGCGCATTGTACCATCGCTCCGCTGGCGCGACGTACTTGCTAAAGTGCGACCACACGCCATCCGTGGCCACGCCCCAATGTTTCTGATTCATCCCCCAATGCCATCCCGCGGTGAAGCAGCCCACCGTGCGGCGAGCTTCGATTTCGCTCAGTGTGCGATGAAGTCCGGTCTGCAGGAGCGTAGTCACGGTATCGCTCGAGGCATTGCTCAGTCTGCTGTCAAGCCGACGATATGAAGCAAATGCCATCACGTCCATGCTGCGCCACTTCCATGCGCCCACCGCCCCTCGGAAGAAGTCTGCCTCTTCGGTCGATGTGTGTGCCTTGAAGAGGCTGGTCGTGTTTCTCGGCGGCCGAGCCTCAACCTCACGCCCACTGTATATGCGGCGGCCGAGCAACAGCCCATTGCCGCTCCATACATTGTAATCGCCCACCGCCACGCTCCACGCTCTGTCCTTCGGACGCAACAATACGTAGCCCGACAGATAGTCGTAAGGATAGAAGCCTCGTTTTACCACAGGTTCTCCTCCGTCCTTCTCCATTGTCAAGCCATACATCACCTCCCGCTTATACGCATATCGGTAACGCATCACATGGTGCAACGCGTTACCGATATAATAGTTTGTCTTGCTTGGTGTGTCAGGTGTGACATAGCCTGCTCGTCGATAGAGTGGCAGGTCGAGCCTTGTCTCCAGTTCATGCTTTCCCTTAAGCATCTTGGGTCCTAACCGATGGGCTTCCTCCATACGCTGCAGAAGGGCTGCGGACGGTGGAAAGGCGGAGTCACATCGTACAAAGAGCGAAAGCCTACAGCGCGTGAAGTAGTCCATTCCCTTGACCATCTGCAGTTCGCCCAGCGACATAAATCCATGCTTCCGCTCTCGATAACTAAGCAGCGAGTCAATCTGTGCCTCGTCGAGAAAGGGAAACTGCTGCATATCCTCTCGCGTGCAGCGATTGAGCTGCAGGGGGTGGTGGGCAAGGTCTTCGAGCCATTCGAGCCTCTCTGTATCGCCCTCCGTATCGTCTGCTGCCCTCTGGCTGTCCCAATAATCGAGCACGAAGTCGTCCCACGTCATGTAAGGTCCATCTTGCACCTGTGCGCAGAGACGTACTATTCCGCCCATAAAGAGAATGATTATCAGCAATATACGGCGTGCTATAAGAGGAAGAGATTTAAGGGGATAGAGAGGCATTAGGGGGTCAGTGGGGCTTTATTTTAGAAATCGCTCTCGCAAGCATCATGACTTAGCTCGCGAGAGCGATTTCCTTATAGGGAGTGAATCGGGTGAAACACTCCCTCACGTGATTTTATTTGCCACGTTCGTATGTGATATCGTAGAAGCACGGATACACATTCGACGAAGCATTGGCCTGTCCCTGCGATCCGGGCACGATTAAGCGCACATGAGCATACTCTGCGCCCTCCGAATTGGGACGAGCTAAGTTGATATAGGTAAGTGGTATCAGCCAAGCTGGGGGAACTGCAGCCGAATTGTACGTACTATACATCACACCCCCAAGGAGGAAATTGCCCGAGAAAGAGCCATAGTTGTTGTAGACGGACATCACATCGGGCTTCATCGAGGTGGCCACCGTGCGATTGGACGACTGAATGGAGTCGGCTGCGATATTAAACTCTGTATATCGGCACAATATGCGCAGGTGTTCACCCTCAGCAATCTTCTCGCCCGTTCCCTTGGAAAGGATCTGCATATATACGCCTGTACGATCGAAGCGAACGTACTCATTCTGGAGTACATCCGTGGTGCTGTCCTGCTGATTGAAGGTATCTTCCGATATCACCTTGATATTGCCAGGCACGTTGAGCAGGTACTCGTCTTCATCATCCTCGCTCGTCACTTGTACGCCCGACGAGAGGAAGGCATTGATTTGCTTATTCTCTCGCTTACGCTTATCAGCATAGGTCTCATCGTCATTGCACGATTGGAAGAGCATGGCGCAAGCCATAGCCAGCAGGGGGAGTATGAAGAAATACTTTTTCATTCGTTGTTTCGTATAGAGTTTTGTTTACTTTATGAGGGCAAAAATACTAATTTTCTCTCACTCTGTTGCCCTTATCTCACTAAAAATGCCACTTAATCAGCAAGAAGTGTCTGACGTGCCTATGTTTGACGGCCTTAAATGGGGCACATTGTTGCCCACGTTGGCGGAATTCTTAGTTAACAGGGAAACGTGATGCAAAGATGCAAAGAGTTTTAGAGATAGGCAAAAAGAGTGTACAGTTTGTTCACTTTTTCCTATCTTCCCCCACTCTCCTCACGCGCACGCACGTACGCACGCATTACAGCGAGTTTTCCAGTCAAGTAGCTATCATCCTACACTTTTATTGAAATTATCTATTGATTTTCAGTGTATTAAGTAATGCGAGAAGCTGCACACTGCCTGCACTTTGCCTCCACTGCCTATGCACGATGGCAATTGCATGATATCGAAAGGGAAATGAGCATTCCCCTCGTGGAATTTATCCCATGGAACTGGGAAATCTGCACCATGGGATAAATTCTTCTGCTATAGGGGCTAAATTCAACAAGTTATAGGGAAAAATATTTCTCTGCGAATGTACAAAAGTAAGAGATAGGAAGTGTAAGCAAAGTGCAAGAAGTGTGTAGGCAAAAGCATTTTGCCTACACTACACAACGTCCTGATACACAATTTGTTACAAGCATTTAGTGTAGGAGTGTAGGCAAATGAGGGGAGAAAGTTGATGAGAATAAGCAGTTCATCAGTGGCACTAAAAACTCTGTGGGCGACGCGTCTCACGTCGGCATGACAAAGGAATGAAAGATAGTCTTAACATTCACTATCGCGCCGACGCGAGACGCGTCGCCCACAGAACTTATAGGATTTCCGATTGCGGCATTCGAAGCATAGCCGACGCGAGGACGCGTCGCCCCCGGTATTGGCTGAGGGGCCCTTTGCCACGATGGAATGCTTGATACTTTCCCTGTGGAAATGTATCACTTAACAAGTACAAGTATGTATTACTTATTACTTGTTACTTATTACTTATTATTTAAGAGCCTTATTCGTTTCCCTCGGGCTCGGGCGAGATCAACTTGTAGCCTTTACCATGAATGTTGATGATCTCTACATTCTCGTCGGCCTTGAGGTGCTTACGGAGCTTGGTGATGTATACATCCATCGAGCGAGCATTGAAGTAGTTGTCGTCTATCCAGATGGTCTTCAGAGCAAAGTCACGCTGGAGGATTTCGTTGGCATGAGCACAGAGGAGACTTAAGAGTTCGCTCTCCTTAGTGGTCAACTTCGTCTGCTGATCGCCACGAGAGAGAATCTGCTTCTGCGTATCGAATGAGAAGGAGCCTATCTTGTAGTGTGTGCGGTTGCGGTTCTTCTTGCCACGTACACGGCGCAGAATGGCTTCGATACGGAAGGTGAGTTCTTCCATAGAGAATGGCTTCGTAAGGTAATCATCTGCACCAATGCGGAAACCCTCGAGGATGTCTTCCTTCAGAGTCTTGGCCGTAAGGAAGATAATAGGAGTCTCTTCGTTGACCTGGCGAATATCGCGTGCAAGGCTGAAACCATCCTTCTTAGGCATCATCACGTCGAGCACACAGAGATCGTACTTATTCTGAGTGAAAGCACGATAGCCAGCTTCGCCATCAGGGCAAAGCTCTGTATCGTAACCCTTTGCCTGCAAATATTCACGGAGCAACATGCCCAGGTTTTCATCGTCCTCGCAGAGGAGGATCTTCATCTTTTCTTCTGAAGTGATCATAGTCTTATGGTTTTAATTGTTTTGATTTCAAATTTAGTTTACTATTAGGAAGTAGAGGAAGGATAACGTCCTCACCTATCCCTATCACCCCATCAAGGGGAGGGTGATAATGAATTTTGTGCCTTTGCCATATTCGCTCTCTGCATGGATGGAACCACCGAGGGCTTTCACCACGTTGTGTACGTAGGCCAAGCCAAGGCCGAA
>JBNMGC010000083.1:0-5139 GCA_050873845.1 Alloprevotella sp.
CCGACCTCTCTTACCAGTTCCGCTTCGGCAACTTCTCGGGTAAGGTCAGCGGATACTATGCTCGCCTAAACAGCGGCGTGGAGCAGACCGCCTTCTACAACGACGATGAGTCGCGCTTCACCTACCTCACCATGACCGGTATCGACCGCGAACACTATGGTGTAGAGGCAGCATTTAGCTATCAGATCACATCCAACTTCTCCGTCAACCTCATTGGTACTTACGGCGAAGCCAAATACGTGAACAACCCCTACGCACAGGTGGCTTACGAAGGCTCAAGCGCCGCTACGCTCCAGACACTCAACTCTTGGACCAACCCCGTGACCAATCAGGCAGAGACAACTCCTCTCTTCGTCTTGGCAAAGGGTATGCGTGAAAGCGGTTCGCCGATGGGCGTAGTAAGCTTAGGCTTCGATTACAACGTGAAGGGATGGTTCTTCAGCGCAAATCTCAACTACTACGACCGCGTATACATTGATTTCTCAGAATATCGCCGTCTGTCGAAGTCGATTGTTGCCAATGACAAGGGTATCTACACACCAGCTGTTGACGCTTCGGGCAACATGAGCTATGGTGATGTGAAGCAGGCAGAGCTTGACAGCTACGGAGGCATCTTCTATGATCAAGCCGGCAACATCGTCGACACCTACGCTCCCAAGCAAGAGAAGGCTAAGGGCGGCTTCATGCTCGACGCTTCAATCGGTAAATACATCCGCTTGAAGAAGGGCAAGAGCCTGAGCATCAACCTCTCCGTACAGAATATTACCAACAACCGCAACCTCAAGACGGGTGGCTACGAGCAAAACCGCTCAGATAGCTACAATACCGGAAATGACAAAGCATACAAGTTCTCAAAGAACTCGAAGTACTACTATGCTAACGCCATCAACGGATTCTTGAATATCGGCTTCAAGTTCTAACCCCCATTCTGTAAACGACTAACAACAATGAAACTGAAGTTTTTATCTATCATAGCAGTTGCGGCAATGGCCACCATCTTCGGCACCAGCTCGTGTATGGACGACCACGACGCACCGCTTGGCGACTACATCGTGACCAGCCCCACCGATATAGGCGAGGTCAACTCGACTATCCTCGATGTGAAAGCAAAGTATTGTAAAGACAATACGGGAGCTGACTACTCGCGCAACTCCTCCAACTGGCACACCAAGGTCAATGAGGACGTAATCATCGAAGGCGTAGTCTGTGCCAACGATATAAGCGGCAATCTCTATCAGACCCTCCTCATCCGCAATATCGATACCAGCAAGAGCGAGGGCGATCCCGCTCGCGACCAGAGCATCATCCTCGCCGTGCGCAGCACCGCACTCTATCCCTACTTCCGTCTGGGACAGCGCATTAAGATCAATCTTAAGGGACTCTACGTAGGCGTCTACAGCAAGACCCCACGCATCGGTACTCCCTACAAGACATCGTCCAACAATATCAACCTCGGCCCGATGGACTTCAATACGCTGAAGACCAACGTACAGCTCGTAGGTGCACCCAATGCCGACGCTCCCGAACTCGTGCCCGTCGACAAGACCGACGCTGCAGGCTGTGCATGGCTCCGTGCTTCGGCCAACAAGACGTATGAGAACTGTCCGATGCTCGCTACCGTGCGCGGCACCATCAAGCAGGCTTCTACTGCCCCCGAGAAGGGTACAGCTACAGGCGTCGCTGGACTCACCGAGACACTCTCTGTCAATGGCAAGAAGATCCTCGGCCCGTATGAACTTCACGACGATGGTTACGGCGTAGACCGCGACATCGACCTCGGCAATGGTTCTACCGTAGCCCTTCGTACTTCTACGAAGAATCGCGTGTCCTTCATCGAACTGCCCGACAATGCACGTTCCTTCACCGGTATCCTCAGCTACTACAGCAACTGGCAAGTACAGCTCCGCGACACCACCGACATGTCGGCCAACTAACAACAAACATCTAACAGCAAACACATAACACTATGAATAAGTATATCTTCTGTCTTGCTGCAGCAGCCCTCTCGCTGGGCGCATTCACTGCTTGCGAAGACGTGCCCGCTCCCTATGGTATCAACAATTCGGGCAATAATGGTGGTAACACGGGCGAAACCAAGACCATCTTCGCTGCCAACTTCGACGAGAGTGCCGATGGCTTTACTTTCCAAAACGTAACACTCGGCGATGGCCTCACTTACGTATGGAAGCAGGACGTGTACAATGGTAAGGGCTATCTTAAGGCATCTGCTTATGCCAACAGTCAAAGCAATCCCAGTGAAGCATGGGCAGTATCACCCGCTATCAACCTCAGCGACTGCACCGAGGCTACGCTCAACTTCCGCCAAGCTATCAATAAAATCGCTCCGGGCGTTCCCGCTGAGATGTACTCCGTATGGGCATCAACTGACTATGCAGGCGACGTAACCACCGCTACGTGGACACAGCTCAACGTGCCCTCTTTCCCCGAAGGCACAAGCTGGACATTCTCTGACGCTGGTGCCATCGACTTGGCAGCCTTCTGCGGAAAAGAAAATGTACGCATCGCTTATAAGTATACCAGTACAAGCGAAGCTTCAGGCACATGGGAAGTAGACGAATTCACCATCACCGGCAACGGCACTCCTATGAATAATGGCGGTTCCGACACTCCAAGCGATCCAGGCGTAGCAGCAGGCGATGGTTCACAAGCCAATCCTTACAACGCTCTCGGCGCAACAGCCTACGTAAAGACGCTCGCAGCCGACGTCAACTCAGAACAGGACGTATATATTAAAGGTAAGGTAGCCCAGGTCGATGAGGCTTATGGTACCCAGTATGGCAGCGGCTCATTCTTGATTTCAGAAGATGGTAGCACTACCAACACCTTCAAGGTATGGCGCGCCCTCTACCTTGGCAATAAGAAGTATACCGAAGGTCAGACCGCTCTCAAGGTAGGCGACGAAGTAATCGTATGCGGTAAGGTGGTCAACTACAAGGGCAACACTCCCGAGACTGCACAGGGTCAAGCTTATCTCTACTCACTCAATGGCGTGACCGAAGGCGGTGAAACTCCCGACACTCCCGACCAGCCCTCAGAACCCTCAGGTACGAACCTCATTGCAAATGGTGGCTTCGAAACTTGGACTGATGGTAAGTGTGATGATTGGAAGTCTACCACCTCTGCAAGCAACGCTACCGTTTCACAAAGCACTACTGCACATTCAGGACAATATGCTATCCTTGTAGCTGGCAACGAAAGTAGCAATAAGCGCTTAGGCTCTAAGGAGTACAAACTCAATCCTGGCACATACACCATCAGCATGTATGTAAAGGGTGCAGGCCAGGTGAAGTTGGGCTACGCTATTGTAGGCGACGACGGCAAGATCGCTGGCGGTGATTCCTATAAATATGGCGACTATGTGACTACCACGGACGAGTGGACATTGGTCACTTATGAGTTTACGCTTGATGCCGCTACGACGGTGAACTTTGTGGTGATGAATCCCAAAACTTCAAAGTACGCTACCGCTTCTGATAAGTTGATCGATGATTTCTCAGTAGTAACAGCCAACGGTGGCATCGCAGCTTCTGCCATCCATCGCGTAAGAAAGTAAGGTAGCAGATAGAGTAGCACTTCTATCTATTATAACTATATCACAGGTGCTTGGGAAGTACTCATCCGTGCGTGCTCCTCAAGCACCTATCTTTTCGCTCATGAACACAATAAATAATAAATATATTCAGACCATCGTAAGCAAGCTCCTGCTTGGTGTAACCTTGCTCCTTGCCGTATTTTCTCTCCACTCTTGTGGCGATGATCACGTATGGGATAAGCCCAATACAGGCGGCGGTAGCTATCAGCCCACGACGAGCATCACGGCACGTATGGAGACACCCCGCGTGCTTACCGATGGATCGACCGTGTTGATAGATCACTCCACGACGACCAATGGCAAGACGATCGTCACTTACGAACTGGAGTACGACAAGAATAAGCTCCACTCTCGCTGGGTGGCCTTCCGCTTCGATGGCGATACGCGTGGCAAGAGCACGGGACGTGCAGACGAACCTTTCCAGGACGATCCCAGCCTGAGCTCCACCTATCATATAGGCTACTACGGCTTTGGTGGGCAGTACAATCGTGGCCACCTTTGTGCCTCCAACGATCGCTTGTACAATACTACCGCCAATGAGCAGACGTTTTACATGACCAACATGTCGCCCCAACTCGGATCGTTCAACCAGGGCTATTGGATTACGCTCGAGAATCTTGTGCAGCGCCTTGGCCGTAATGCCACTTTCTCCGATACGCTTTACGTGGTGAAAGGCGGTACCATCCGTGATGATCAAGTTATGGGCTACGTATCACGTTCCAACGGCAAGCGTGTAGCCGTGCCTAAGTACTACTATATGGCATTGCTCAAAGTAAAGAATGGCACATATTCTTCCATCGCCTTCTGGATGGAGCATAAAGAGTACGGCTATACTTATAAGAATCAAGCACCGTTAAGCGAAATCAAGAAAACAGCCATCACAGTCAACCAACTCGAGGCACTTACGGGAATCGACTTCTTCCCCAACCTGCCTGATGCGGCAGAAGAGATCGTGGAAAATTCATGTCTGCCAGGCACTTGGGGTATGTAGGAATATTTTCTTCCTTCCTTTTTCCCTATCTTCTCCTTCTTCGCTATCTTCTTCCTTTTCCCTATTCCCTTCCTTTCTTCCTATTCCCTCCCTTTTCCCCTACGGGAGAGAGTGAGGCATGTGACAGGTGGTCAAGGAGTGAATATTCCCTGTGAATGCCTGTATTTATGCAGTAATTCGCACAAAATCTAAGGAAACGTGCAATAAATCGTATCTTTTTGGTGCAAAAGTTTGTCAGTATTAGGAATAAGCATTACTTTTGCACGCAGAAACAAAGCTAAAGCACATAATCATTTAATTCAAAATAAGAAACTATGTCTGATATTGAAGCAAAAGTAAAGGCTATCATCGTTGACAAGCTCAGCGTTGACGAATCTGAAGTTAAGAACGAAGCAAGCTTCGCTAACGACCTCGGTGCTGACTCTCTCGACCTCGTAGAACTCATCATGGAGTTTGAGAAGGAATTCGGAATCACTATCCCTGACGATCAGTCAGAGAAGATTTCTACCGTAGGTGACGCTATCGCTTACATCGA
>JBNMGC010000084.1:0-5096 GCA_050873845.1 Alloprevotella sp.
CCTACATTTTGTGCAAGAGGGGTTTTGTTCCAATTTACAACCATTCTACCCAATATAACGAACAATTTTGATACTCTATATATAACATTTTGAACAGAAAAAAAGTTGAAAGTTTTCTTGGGGTGTGAAAGTTGGGCTAAGATAAAGCAGGGCCGTGCAATGGATGTTGCATGGCCCTGTTGCTATTTGTGTGGGGGATATAGTTTACTATATGTGTGGGGATAGTCTTCAGTTTGTGCGGGGAATGTTGACCGTCTTCTGTGGGCGACGCGTCTCGCGTCGGCTTTGATGCTCTATTTAAGAGGTGAGTTCATAGGCATTGGGGGCGAAGCGTCTCGCTTCGGCCAGGCTCGCGAAGGCTCGAGGCCGAGCGGGGCTGAGGGGAAAAAGGATGTGTGGGGAGGAGGGTAGAAAAGACACGTCGGCGAGGAGTGTTGAACTCCTCGCCGACGTGCCGAAGCGGGACGCTTCGCCCCCACTGCCTATGGGGTATTTCTTGATGAGTGTTGATGCGCGAGGACGCGTCGCCCCCAGTATTGGCTGAAAGGCTTCTTGCTCGCTGCTGATGCCGACGCGAGACGCGTCGCCCACAGAACTGGGTGAGTGGGCGCGGGATTTTTACTTTACTATTACCTTCTTTCCATCCTTTGTAACGTAGATACCGGGGGCGGGGGTGTGCTGCACGCGGCGGCCGTTGAGGTCGTAGAGCGCTTCATTCGTAAAGGGGTGGATGGCGTCGGTAGTAGTGGCTTCGCTGATGGCGGTGATCTCGGGGTCGAGATAGCTGAAGGTGATTGTGCCATCGGTGGCGAGGGCAATGTTGTAGATAGGCTTACCCAGAGAGGTGCCTGTGAAGAGGGTGGTGGCAGGCGTGGTGGTGTCGGTCAAGGAGGTATTGATGACGTTGAGGCCGGGGTAGAGGTCGGACTGGTAGCCTTTCCAGAAGGTATCGTATGTTGTGCCGCTCTTGGGAGATTTGCCCTCGAGCACGCCGTCGGCGGGAACGATCTGTACGCGCTGATGATCTTGGGAGGTGTTGACCGTGTTGGCGTTCCATACTGAGGAACTGTAGTCAACGTGGGTCACGAGCATGCCTTTGCCCATTGACGAACTGTACCACGTGGAGGGGGCGCGATTTTCGAGTAGATAGAATTCGCTTGGATTGGCATCATTGCGAATGACGTAGGCACGTGTGCCCTCTGTGCCGCGTGGGCTGTCGAGGGGGATGAGTCGGCCGAGGCATGCCTCCTTGTCGAGTTCCTCTACGCGGAGCCAGCCCATGCACGAACGCTCGTAGGCGGAATAGGGCGAGGGGCGATAGCCATTCATGAAGTACTGGCCATAGTCCATGAGGTCCCAGTAGCCCAGGGTGTTGAATGCGTTAGAGTTTTTCGTATTGTAGAGGTCGGGTAGGCCGAGGGAGTGGCTCAGCTCGTGGGCATAGAGGCCTACGGCTTCGAAGTTGGCGCCTGTAATGTCGTTCCGATTGGTACCATACGTCTGCATGAGTTCGCTGCCCATGAAGTAGGACTGCACGGTGGTAGTGCCACCATTGACGGAGAATGAGGTCTGGCTAAACTTTGCCCAGAGGTAGTCGTCGTTGCCATCCTCAAAGGACGACTGCTCGCCTGGCCCTGCAAAGACGAATACTACCATAGGCACCTTCGTAGTGCCCTCGGTGCGGAAGGGCGCGAAGTCTGTCACGGCTGAAGCCTTTTCGAGAGCTTCGCGCACGAAGACGTTGGCGTTGGGGTCGATCTGTGAACCATTGTCCTTGCCGTAGTAGGCATAGCCATTGTCGAGTTTGACGCGTGCCACGACCTTGAATGTGGGCTTGAAGAGGCTGTCGCTCTGAGCCATGAAGTAGTCGCGCACGGAGCCGCGGCAGAACTGTTCGTCGTGGTAGCCCGATTCGTTGAAGAAGCGGTCGACCTTGCTCTCTGTGGTGATGGAGTCGCAGAAGGCGCGGTCGGAAAATTCTACCATGACTACGGGTATGGTGGGCTCGCCAATGCTCTTGACAATGCCGTTGGCAGACTTGCCATACTCGCCGAGACCGGTTGTGGTAGTGGTAGCGAATGACTGCGTGTGTAGGTGGTCTGCTGCCGCCGAGGCGGTCAGGGGTGTGGAGGGATAGAGTGTGGAGAGTATGTCGTTGGCCTCGGTGGTCGTGAGGAATGTGCCTTGCTGCGGAGCGGCTTTGACACGTTGCTGCAGGGTGGGGGCCATGATGTCGGTGGCAAGGGTGGTTGAGGCTTCAATCCCTGTGGCGCTGCGGCGAGCATAGTAATAATGACCGTCGGCTGCGGGGAGTATGGCATGGCCGTCGACGGTGGAGAATATGCGGTAGCGACCGTTGCCCACGCTATGTACGCTGAGCGATTGTCCGTCGGGCTGCTGGTGGACGAAAGTGTGGCGCACGGGGAAGGTCGCATGGGCTGCCGTGCCCATCGTGAACGCGAGAAGTAGGGTGGGGAGGAATCTCTTCATATTTAGTCAGTTTGAAATTTAGCGTAAACTTCAGTTTGCTCTGAGGATGTGGGGGCTTCTCGATGCTAAGTGGGGCTTTCTCGATGCTGCCGACGCGGGGACGCGTCGCCCCCAGTATTGGTTGAAGGCTTTGCTGAGTTTTACTCTAAAATCCTAAGGTTATGTTGCTTAATCTTTGATAGCTTCTACGGTGATCTGTGCATCGTCTACCTTGACGACGCGAATGGGGGTGCCGGGGGTGATGAATTCGCCCGACGATTTTACTTCTACCTGTTTGCCATCAATCTCGGCATTGCCCACAAGGGCGAGGCGGGTGAGGGCGCGCCCAGTCTGCCCTACGCTGATGGAGAGCTGGTCGGCTGTGGCATTGGTGCTATCGATGGAGGCTTTGAGGCTCATGCGGTCGAATGTGCGCGAATGTGCCACGATGTAGAGCATCAGTATGAGCACTAAGATTGCCACTACTACGGCAGTGCATGCCCATGAGAAACCATAAGTATTGTATATCAGTACGGCATCGACTACGGCACAGACTATGGAGCCTATTCCGGCTATGCCGAAGCCGGGCAGGATGAATATTTCAAGGAGCCCGAGCACAAGGCTTACGATGGTGAGGATGATGATGAGGGTCATTGTATTAAGTATTAGGTATAAAGTATTAAGTATTAGGGCGGGGGAGGGGCTTCTATGGGAGCAAGGCATTCTAGGGTTTCTAGGTATTCTAGGGCTCCTAGGTATTTTAGATTGCTAGAGGGGGATGGCTGTTGAGCGCTTAATATGCTGCTCTATACTTTCCTTCTTCCTTATCGTCCATCATGGAGAGGTAGGAGGCGTAGCGGGAGGGGGCGAGACGGTGGTCTTCGAGCGCTTGGAGTACGGCACAACCGGGCTCGTGGGTGTGGGTGCAGTTGGAGAATCGGCAGTCGGCTGATATGCGGAAGATGTCGCGGAAGTAGTGCGCCACTTCTTCGGGTTCCATATTGAAGGTGCCGAAACCTTTTACTCCAGGGATGTCGATGAGTGCGCCGCCCCCAGGGAGTTCGAAGAGTTCGCTGAAGGTGGTGGTGTGCATGCCCGTGCCGTGGGCATCGGATATCTGTGCTGTGCGCACGTGGGCATCGGGGATGAGCAGGTTGAGGAGGGTAGACTTCCCTACGCCTGAGTGGCCAGCGAGGAGGGTGGTCTTGCCTGTGAGCATCTCGCGGAGTGGCTCTATGCCTTCGCCCTTGAGGGCTGAGAGGCGGAAGCAGGGGTAGCCTATGTCGGAATAGAGTGCTTGCCAATAGTCGAGCACTTCATGCTCGGAGGGTGTGAGGTCATCGGTCTTGTTGAATGCGATGCATACGGGCACGCGGTAGGCTTCTGCCGAGGCGAGGAAGCGGTCTATAAAGGTGGTGCTTGTCTCGGGGCGTGCTATGGTGACGATGAGCAGGGCCATGTCGACGTTGGCAGCGAGTATGTGGCTTTGCTTGGAGAGGTTGGAGGCTTTGCGTATGATGTAGTTGCGGCGTTCGTCTATCTCGGTGATGAAGGCCGCTTCGCCAGCTTCTGCGCTTTGCTCCTTGATGGTCACGCCGTCGCCTACAGCTACGGGGTTAGTCGAGCGTATGCCGCGTAGGCGGAAGTTTCCTTTCACCTTGCATTCTACGGCGCGCCCGTCGTCGGTGCGTACGAGATACCAGCTACCAGTGCTTTTGATTACAGTTCCGTGCATACACAGTTGTTAGGTGGGGGATTATAGCGCATAAGGCTTACAGGCTTACGTGGAGCCTATAAGCCTTATGGGGATTTCTAAGGGGAGGGCTAGTATTTCTATGATTTCCAAGATATTATAGGATTTCTATGGATTCTATGAAATTATAGAGGATTCTAGCTTTTATAGGGGGGACTATACGGTCATGATTTCTTTGTTCTTGGCTGAGAGGATCTCTTCGATGAGTTTCACCTTTTTGTCGTGAATCTTCTGCAGGTCGTTTTCAGCGTCCTTCTCTACGTCTTCAGAGAGACCTTCCTTGATAGCCTTCTTGAGTTTGTCGATGCCGTCGCGGCGAGCGTTGCGGATGGCTACCTTGGCTTCCTCTGCTTCCTTAGAGCACTGCTTGGTGAGCTGCTTGCGTCGGTCTTCGGTGAGGGGCGGTATGCCGAGGCGGATCACTTCGCCATTGTTTTCGGGCATGATGCCTACAGTAGAGTCGATGATGGCCTTTTCGATAACGCGAAACATCTGCTTGTCCCAGGGCTTGATGGCGATGGTGCGAGCGTCGGGGGTGGTGATGGCAGCCACATTGTTGATGGGCACCATTGATCCGTAAGAGTTTACGCGGATATCGTCGAGGATATGTACGTTGGCCTTTCCGGCGCGGATTTGAGCGAGGGTCTCTTCAAGGTGGAGCACACTCATGTCCATCTTCTCCTCGCAGTCGTTGAGGCATTTCTTTACGTCGAGCATTGTATAGGGGTGTTATGTGTAAATATTATTTGCAAAGATAGTGCAAAGTGAGCGCAGAACATCAAGCTTGCTTGAATGTTATGCTGAACTGCAGCCTATCTTATGCAAAGATAGTGCAAAGTGAGCGCAGAACATCAAGCTTGCTTGAATGTTATGC
>JBNMGC010000085.1:0-4995 GCA_050873845.1 Alloprevotella sp.
AACTTATAAACTCATTAAACTTATAAACTCATTAACTCCTTATTACAGACTTTCAAGGAACTTGACCAGTGCGTCGCGATCCTTCTTGGGCATTTTCTTAAAGAGATTCTTAGAGGCTTCGCCCTCACCACCATGCCACATGATGGCTTCTACGAAGTTGCGTGCACGACCATCGTGGAGGAAGTTGGTATGGCCATTGATCTTGCTCTGAAGGCCAATGCCCCAGAGCGGAGTAGTACGCCATTCGTTTCCTCGAGCCAATCCGCTGACATAGTTGTCGTTAAGACCTACGCCCATGATTTCCGATCCCATATCGTGGAGCAGATAATCAGAGTAAGGATGGATGGTCTGACCGCCGAGCCAGGGCAGATGCGTGCCGTTGAGCAAGGTGGCTCCAGTCGAACGAGTATGAAGCGTGGTGACGTGGCAAAGGTGGCACTTGGCTTGATAGAACATCTTCTCACCGATGCTCACGAGTTCGCGCTCACTGATTTGCTTGTCGCCATACTGCACCATCTTCGTTTCCGAACCAAGGCGGCGAGCCGGCACACCAAGGCCGTGGAGGTAGAGATCGACATTTTCCATTTCCTCAGTCGATACGTCGAGCTGATCGTAGAAGAGCCCCATCATGCTGCCTTGCGACATCTGCAACTGACCCTCACAGATTTCCTCGGGGTAACGGCTATTGGTCACACCCATATCGCTCGAGAATCCGAGTTCCACAGTGAGGTCTTGATGCTGCGCTTTATTACCTGAGAGGCCAAGGCCAAGCTTACCTTTCTCCGTCACATAATTGCAACGTCCGCTAATGCCATATTCGGGATAGTTGCTCTTCGCTGCGAGCGCTTCTATCTCTACGGGGTCGAGCGCCATCATCTGTCCCATACCCACATGGCGGAGGGGCTGACGCACGGAGATGATCAAGTCTTCGGGCTTCACAGCTTCAGGCGTAGAAGTGCCATAGTTGTGGCGTCCGTCGGTATACCAATCTACGATCTTATAGACCGGATACGTGAGTTTGCACACCTCACCATCGGGGAAGGTGATGGTCTCTTCGGGCATCCACTTCACCTTGACCTTGCCCTCAGGCTTTACGCCCTCAATGGACTGATCGTGGAGCACACGTCCGTAGTCGGGGAAGAAGGAACCATTCTTACGAGTGATGTAGACCAGCATGGAAGAGAATCCGCTCGTGCCCGAGGCCAAGGTATAACCATCTTCATCTTTCGCACCGCTATTCCAAGCTTTCCATGAATTGGCCGAGACGGTACGACCGGAGTTGCGGTGGCAGCTCTCACAAGAGTAGCCTGCATAGACAGGACCCAGACCACCACCTTGCCCCGCACTACTCGTACGGGCATCCTTGTAAAGACGGTCACCGCGGTTGAAACGAGTACTATAGGCTCCGCTCAACCATTCGGCATCTGTATCATAAGCGAAAGTAGACTGCGTAAAGACAGTCGACGTTCCTGCAGAAAGAGCATAACCACTGGGCACGTCGATGTCGCTGGCAGTGATGCCATCGTCGTCCTCACAAGAGGCAAGCACGATGGCGCCTCCCAGCAGAAATGCGTATTTCAAAGAGTGTAAAACATTCATCTTTTAAGGGATAATGTGAAGTAACGCCAAAGAGCAAGACGATTTTTGACGTGTCAAAACCGACCTGCTCTGTGGGCTTGTGATATGTGCGTTATGCCAATCGCTTGGCTATCTGCATAAGATTAGAAGTTGTGTGAAAGGAACTGATTAGCGAAGCTTTCACCGCCATTGTAGCTTACAGTCCAATACTGGTAGAGGTTAGCAGCGTCTTGCTTGAGCAAGTAAGCTACCTGCTTCATGTAGTTGCCCCAGCTGCGAGCATTGGTAGAGTTGTATACGAGGTCGGCTGAAGAACCTGACTCTGCTACGTCGTTGAGCGTACGAGGCTGACCATTGCGGAAGGTGAGGAACTCAAGTGTGTGGAATCCACGTACACCCTGCTTTGCCTCGATGGTCTCGTCGTCGTCGCCATCGCTCCAGTCGAGGTTGTCGAAGTTACCAGAGTTGAGGATAGTAGCGATCTGATCCTGATCCAAGGGCCATGAGTCCATGTTGGGGTCGAGACCTTCAGAGTCTACCGGACCGAAGAGGAAGGCTTCACTGGTTTCCCAAGGCTGACGAGCTTCGAGCCATGCCTGAGCTACATCTCTGAATGCAGCGTCTGAGGGATTAGCCTGGAAGGCTGATACAGCATCGTAGAGAGCTGCATTGCCATCGCGAAGAGCCTTGTAAGTGGGCAGTACGACGTTCTGCACGTAGTCGCTGATGATGGGATCGAGGTTGGCATCCTGATTGATAGAGCCCTTGCCTTCGATGTAGCCCTTAAGGTCGGTGATCACCTGCTTGAGGTTGCTGCAACGCTTCTGTGCTTCGAGAGCCTCAGCACAGTTGATGTTGTTGCGGAAGGGATCGGGGATGGCCCAGATTGCATTGGCTGCCTTGTCGATGGCTTCCTTCACCTTCTGGTCCATCTGAGGACGCTTGCTGGCAATCAGAGCAGAGAGTGAATGTTCAGCTACACTTCCGTCGAGCGAACCATAGTAGGCATTGCGGATAGAGTAGATATTGTTGCGATAGTCTTCACGTGAGTGGTAGCTATACCATGACTCTACAGCGTAGAGTGCTTTTTCCTGCTGACCGCTATTGTAGAGGTTGAGAGGCTCACCAATCTTCGATTCACCTACTTCGTTGGCAATGTCGATACAGCCATCGAGGATCTGCTCAACACATTTGAACGCTTCGCCTGCGCTACGGCTGTCGTCGGTCGATACGGCATCATCACCATAGTCGAAAGGATTTTCCTGCTCAGTTGTTACAGGATCGTCGCTGCTGCACGAAGTGAGACCTACAGGAGCTGTTGTGGCAAGTCCCAAAGCGAAGAGGGACATCACGAGATATTGCTTTTTCATTGTCTTGAATAGTTTATATAGTTTATTTGTATTCGTTAGTGGGCTGAGCTCTTTCGCTCTTCAGAGCGCGGCTTATCGCTTGGTGAACCATCCTACGTAGGCCACACCGATAGAGAATTCATTCTCGTGGTTGTACTGCGTAGAGCCGAAGGGCTTAGACGTACCGATATGGCGTGTGGTATAGTCGAGTTTTACCACGAGGTTGGGCAATGCATACCAGTTGATACCTGCAGTCCACTTGCACACTTGCATACGCTTGTCCATCACGTCCTTGTCGCCCTTTTCCTGCGGATTGTAGTAGTCATATCGTGCAAAGGGATAGAGCACGGGCACTTTCGGATTGTTGAAGAAAGCGCTCACGTTGATACCTACTTCAGCACCATAGCAGAGTGCGTTCTTGGCAGTCACACGAAACTTACCACTAGGGTAGCTATTCGTAGAACGGCTGGAATTGACAGCGCTAATGCCCGAAGCATTGTCGAGGTCGCCCCAGATGAAGTTGCCTCGTGCTGTTACGTAGCGATTGCGATACTGTGCATCGGCTGAAATGATCTTAAGAGCCGAACGTCCTACGCTTGAGTACTTCCAAGGCTTATCAGCATTTTTCGTCACATCATGACAATAGTAGCCCGACACGCCTACGCGCAAACCCGGCACACCGGTATAATTAATACGTGCTGCATAGCCTGGTGATGAGAAGTTGTCGGTCTCAAAGATGCCTTGCTTACCGCCAGCCACCCAGTTGTCGCGACCGAAACCATCAGGATTCAAGCCTGCCACAGCCATGGCTTCGTAGTCAAAGCTTGCATAGCCCTTACCGAAACTACCGAAGATCGACACACCCGTTTCGTGCCAAGTAGAAGGCAGAATGGTGGTTTCACCCTCGGGGCGTGAGGTGCCGAAGAAGTTGATAGGCTCATGATGAGAGTTGGTCAGACCTACAGGCACAATCATATGACCCGCACGGATATTGAAGGCTGGATGGATCAGACGAGTCACGTGGAACTGTTCCAACGCTACTTCACCACCCTTCTCTACTTCGTATTCATACTCCAAGTTCTCCGTAGGCTCAAGTTCCTGTGCGAAACCCACACCGCCTGCTTCGAATTCTATCTCAGCACCGAGTATCCACTTGGGAGTAAACTTATAATCGAGGGCAAACACGAAGCGCGGTATAGAGATGCGGCTACGATGTTCCTTCGTATTACCAGTAGAAGTTCCATTGAAACGATTGTAGCCATAGTCCATAAAGTTGGCCACCATTTCGCCATAACCACCGAAACGGAGCTTCTGATAATCCTCGTCGGAGGCAACGGCCTTCAGTTTCTTTGTACTCTTAGCGGCGGCAGTCGTCGTAACTTGCGTATTCACGCTGTCGGCTTTCACCTCCGTCTGAACGTCGGTAGCCATTGCGTGAGCAGCTGTGAGAGCGCCAAGGGTGAGCAATGCAATTTTTGATTTCATTCTTTATTCTAATTGTGTTTGTGTCAGTTTATCAATATGAGTGATCGAAATGAGAAAAACGGGTTCACGAGCATCCGGAAACGGAAGTGTGAATAAAGAATGAAGCGGTGATTCCCGTGTGAGAATCTGGCAGCCGAACGAGTAATGTTTCAATAGCATCTCTCATCTCCTTATTTGCAATGTGAGCCATAGTTGTGTTGACGAGATTGTTCGAGCTTTCTGATCCGATTCGGTCTGTGCGCTGTTCCCACATCAGGATTCCGGCGTCGCAAACCCGTTGTTTTGTGAGTTTGAAGTTTTGAGGTTATGAGGGGGGGGAGTTTGAAGTTTTGAGGTTATGAGGGGAAGTTTGAAGTTTTGAGGTTATGAGGGGGAGTTTGAAGTTTTGAGGTTATGAGGGGGAGTTTGAAGTTTTGAGGTTATGAGGTTATAAAGTTACTTTGCTTGCAAGAAGTACAACTAGCATAGGTTACTTTATAACCTTGTAACCTCCAAACTCAAATCTTCTTTATAACCTCGTAACCTCCAAACTCAAAACTTCTTTATAACCTTGTAACCTCCAAACTCAAAACTTCTTTATAAC
>JBNMGC010000086.1:0-4709 GCA_050873845.1 Alloprevotella sp.
ATTCTCTTCTATGTCGCGACGGCCGTGTACGGTCACGTCGAGCATATAGCGAAGCCAGAGCACTACGGAGGGGATGAGCAGACCGATGATCAAGCTCACGAGCATGATGATCGAACCGCGCGGACTCACCTTCTTGTTGCCGATAGGGCCTTCTACGAGTCGCACGTTGGCCTCGTTGATGGCCTGCTGTAGGGCTACTTCCTCACGCTTATTGAGCAAGTAGGTGTAGAGTGCCTCCTTGAGCGACTGTTGGCGCTGGATGTCGAGCCCCTGTTTCTCCTGATCGGGAGCACCCGTCACGCGGCCGTTGAGGGCAGCTTCGTTGGCACGAGCATCGCGGAGGCGCACTTCCTGCGTATTGACGTAGTTGCGCAGCGAGGTGGCTATGGCTTGACGCATCTGCTGGAGCTGACGATCGAGTTCGCGCACCATGGCGACGTTCTCGCTCGAGTTGGCCACCATCTGGTTGCGGCGGTTCATCTGATCGTTGTAGGCAGAGATCTGCGTATTGAACGATGCGTCGCCTAAGTTGAGTGCCGGTATGAGGTCGTGATCGTTGGTATGATTGTGAATGTAGTCGTTGAGATACTTCGCCACGTTGAGTTGCGTCTCCATCTCGAGGCTTTGCTGGCGGGCTTGCGTGGTCTGCGTGAGGATGGTCTGCGGGGTGGTGGTGAAGTCGATGAGTTGGTTGCGCTTCTTGAACGATGCCAACTGGCTCTCCACATTGCTCAGTTCGCTACCGATTATCTTGATACGATCGTCGATAAACTTTGCTGTGCTCAGTGCTACGCGGTTCTTATTCTCTACGACGTCTTCCTTGTAGGTTTCGTAGAGCGTATTGAGAATGTCGTCGGCACGCTTCGTGCTTCCGTCGTTGCAACTCATCACGATGAGCGAAGTTTCCTTGTCATACTCCGACACGGTGAGCTCGTTCATATAATAAGCCGCCGTATTGTCTGACGAGAGGCGAGTCACATGGATGGTCTCGCTGCCCCACTTGCCATAGGCAGGACCGCGCACCACGCTCACTCGTCCGTAGGGGGTCTCTACGGTCTGCCCGAGCTGTGCGTTGACATCCTTCACAGCGTTGCCCAGTCGGTCGGTCATGCCGCAGAGGGTCACCACGTTGCCGTCCTTCTTCTTGAGTTGGAGGGTCTGAGCGGCCTTACCCTTATAAGGTTTCTCAAAGAGCAGCATGACGGGACGAGCCTCAGCATAGAGCGGCGCTTGGTGGAGCGACTCCTTTACGGAGTAGTCTACGTCGAGCTGAAGCTTATCGACCACGCGCTGCATGAGGCGCTTGGAGGAGAGGATGAATATCTCGTTTTTTAGGTTATCGCCCACGCTCACTCCGTTGAGTTGGAGCAGGGTGTTCATACCATTGCGCTTGGAACCGCTTCTAAACGATGAAGAGCCCGCGCCATCATCTCCATCCTCGATGAGCATGACGGACTGACGCTGGAATACGCGCGGCTGACGCTGCAAATAAAACCAGCCAATTGCAACACATATTACTACAGAGAGGAGAAACCAAGCCCAATTTGTCTTAAACTGATGATAGCATAGCTTGATTAAGGGCACCAGTTGCATCTCTTCTTCCTGCTGTTCTGCGTTGGTTAGGTTTACATTGGTTTCCATAAGACATGAATAGTAGCAATTTCAGAAATTGCCGATGGTTAATGTTGTAGGTTATGAGTGATTATGTAAGGAATCGTATTAAGCGGGCTTCGAGCGTGCCCGCTCGTGGCAAGTTGAGCCGCGAATAGGCAATCTAAGCCGTCTCGATATCTGAATAATTCAGACTGCAAAAGTAATGCATTTCTCGTTAACTCCCAAACATTTCGCTTGCTTACTCATCACGCCAGAATGCGGGGGTAAGGGGAAGCAGTAGGGAGAATATCTCCAAGCGACCTGCGAGCATCAGGAAGGAGTTGAGATAGAGTGTAGTATCGTTGAGCACACTCCACGATCCGAGCGGACCGATGAGGTGGCCTATACTCGGGCCGATGTTGCTAAACGATGAGATGGCGAGGCCGAAGGAGTCGAGCAGCGAAAGCCCCATGGCCACCATGACGAAGGTGGAGACCATGATGAGCATGAAGTAGACCACGAAGAACACGAAGATGGTCCTTGCCGTCTGCGAGGTGATGAGCGTGCCGTTGATGCGTACGGGCAGTACGGCATGGGGGTGGAGCATCTTCTTGAGCTCTGCCTTGGTCAAGCGCCACACCATCAGTACGCGCACACACTTGAGTCCGCCACTGGTCGATCCAGCACAAGCGCCTATGATGCTGATGAGCGAGAGTATGAGCCAGATGGTGGGATGCCACTTCATGAAGTCTTCGTCGGAGAATCCGGTGGTGCTCTGCAGCGATGCGGTATTGAAGAAGGCGCTGCGCAGGGCGGTCAGGAAGTCCATATGGTCGGCATACATCAGGATGCCCATGATGCTCAGCGCGGCTACGAAGAAGATGACGAGGAAGCAACGCAACTCGTCGTCGTGGAACACATCGCGCACGCGGCGCTTCACAAAGAAGAGGTAGAGCAGCGTACAGTTGATGCTTGCCAAGAACATAAACACCGTTGTCACCCACTGTAGCCGCGTGGAGTGGAACCAAGCTATGCTGTCGGTATGGGTGGAGAATCCGCCCGTGCCGATGGTGCTCAGCCCGTGGCATACGGCATCGAATAGGCTCATGCCACACAGGAAGTAGGCGCCCATACAAGCTAAGGTGAGCAAGGAGTAGAGGCTCCACATCCAGCGTGCCGTGGTGCTGATGCGGGGATGGAGCTTGCCGATCTTAAGTCCAGTGGCCTCAGCAGAGAAGAGCTTCATCTCGCCACCGCCCATATTGGGCAGGATGGCGATGGTGAAAAACACGATTCCCATGCCGCCTATCCAGTGGGTCATGCTGCGCCAGAGCAGGATGGAACGGGGCAGAACGTCGATATCGTCGAATGCCGTGGCACCCGTTGTGGTGAAGCCCGACATGGTCTCGAAGAAGGCTGCCGCTATGCGCGGCTGATAACCACTGATAAGAAAGGGCAGCATACCCGCGATGGAGAACACCACCCACGTGAGCGATACGATGAGGAAACCATCGCGTCGACTCATGCGATTCTCGGCATGACGACCGAAGAAGCGTAGCAGGGTGCCAACAGCCAACGTGATGAGAGCTGGCAGTCCGAAGGTGAGGAGATTGGTCTCTCTAAACCAAAACTCCATGCCAAAACACAGTGCAAGCAGCATGGCTTCGAGCTGAAGCAGGGTGCCTATGGCTTTATATATCAGAGGTAGATTGAGCATTTGCTTATTCGTTTTGCGCTGCAAAGTTAATCATATGAAATGAAAAGGACAAGTATCGGGCAAGAAGTGAGCCTATAGGAAGTGGGGGCGAAGCGTCTCGCTTCGGCAGGTCCTGCGGACAACAAGTCTTCTCAGAGTCTACTGGGGGCGACGCGTCCCCGCGTCGGCATCAAAAGTACAAATACTGAAATGAGTAATAATAAGTTTTTTCTTTTCCTCTTATGCCGACGCGAGGACGCGTCGCCCCCAGTAGGCTCTGAGAAGACTTCTTCATAATCTTTAAATTGTCTCTCTTATTCTCTTCTCGCGCGCACGCGCACACATCATCATTTTCACTCTCTTACCTACACTCCTACACTATTCCATCGCAACTCCCTAATTATCATCACATTACAAAGTGCAAGCAATTCCCTCTTTGCCTACACTCCGCCCCCACACCATCACCCTCTACACTCCTTCATATTATCCCTTGGCATGGTAAAAATTATCCCTTGCTCCCGTTGAAATTATCCCTTGCTCCCGTTGCCACGTCGCCCACCCCTCCTTTTAACGAGTGCATACGTCCCGCTGTGCAGCCGAGTGCAAGCAAAGTGCAAGCAACGGGGCATCGTCCTACACTCCTCTACCCTTTGATTATCAGACCGATAACGCAGAAAAGTGACAGCAGTCTATTATTCTCCACCCAAAACTAACGGAATGCGCGCACGCATGCGCACGCGAGAAGCCACAAAAAGATGAAAAATAAGGCAGAAAATAAAGCAAGCGGCAAAGCACTTCGAAGTTCCGCATTTTTTTCCTAAATTTGCAGCATAGTTGGAGCACGCCCATCAACAGCAGTTGAATGAAGCGCTATCTACACTCAGAAATACATCAAAACCTTACCACGATATGATTTTGTTTTTTAAAACTCCGCAGAAGAGCATCATCGCTACTCAGGTAGACCATGAGCTCTCTCAGAACGAAGTGGAAGAACTCTGCTGGCTCTATGGCGGCGCTACTCTCGAGAAGGATAGCGAGCTGAAGGGTTGGTATGTAGGCCCCCGCCGTGAAATGATTACTCCTTGGAGCACCAATGCCGTAGAGATTACTCAAAATATGAATCTCCACGGCATTGCGCGTATTGAGGAGTATTTCCCCGTAAAGAGCGAAAAGGCCGACCACGACCCCATGCTCCAGCGTATGTACAACGGACTTGATCAGGAAATCTTCACCGTCAACATCAAGCCCGCACCCATCGAGTACATCTCCGACCTTGAGAGCTACAATGAGCAGGAAGGACTCGCCCTCTCGCCCGCCGAGATCGAATACCTCCACGGCGTAGAGAAGCAGCTCGGCCGTCAGCTCACCGACTCTGAGGTGTTTGGCTTCGCTCAGATCAACTCCGAGCACTGCCGCCACA
>JBNMGC010000087.1:0-4617 GCA_050873845.1 Alloprevotella sp.
AATGCCTTCGAAGCTCTCATGGGAGCCATCTATCTCGATCGTGGCTATAAGACCTGCCATTGGTTTATCTCCAATCGCATCATCGGCACCTACATCGACCTCGACAATGTGGCTCAGAAGGAAGTAAACTTCAAGAGCAAACTCCTGGAGTGGGCACAGAAGAACCGCATCAATACCAAGTTCAACGATCAGAGCGATGGCGAGCGCGGTTTCCACTCATCCATCGTGCTCGAGGGCATCACCATAGGTCGCGGTAGCGGTCGCTCCAAGAAGGAAAGTCAGCAAGAGGCAGCCAAGGAAGCCCTCACCCGCATGCGCCGTGAGCCCAAGACCTACGACAGCATATTCCGCAGCAAGGAGAAGCGCACCGCTATGGAAGCAGAAGAGAGCTTCGCACTGCCTAAGATCGACGAGATAGAAGACACGCTCAAGCCCTCAAAGTCTCGCCGTGGAGGTAAGGCTGCAGATGCCGATGCCCCCGTGCTCGAGACGAAGAAGGGCTCATCCCGTTCCGACTCCGACGATGCTTACGACAAAGCCTACGATGCATCGGCTCAATATGAGGTGATCGACACACCGCCCGCAGAGCCCCAACTCACTCAGTCCGACTACGATGCCATGGGGCTACCCGCTCCTCCCGAGGAGAATGAGCTCCTTGAAGCCGATGAGAAACTTCGCAAGAAGCGTACGCGCAATCGTGGTCCGAAGACCCTTGGCGATGCAGTGAAGGGACAGGACAAAGGTGCCTCTACAGCTGAAGAGAAGGCCGCTCGTCGCGAAGCCGAACGCATGGCTGAAGTAGAGCGTCAGCGTGCTAAGGCAGAGCGTAAGCGCCAGGAAGCTGAGGCTGCACGCGAGAAAGCAGCCGCTGCTGAGGTCGAACGCAAAGCTCGCGAGAAGGCAGAGAGCAAAGCCAAGGCAGCCAAGGCCAAGGCTGATGCAGAGCGCAAGGCTCGCGAGGAAGAGCGCCGTGCTCAGCTCGAGGCTGAGGAACTCGACCTCTTTACTCAAGCAGAGGCAGCAGGTGTTTTGCCTACTGAGGAAAAGCCCACTTCAAAGCCCGAAAAGCCGACTGCAAAGTCTGAGAAGCTTGCTTCAAAGCCCGAAAGATCGGCAGTAAAATCCGAAAAACCGGCGGTGAAGCCTAAGAAGTCTGCTCCGAATACCAGTAGCTCCGCTTCGCCAAAGGCTGAGAAACCCTCAGCTAAGAAATCAGAAAAGCCCGCTATAGCCTCGTTGCTTCAAGCCGTTGCAGAGCATATTGAGGAGGCCGATGCTGAGGCGCCCACATCTCTGAACGAATCGAAGCCCTCGCCCGAGCCTGTCAAGGCTCCTAAGCAAAGCGAAGCCGTAACGCCCAAGCCCGCCGCGAAGCCTGCTCCCTCCGACGAGGGTGCCGACGAGGCCATGGCTGCCGAAGCCGCCGACTTTACTCCCGAAGCTGCCGACTCCGTGACTGCCGCCATCGTAGACGAGACCTTCGAGGATGCACTCACTGCAATCGATGCTGACAATGCAGCCCGCGAATCGGCCATGGAGTATGCTCATGAAGCCGCCCAATCTGCCGAAACTGCCCAAATTGCCGCTGATGAAGAGGATATGCAGCTCCCATTTGCCGCCGACGATTTGGAACGAGCTATCCAAGCATTTGCTCAAGACGTGGTGAGTCCCGACGAAGCTCCTGCCGCTGAGCCGGCTCCAGCCCCTGCTGCGGAAGAATCTGCTGCCCAGACCAAGAAGGAAGATGATGCAGTGTCTGTCTCAGCCACTGAGGCTGAGTACGACGATTCATCTGCTTCGTCAGCTCTGCCACAGATATCGTTCGATGAAATCGTATTCTCCACCGAGCACGACGACCACCTGAGCGAGATCTCCACAGAAGTTCCCGAGGGTGAGGCCCGTCCTCAGCGTAAGAAGCAGAACCGTCGTCGCCGTCGTCCCAACAACAATCCGAAGCCAGCAGACAATGGTCAGGTGACCGCCGACGAACGCCCGAAGCAGAAGCCCCATCGCCGCCGCCGTCCGAGTGGCGAGAAGTAATACATGCTATTTTTTTGATAAAAATGCCGATGTCCTCTCCAGCGTCGGCATTCTTATGTTCTGTGGACATTCTTAGTTCTGTGGGCGACGTGTCTCGCGTCGGCTATCTATGATATAGAGATGAAAAATGCATTCTCTCTCCCGCCGACGCGAGGACGCGTCGCCCCCAGTAGGCTCTGAGTAGACTTCTTGATTCCTGGCGAAGCCGACGCGGGACGCGTCGCCCACAGAGCTATTTATCTATACAGCCTCTCTCTATTCCATTGCAAAAGTCAGCATTCTCTCGCGGATTACCAAAAAGAGTGAACAAACTGTACACTTTTTCTGCTGCTTCCTCGCGTGCGTATACGCGCAGACGCATTACAGCCGTTTTTCGTAAGCAAAATATCAATGCCTGCACTCCTGCATCGCAACCATTCTGATTATCAATGCAGAACGGACTCCAATAGCCTGCACGCTTCCTACACATTTCGCCCACGCTTGCCCTCACAACAGATTACCCCCTATAGCAGGAAAGATTACCCCCTATCACAGAAATATTTTCCCCCTATCACAGATAAAATTACCCCTGGGCGCAATATCAAGGCCTTCCTCCTCGCCTTTCCGCCTTCCCAAGCGAAAAAATGCAAGCCAAGTGCAGGCCAAGTGCAGGCAACCGATCTATGCCTGCACTGCGTATGTACACTGATAATCAAGAGAATAGCACCGCAGAGTGACGGGTGAAGGGAAAATAGAGGTGAAAATAGCCTGATGTGCGCGCATATACGCGTGCGAGAGCGCCGTAAAATACCGTAAAAAAACGTCCAATGGTGGCTTATTATTCAGTTGTCGAATCTCTAAAAGTGTTCTTTTTTTCTTAAAAACAGATTGCATTTGTTGAATAGAATGAAAAAGGAGGACGTTTTTTTGCCCGAGAAGTAAACTTTTTGCATTTTTGTAGTTTCAAGAAGCATATAGCCCTGTATGCATCCTTCGTCGGGGTGAGCAGAAATGCAGCCTCACACTATAGGGCAAAAACAACCACCTTTCCAACCTTTGAGTGTAACAAACTCAATCATAACAACCTAAATATCATCTAACAATATGGAACCTGCAAAAGGAAAGTTAGGCGTCATGTGCGTAGGCCTCGGCGCTGTAACCACCACGTTTATGACCGGTGTGCTCATGGCACGCAAGGGCTTGGCAAAGCCCATCGGCTCAATGACCCAGTATGACAAGATCCGCGTAGGCCGCGGTAAGGACAAGAAATATCTCCACTACGGCGAGATCGTGCCCCTCGCATCGCTCAACGACATCGAGTTTGGCGCATGGGACGTATATCCCGCCAATGCCTATGAGAGCGCGCTCAACGCTGAGGTGCTTCGCGACCGCGACATCGAGCCCGTGCGCGACGAGCTCAAGGCCATCGTGCCCATGAAGGCAGCCTTCGATAAGAACTATGCCAAGCGCCTCGATGGCGACAACGTGAAGGATTGCAAGACTCGCTGGGACATGGTAGAAGCTCTGCGCGAGGATATCCGCAAGTTTAAGGCCGAGAAGGGCGTAGATCGCGTAGTAGTGATCTGGGCAGCATCCACGGAAATCTACGTACCCGTAGACGAACAGGTGCACGGTACACTCGCTTCGCTCGAAGCCGCCATGAAGGCCGACGATCGTGAACACGTGGCTCCCTCTATGTGCTACGCCTATGCTGCCCTGGCAGAAGGTGCCCCCTTCATCATGGGTGCTCCCAACACCACGGTCGATATCCCCGCCATGTGGGAAATGGCCGAAAAGACCAAGATGCCTATTGCTGGCAAGGACTTCAAGACTGGTCAGACCCTCGTAAAGTCGGGCTTCGCTCCCATCATCGGTACCCGTTGCCTCGGACTGAGCGGATGGTTCTCTACCAACATCCTCGGTAATCGCGATGGTCTCGTGCTCGATGAGCCCGCCAACTTCCACACCAAGGAAGTGTCGAAGCTCTCTACGCTCGAAAGCATCCTCGAGGCCGATAAGCAGCCCGACCTCTACTCCAACTACTACCACAAGGTGCGCATCAACTACTATCCGCCTCGTAACGACAATAAGGAGGGTTGGGACAACATCGACATCTTCGGATGGATGGGCTACCCCATGCAGATTAAGATCAACTTCCTCTGCCGTGACTCTATCCTTGCCGCTCCTCTGCTGCTCGACCTCGTGCTCCTCTCCGACCTTGCTGCGCGCAAGGGCCGCTACGGCACGCAACGCTTCTTGAGCTTCTTCCTCAAGAGCCCTATGCACGACTATACACAGGGTGAGGTGCCCATCAACCACCTCTTCCAGCAGTACGTCATGCTCAAGAATGCTATCCGCGAAATGGGTGGCTACGAGGCTGACGAGGAGATAGATTAACGCACCCCTCTCTATACACAAGAAAATATCATCATCTTAACTATGAAAAGCTTCATGCTTCGTTTCCCGTGCTCGGGGCGGGGCATGAGGCTTTTCGTCTGAAAAAAATATTCAGCCAATACAGGGGGCGACGCGTCCTCGCGTCGGCAGCAACTGCTATCAAAAATCTTCTCGGTTATGTGGGGACCTCCTTGCTCATGC
>JBNMGC010000088.1:0-4201 GCA_050873845.1 Alloprevotella sp.
CCATAGTAGAGGTTGAGCTTATCGTTGATCTTCCAGTTGTCGGTGAGGTAGAGAGCAAGCTTATTCTCCGAACCCTTCGTGTATTCAGGGCTCAACTCATTGTAGCCAAAGAATTGTGTGCGATGTGGTGTGAGCGTAGGATCAGTCGGGTCGGTCGCCATGGAGTAGAGCACCTGAGGATAGGGACTGACGGTGCCCGTCCATTGCAGTGAAGAAGAGTGGTAGTTGAGGTGGTAGTACCACTCGTTGAGGCCAAGGCGCACGTTGTGACCGCCCCACTGCTTGTTGAGTTCTGTGGTGAGCATACCGCTCGTCACCTTACCGAAGTGGAGCCAAGTGCGGCGTCCTTCGATGAGTCCTTCGTAAGCCTCCTGTCCGTTCTCGTCGAGCGTGAAGCCATCGGCAGCAGTCACTTCGCTGATGGTACTTCCGCCGAAGTCTACGTAGTTGGCCACGGGCACGTACATCCACTTAGCGTCGAGTTTCCACTGCAGTCCGTTGTCCCAACGATAGTTGCTGAGCAATGCCAACTCGTGAGAGCGGTTCTCGCTTCCGCGATTGAAGTTCCACGTCTTCTTCTGCCCATCCATGATGTCGGTGTAAGTAAAAGCACCATTGTAGGGCACGTAAGAGTTGCGACCCGGGTCGAAGCCATTGACCTTCTTGATCGAACCATCGCCTACATATATAAAAGGAGCAGCGTTGGCAAAGTTGCCCGGATTCTTGCTATTGGCATGCTTGTACTGCAGCGAGATGTAGCCCTTGCCCTCATTGAGCAGACGAGTCAAGCCCGCATGGTAGATCTGTGTGCGGTCGGCATTCTCGGTAAATTGCAGTTTGAATGAGCCCGGGTCGAAGTTCTGATACGTACCCGCATTGTAGAGCCAGTTCTTACCGATACCACCATTAAAGTTGACATCGAAGTTCTGCATGCCGAAGTGGTTCATGCGGTAGTTGATCTGTCCGTGGAAGTCCTTCTGGCCGAGATTGGTAAATCCCGTTACGGAGTAAGCAATGTTGCCCGTAGTGATGGCGGACTCCGATGGCGAGAGCAGTCCAGTGCTTCCGAGGCTGGCATCGTTGCGCCAATGAGCCGAGAGCTTGTGTACGGATGAAGAGTAGACAGCAGGAAGTCCATTCTCATATACGTTGACGTCCTCGCTGGGCAAGCCTATTTGAATTTCGCGTGGCTTATTCGCGTCGGCGGCATTAAGCATGACATTGCGTTCTTCGCCCTTGTCAGCTTGTGCAGATGTGTTGGTCTGTGCTTGAGCCTGCATGCTTGCAGCGAGCAGTACGCATGAGGTCAAAGCTTGAAAGGTAACCGATTTCATGGGTAATATGGATTTGTAGTGTGTAGCTGTACGCCGCGGCGTTTGTCATGTCGTTGTAGCAAAACGCGGCGTTATCGTTTTCGCTGGCAAAATTACGGTGCCTTGTGTCGAAATCCTAATGTGAGTAAGCGGTAAGTAGATTATTTTTCAAGTACGTTCTGTGTTAAGCCTTGATAATCACTTGTTTCTGCGTCTGCTGCAAAAAGGCTTAAGTAGATAGTAATTAACTGAAAGTAAATCATTATATTTGCAGCATGAAGCAATAAAGCCTTCTAATCTTATTAACAATTACGCGTTGGCGGAATTTGTAAACGGGTTGACAAGTTAACAGGTGAACAGGTAGGTTTGTCGAGTCCAATCGTTTCCTTTTAAAAGAAGCAAGTAGTCTAAGACATATTTACTTGTCAACTTGTTTACCCGTTAACCAAGAATTCTGTCAACGGTTAACATTTGCCCCTTGAGGCAACAAAGTACCATCCTTACAGATCAACCATGAAAGTAGCACGAATACTCCTCCTATTGCTGAGCGTCTTATGCAGTCTGTCCCTTCATGCAGCGCAGTCAGACCTCGACCGATTGGACGGCTATGTAGCGCGTCGAGCAGAGTACGTGGCACGGAAGCAGCACAGCATAGATAGCATTAAAGCACAGCTGCGCCCCTCTATGACTGCAGATGAGCGGCTTGCCGTCTACGACCGACTATTCGAAGCATATTATACCTTCCGCTTCGATTCAGCCATGGTCTACGTAAAGCGTGGCTTGCAGTTGGCAGAGTCGACCCACAATAGCCATTTTCAAGACAACTTCCGCATACATCAAGGCCTCCTGCTTGCCACCAGTGGTTACTATAGTCAGGGAGAAGCCGTGCTCCAAAGCATTCGGCCCGAGGGGCTACCCAGCGAATTGCAGTTTAAGTACTATTATTCCTTCTCGTGGCTCTACAATTTCTGGTCGGCCTACTGCAACGACCGAGAGTTCGCCCCTCGTTTCAACGACCTCCGACTCAAGTATTTGCAACAAGCCATCAGCTGCACACCCCGTAGCAGCGCCATGTACCATTATCTCTCGGGTGAGGCCCTATATTATAGTGGAAAGAATACGGCGGCTATGCGCCAATACCATCGCGTGCTGCAGTTGGTCAAGGTCGATGACCGACTCTATGCCTCTTCCGCCTATGCCCTGGCGCGTGGCTACAAACTGCAAGGGCGAATGGATCTCTATGAACACTACATGGTGGAAGCGGGCATCTCCGACCAAGTATGTCCGCTCAAGGAAAATCTTGCCTTGCAAGAGCTCTCCCTCTATCTCTATGAGAAAGACGAATCCTACTCCAGTCGAGCCGTTAAGTACATCTACTGCTCCATGGAAGATGCCGAGTTCTACAACAATCGTCTCCGCATGCTCGAGATCTCACGCATCTTGCCCAAAGTCGTTGCTGCCTATCAGTCGCAAATCAACTCTCGCACCACACTTCTCTATTGGGGCTTGGGCGGACTGAGTTTGCTCACGCTCATGCTTATGGCCCTCATATGGTTGACCTACAAGCAGAATCAAAAGCTCAACTCGCGCCGACTGCAGCTTCGCGAGCAAAATGCCTTGCTCGAAAAACTCAATCAGCAACTGAACCTTACTAATCAGCGGCGCGAAACTTATCTGCGTCTCTTCCTCGACCTTAGTGCCATCTACATAGGAAAACTCGACAGCATGCGTAAACTCGTGCTTCGAAGCATCAAGGCAGGCACCACCAACGAACTGCAATCAAAGCTCAATCATATCCGCGTACAAGAGGAAGAAGCCACCACCTTCTACGACCGTTTTGATCGAGCCTTTACCATGCTCTATCCCGACTTCGTATCTCAGCTCAATCAGCTCCTTCGCGACGATGCGCAGATACAGCCCGAATCGCCCAACTCACTTACTACGGGCCTGCGCATTTACGCTCTTATGCGCCTCGGCGTAACAGCGAGTGCAGAGATAGCTACGCTGCTCTTCTACAGTCCGCAGACCATTTATAATTACAAGTCTGCCATGAAGAGCCGTGCAAAAAATCGCGACACCTTCGAGCAAGATGTCAACAGACTCTGCCACGTAATACAAGAGGATAATTAAAAGGTGCATGCAGTTTCGGCAAAACGAAGCGCTTCACTATTAGTAGTTCAAAACAGTAAAAACAACAAAAAAGCATGAGAGAACATCATCCGTTCTCCCATGCTATTTTTGTAGGATAATAAGTGCAGGAGGTGAAGCGTTACTTCCACTCTACTTTATCACCGAGAATCACGCCATCAGCAGCATCCTCGGTAGTAAAAGTCTCGCCACGATACTGCACACAGAGCATCAATAGAGGTTCGGTGCCATTGTTGCGAATGCTGCGCAGCCCCTTAGGTGCTACTCTGACCACGCTCCCCTCGCCAATAGCGAATACTTGGCCGTCAACCTGGAATTCACCTTTGCCACTGAGGAAGAAGTAAAGTTCTTCGTGCGTCTTGTGGTGGTGGAGGAAGCCCGTCTCCTGGCCGGGAGCAAAGCTTTGGAATGAGAATTCAGCACCAGTAGCGTTCACGCTCTGTCCGCCAAACACCTTACCAGGAATCTTTACCTCAGCAGAGAGTGCCAATACGTAGTCCTTGATCTCGCTGAGTTTACCAAAATCGGTGGCAGTAAAGTTCGTACCCTTTGCAATGTTCTTTGTCTCTTTCATCTTTTTGTTGAGTTATGAAGTTATGGATTTGGGGAAAGCCGTGGAGCAACGCGTTTCTTGCAGCTACCATCTTTTCCCCCTTATTTTCATGTGCAAAAGTACAGAAGGCTATTAATTCCTACAAGAAGGCACAAATAGGTGAGATAGTTACCTGAAGGAAACTAAC
>JBNMGC010000089.1:0-3704 GCA_050873845.1 Alloprevotella sp.
CGATACCATCTTTCCCTTCTTCATGATGAGCCAGCTCCCCGCGGGCGTGGCGGGACTGCTCATTGCGGCTATCTTTGCTGCTACGATGAGCACCATCTCTTCCAACATCAACTCTGTGGCAACGGCATTTAGCGTAGACTTCTATCAGCGCTTCCGTCCCTCGGCCTCGAGTGCTCAAGTGCTTCGTGTGGCTCGCCGCACGTGTATCGTGTCGGGTGTGGCAGGCATGGGCATTGCTCTGCTCATGGCCACGTGGCACATCCTCTCCTTGCTCGATTTCTTCCAAGAGATTCTCGGCCTGCTCTCGAGTGGGCTCGGCGGACTGTTCCTCATGGGCATCTTCTTCCCTCGCATAGGCGGACGCTCCGCCATGGTGGGCTTCGTCTGTGGTGTAGGAGCCGTGTTCCTCACGCGCTACCTTACGGATGCGAGTTTCCTACTCTATGGCTTCATCGGCATGGCGGTGTCGGTCATCGTGGGGCTGATTAGCTCATGCTTCTTCCGCGAGAAGCGTTCGTCGAGGGAACTTTACTGGTAGCTTCCCCTTTAGGCAATAGCACAAGCCCCCTCCCTTGATAGTACAAAAAGCCCCCTGATACCAACTGCGTGGTATCAGGGGGCTTAAGCTTTAGCGCTTTCCCTCAGCGATTAGAGGTTGGGGTTCATCTTAGTCCACTCTGCTACGGGAGGTACGATGCCGAGCTCTACGATCTCGTCGCGCATCTTGCAGAGGTGTTCGTAAGACTGCTTGAGTGAAGCCATTTCTTCTTCTGTGCCAGTGGGCTCAGTGAAGTGTACGCCAGTCTTGTCGATAGTGGTAGGCATGGCCATCATCACGTTCTTGAAGCCACACTTGTCGCAGCTTACGTAGCAGCCTGCGGGCAAAGTGAACTTCTCGCCACCCATAGCAGCTTCGATCATCTTCACAGCGTTGTAAGCAGGGCTCTGGAATGAGCTACGGCCGCGGAGCTTGATGATGTTAGAACCACCCTGTACGGTGTGGTGCTTGATTTCTTCCCAACGCTCAGCAGAGAGACCCATCTCTGAGAGGGGCTTGCCGTCGATCTTCACCTGTGAAGCGAATACTGCCATCTGCTCGCCGTGACCACCGTAAGTGTGTGCGCCGGTCACCTTGTCCTGCTGTACGCCGAACTCGTGAGCGAGAGCCTGCTGCAGACGGGTTGAGTCAAAGCTGCGAGTGAGGTGAGCTGGTTGGGCTTCAAGCCTGAGTGGATCAGTGCGGTGAGGGCTGTTACATCGGCGGGGTTGAAGATTACAACCACGTGCTCTACTTCGGGGCAGTACTTCTTGATGTTGTCGCCAAACTCTGCAGCGATCTTGCAGTTGCCCTTGAGCAAGTCTTCACGAGTCATGCCTTCCTTACGGGGTGCACCACCTGAAGAGATGATGTACTTAGCACCGGTGAAAGCTTCCTTGGGGTCAACAGTGTAAGTGATGTTGGCACCGGGGAAGGCGCACTGCTGCATTTCGTCGTATACACCATGTACACCCGGCTCGAAGATATCGTAGAGACAGATGTTAGGAGTGAGGCCGAGCATAAGAGCGCTCTGTACCATGTTTGAACCGATCATACCGCCGGCACCGACGATGACAAGCTTGTCGTTAGTTAAGAATGACATAATTAGTATGTATTATAATAGTTGTATAGAATGTTTCTATTTGGGGGCAAAGCCCCTCGTTTCACCCGCAAAATTACAAAACTTCGTGGATTGCCCATGCTTCACAAGCATTAAATTTTGTTTCTTTCGTGGGCTATCTTGCTACGAGTTGTGTAAAAAGCGCAAATTGTTCTTAGGTGTGCAATGTGTGCCGTGGGGTGTGTCAGAAGAATATGCCCTCATTGATGAGTCGGCGTATGGCGTCGGGGTCTTTGTTGGGGCATATCATGAGTATGCCGTCGCGCTCTGCCACTACGTAGCCGTCGAGCCCAGCGATGATGGCTTTTTGTCCTTGTGGAAGGCTTATCATGCAGTTTTGTGTGCCTTGTAGCATCACGCGTGCACCGGGTGTCACGGCATTGTGATCGGCATCGAGGTGGGAGGAGTCGTGAAGCTCTGTCCAGCAGCCTATATCTGCCCATCCGAAGTCACACTGCTGCACCATCACGTTGTCGCAATGTTCGAGTACGAGCAGATCGATGCTTCGAGGCATGCCTTCGGGTATGATGGTGCGCACGTAGTTCATCTCCTCTGCGATGGTCACCATCTGCTGTGCGAGTTTCTCTACGGGTTGGTCGGGGCGATGCTGCATCTCTGCTAACCGATGGCCCAGCGTCTCGGCCTTCCAGAGGAATATGCCCGTATTCCAGAGGAATTCTCCACTATCGAGAAACATCTGTGCATACGATAGTTCGGGCTTTTCGCTGAACGACTGCACGCGGCTCAGAGCCCCGGGAGCGTCCACCTCGTCGCCCATCTGTATGTAACCGTAAGCCGTATTGGGCTGTGTGGGGCGCACGCCGATGGCGAGGAATTGTGGGTGAGTGCTGACGTAGTCGAGCCCTTGGAGCAATTGTTCGCGGAAGCGCTCTTCGTTCTGTATCAGTTGGTCGGCAGGACTGACCACCACGTTGGCTTCAGCGTCGGCCAGCACAGCGTGCCAGGTGCCCCATATGGCAGCGGGAGCGGTATTGAGCTGCACGGGTTCGGGCAGTATGTGGTCGGTGGGCAGATCGGGCAGTTGCTCGCTGACGAGGCTCACGTAGCCTTCGAAGGTGGATACGTAGATGTGGTCTTTGGGTATGAAGTGTACGAATCGGTCGTAGGTCTGCTGCAGGAGGGTGCGGCCTGTGCCGAAGAAGTCGATAAACTGTTTGGGCAATTCCTTTTGGCTGGCGGGCCATAGGCGGCGTCCCACGCCTCCAGCCAGAATGATGCAATAGTTGTGATCTCTTGTTTCCATCATCAAGGATTAGTTTTGGTTAGCTGCCGCTCGCGGGCGGGGCGGCGTTTGGTTAATTCGTTGCTAAGATAGGGGTTTTCTTGCGCTTGCGCAAGAAAAAATAGTTTAATAAGTTTAATGCGCGAAGCGCAGTTTAATAAGTTTAAGCGCTTCGCGCAGTTTAATAAGTTTAGAGGACGCCTTCTGAGTGGGTAGAGCCTGTCTGAAGGTATATGCTAAACTTATTAAACTGCGCGAAGCGCACTTAAACAGCGCGAAGCGCTCATAAACTTCTTTTAGCGCGCCAAGGCGCGCTAAAAGATCTGCACCCTCGAGCTTCCGCTTCCCGGCTGGCGCACCAGTCGGATTTGGGGCGAGAGCTGCGAGCGAATCTGCTCCGTGTGGCTAATGATGCCCACCTTGCGGCCTTGCACGTTCTCGAGGTTGGAGAGGGCCAACATCACGAGGTCGAGCGAGTCGCGGTCGAGGTTGCCGAATCCCTCGTCGATAAAGAGCGAACCGATGTTGAGGTTCTTGCTCGAGAGCGAAGCTAAGCCGAGCGCCAGGGCGAGCGATACGACGAAGGTCTCGCCACCCGAGAGGGAGTTGACGTAGCGGTGCTCATCGAACATGTCGCGGTCGATCACTTCGAGCGTGAGCGTGCCCGGCACGTTGTGGAGCTCATAGCGGGGCGAGAGCTGACGCAGGTGGACGTTGGCCTGTGCTACGAGGTAGGAGAAGGTGCAGCTTTGGGCAATGGTGCGGAACTTCTTGCCGTCGGAAGAGCCGAATAGCGCGTTGAG
>JBNMGC010000090.1:0-3593 GCA_050873845.1 Alloprevotella sp.
CGCTGCAAAAATATGTGGAAAATCGGGAACAGCCAAAAAGCACTCAGAAAGTGTTAAAAATCAAAGTGTATTGAAAATCAAGGTTTTATACTTAGTTAATCATAGTAAGTTGTGGTTAGTTATAAGGCTCTAAATACAACCATAAAAAATGTCAGATCCTATGTATTCAAGGCGCATGGGAAGCATCACAGAGGCAAGGCTGTCGCAGTTCGAAAAAGCGGAATTTCCAATCTTTTTAAGGCTATAGGGCAAGTAGATGGACTGCAGTCTTCTGCAATAACCAAAGGCATACCATCCAATGCTTTCCAAGTTGCCTGGAAGATTGATTGTACGAATGCCGCTGTCAAAAAAAGCTTCGCTACCAATGCGCTTTACACCCGCCGGAATCGTCACTTCTCTTAACTGGCTGCAAAGGTTAAACATGGAGTCACCCACCTCTGTGAGGTCCTTGGGTAGTGCTACCGACTGCAGAGTATAGGCAAGTTGTGCGAAGAGGGCTTGTGGACGTGTGCCGTCTTCGATGCGGGCATAATACTGCTTGCCATTTTGGGCTTCCTGGTCAGAACCGAAGAAGTACAGACGTAGGCGTTTGCCCGTAGGGATGAGTTGAGTATTAGATAGGTCAAGGTGTTGCAGGTGGCCATCGTAGCGGTGATAGTTGTCATCGTAGTAGCAACCTGCCATGGCGCGGATAAAGGCAATGTCGTCAATATCGAGTTCGCCAGAGAGTTTAAGGTTGGTGATTCGGAATTTGCTATTGCTGCTTATCAAGCTTGAAAGCGTGCCGTGTTGCTTCACGTTGAGGCTCACCTGCTCTGTAATCAAGTCTTGCTCGGCAGCTCGTGATGTGGAAACACCTAGGCACATCAGCAGCGCAAATAGCAGGGTTAGCTTTTTACAAATCGGGGGGGGTAAAATTCTCATAGAAGATGTGTATAAATAAAGTTATGAGGATAGTTATAATTTTAGTTTATCAGCCAATACTGGGGGCGACGCGTCCTCGCGTCGGCATCTCCCTGCGAGCAACATGCTTATAGGCAATGGCTCTTTCTATGAAGGGGCTATCTTGCACCGACGCGGGGACGCGTCGCCCCCAGTATTGGCTAAATATTATTTGCTCTGCTTCAATTTCTCAACGAAGAAATCACTGATAGTCTTGAAGAGGTGGAGGCGAGTGTTGCCTCCATAGATGCTATGATTGCGATTGGTGTATACCTGCTGACGGAACATCTTGCCAGCCTGAACGTAGGCTTCGCTCACTTCGGTGAAGTTGCGGAAGTGCACGTTGTCGTCGGCTGTACCGTGGATGAGCAGCAAGTCGCCATGAAGGTTGGCAGCGCGCTCTATGGGGTTGATGGCATAGCCGTCGGCATTCTCCTTGGGGGTGCGCATGTAGCGCTCAGTGTATACGGTGTCGTAATATTTCCAATTGCTCGGAGCAGCCACTGCCACACCAGCGCGGAACACGGGACGACCTTCGCTCATCGACATCAACGTGTTGAAACCACCGAAGCTCCAGCCCCAGATGGCAATGCGATCCTTATCAACGTAGGGCAGAGAGCCGAGATATAGGGCAGCTTCCACCTGGTCTTTCGATTCAAGATCGCCAATCTTCAAGTAAGTACATTTCTCGAAGTCTGCACCGCGAGCGCCCGTGCCGCGTCCGTCGACGCAGGCAAAGATAAAGCCCTGCTGAGCCATGTAGCTTTCAAACACACCGCCGGGATAGAAGCCCATGCCCCAAGAGTCGGTCACTTCCTGCGATCCCGGACCAGAGTATTGATACATGATGACGGGATAGTGCTTAGAGGCATCGAAGTCGCGTGGCTTAATCATCCAGCCGTTGAGCTCTACGCCTTCCGATGTCTTGAAGGTGAAGAATTCCTTTTTGCCCAAGAGCGGAGTCACTTCGTCTTTGAGCTTCTGATTGTCGAGCATGGTGCTGAGCACCTTGCCGTTAGAGGCATCGCGCAGCGTAGTCACGGGGGGCTGAGTGGCTGATGAGTAAATGTTGAGGAAATACTTCATCGACGTGCTGAAGGTAGCCACGTTCGAACCCACTTCTGTAGATAGCTTGCGTTCCTTTCCACCCTTGTCGATAGAGTAGACTGCTGTGCGGAGTGGGCTTTCCTGGTGTGAACCATAGAAGAATCTGCCCGACTGTGGGTCGTAGCCGTAGAAGGCCGATACGTCGTAGTTGCCCTTCGTTACTTGGCGCTCCATCTTTCCGTTGAGGTTGTACCAATAGATGTGCTTATAGCCCGAACGGTCGGAGATATAGGCAAAGTGGTCGCCATAGAACTTCAGACTTCCGTAAGCCGTCTCAGGTACGTACTTGTCGGTCTCCTCACGCACGGCGAGTTTGCACTCCGTGCTGCGTGGATTGGCCATGTAGATGTCCATGCGGTTCTGATGGCGATTGAGCGTAACGACGGCAAGCTTCGTAGGGTCGGAAGTGAAGTGAATGCGTGGAATGTATCCATCGGAGTCGAGGGGCACTTTGAGGGTGCGCGTAACGCGATTCTTGATGTCGAATGTCATCACCGACACATCGCTGTTCTTAGCACCTGCCACGGGGTACTTATAATTGTAAGCCCCAGGATATTCGTCGTACTCCTGACGGGTGGGGTAGGAGCCCTTAAACTCTTGAATGCTATAGATGGGCACCTTGCTCTCGTCGTAGCGTACCCAAGCCAGCATTTGGCTATCTGATGAGAAGTCGAACGAGCGAGCGGTGGTAAACTCCTCTTCGTTCACCCAGTCGGGCAATCCGTTGATCACCTCATTAAACTTACCATCCTTCGTTACCTGACTCTCGGCATTGCCAAAGAGGAGTTTCACAAGGAAGAGGTTGTTGTCGCGTACGAACGCTATCACATTGCCGTCGGGCGAGAAGAGTGGCATCTGCTGTGGTCCACCGTCCGATAGAGGTTCGTATTTCTTGTTCTGCACGTCATATATATAATATACGGCAGTATAAGAGCGGCGATAGATAGGCTTCGTCTGTGTGCGGAGCAAGATGCGGCGCTCATCGGGCGACATAATGTAGCCATCGATGGCTTCAAGTTTTTTGTCGCCACGGGCTTGTGCCACGTCGAAGAGTACTTCGAGTTCTTTCCCCGTCTTGAAGGAGCGGCGGATAATCTGCTTATTATCGCTCGAGAGCTGCGTATAGCTCTCACCGTCCTTCATAGGATTCACGCCGTAGACATACTGCGGATTGTACTTACCGCCTGCCATGTCCTCCAGCGTGATGGATTGGCTCTGCTGAGCCATCATCTGTACGCCCGTAGTAGTAAGTCCACTCATGAAGAGGGATGCTACGAGCAGAAGAAAACGTTTCATAGAGAGAGTATTAAGTAATTAATATTGTGCAAAATTACGCAATAAAACTATACTAACTTGCTTTCCTCTTGGAAAGTTTTCTTCCTTTTGCTTTGATTTGCGCTCGCCTTGCACTATCTTTGCATAGGATAATCAAAAAACTTGTATCAGTCTTATAATCAGCATGGTTGTTTGAGAGAACTGATTTTTGGTAACGATTTAGCGAAAGTCATACCGCTTTCGGTCGCTTTGCTTTGCATAATGTTCAA
>JBNMGC010000091.1:0-3519 GCA_050873845.1 Alloprevotella sp.
TGCGTAGCATTATTATAAGATGCGTAGCATTATTATAAGATGCGTAGCATTATTATAAGATGCGTAGCATTATTATAAGTTGCATAGCATTATTATAAAATGCGCAACATTATAATGCGTAACACTATAATAAGATGCGTAGCACCCAATTATAAGAACCATAACAAAACCAACACATAAGACCTATCCGACAATGGAAGAATACGACGATGGAATCAAAGTAGTAGTGGCCGATGCAAGCCACGAGAAGTACGTCGACACCATTTTAAAGACTATCACAGACGCCGCTAAGGTGCGCGGCTCGGGCATTGCCAGCCGTACTCACGAATATGTAGCCACCAAGATGAAGGAGCGCAAGGCTATCATCGCCCTCTACGGCGAGGAGTTTGCAGGCTTCTGTTATATTGAGAGTTGGGAGAATAAGCATTACGTGGCCAACTCTGGTCTAATCGTAGTGCCCAAGTTTCGCGGACACCACTTGGCCACCCGCATTAAGCGCCTTGCTTTCTCGCTGAGCCGTGTGCGCTGGCCGCAAGCCAAGATATTCGGTCTTACAAGTTCTGGACCAGTAATGCGTATCAACACGTCGTTAGGCTACGTGCCCGTGCCATTCAGCGAACTGACTCAAGACGATGAATACTGGAAGGGCTGCGGCACCCCTGATGCTCCTTGCTGTATCAACTGCGACGTACTTGCTCGTACCCACCGCAAGTACTGCGTATGTACGGGCATGCTCTTCGATCCCGCACGTCACCCCAACGCTCCGCTGCCCGTGGAGATTCCACAGGATGTACTGGAGTTTATTAAGACACACGAATAAGTTCGCAAGCAAACTTATTCAAGTATTAAGTATTAAGTTTTAAGTATTACATTCTGGCTGATTCACTGATTGATTCTATCCATAATAAGCTAATTCATATTAGTCTGCATAGTATAAATCTCTGAATAATGTGGTATCTGAAATCCCTTATTAGTATGTAACACTTAATGCTTCACGCAAAACGTATAATACTTAATACTTCCACACAAAGCGTATAATACTTAATACTTTATACTTAATACTTTATTATTGTATGGCAAAGAAGAAAGTAGTAGTCGCCTTCAGTGGCGGTCTCGACACCTCATATACGGTAATGTACCTCGCCAAGGAAAAAGGGTACGAAGTTTACGCAGCATGCGCCAACACTGGCGGATTCAGTGCAGAGCAGCTCAAGACCAACGAAGAGAATGCTTACAAGCTCGGTGCTACCAAGTACGTCACCCTCGACGTAACCCATGAATACTATGAGAAGAGCCTCAAATTCATGGTGTTTGGCAATGTGCTTCGCAACAATGTCTACCCCATCTCTGTATCTTCTGAACGTATCTTCCAGGGCATGGCCATTGCTCGTTATGCCAAGGAGATTGGCGCCGATGCCATTGCTCACGGATCGACCGGTGCGGGCAACGACCAAGTGCGCTTCGACATGACCTTCCTCGTGATGTGTCCCGACATGGAGATTATCACGCTCACTCGCGATGGAAACCTCTCGCGTAAGGAAGAGATCGACTACTTGAACCAGCACGGATTCAAAGCCGACTTCACCAAGCTCAAGTACTCTTACAACGTAGGCATCTGGGGCACAAGTATCTGTGGTGGCGAGATTCTCGACTCTACGCAGGGATTGCCCGAAACGGCTTATCTCAAGCAGGTGACTAAGCACGGCAGCGAGCAGTTGAAGCTCACCTTCGAGAAGGGTGAACTCAAGGCTATCAATGGCGAGCGCTACGACGATCCCATCCAAGCCATCTGCAAGGTAGAGGAGATCGGTGCTGCTTACGGCATTGGCCGCGACATGCACGTGGGCGATACCATCATCGGCATCAAGGGTCGTGTAGGCTTCGAGGCTGCAGCACCCGCACTGATTATCGGTGCTCACCGATTCTTGGAAAAATATACACTTTCTAAGTGGCAGCAGTACTGGAAGGATCAGGTGGCCAATTGGTATGGCATGTTCCTCCACGAGAGCCAGTATCTCGAGCCCGTCATGCGCGACATTGAAGCCATGCTTACCTCTTCACAGCGCTACGTCAACGGCACCGTGATCCTCGAGCTTCGTCCGCTCGGCTTCAGCACTGTGGGTGTCGACAGCCCCGACGACCTTGTAAAGACCAAGTTTGGTGAATACGGTGAGACACAGAAGGGCTGGACTGCCGACGATGCCAAGGGCTTCATCAAAGTGCTCAGCACACCGCTCCGTGTGTTCTATGCCAACCATAAGGAAGACTAAATAGGGGCACACAGGACCACCCCCTGCATAGAGTTTAGGAGTTAACGGGCAAAGCCTCTTGACTCCTAAACTTCTTCATTTCTCAACCACCACACAATACGAAATCCATGATTAGAATAGGTATCATCGGCGGAGCGGGCTATACAGCCGGAGAGCTGTGCCGCATCTTGCTCAACCACCCTGAAGCCGAAATCGTGTTCATCAATAGCGAAAGCAATGCGGGCAATCTGCTCACCGACGTGCACGAGGGACTTTATGGCGAGACCGACCTCCGATTCACCGACCAGTTGCCCTTCGACCAAGTAGACGTAGTATTCTTCTGCTTCGGTCATGGCAAGAGCACAAAGTTCCTCTCCGAACACTATATACCCGCCGATGTGCGCATCATCGACCTTGCTCAAGACTTCCGTCTCGAAGCTGAAGACAATGACTACGTCTATGGTCTGCCCGAACTCAATCGTTCGAAGATTCAGAATTCGCTCCACGTAGCCAACCCTGGATGCTTCGCCACCTGTCTGCAGCTCGGACTCCTCCCCTTGGCCGAAGCCGGTCTGCTTCACTCCGACATCGCTGTCAATGCCATCACGGGTTCTACAGGAGCGGGCGTAAAGCCCGGTGCTACCACCCACTTCTCATGGCGCACAGGCAACATGAGCATCTACAAGGCTTTTGAGCACCAGCACGTGCCCGAGATCAAGCAATCGCTGCGCCAGCTTCAGCCCTCGTTCCAGAGCGAGCTCGACTTCATCCCCTATCGTGGCGACTTCCCTCGCGGTATCTTCGCCACAGAGGTGATAGAATGTGATGCCCCCATCGAGGAGATAGAGAGCTACTATCGCGACTTCTACAGCGAAGCCCCCTTTACTCACTACGTGTCAAGGCCCATAGATCTGAAGCAAGTGGTCAACACCAACAAGTGTCTCATCCATGCTGAGCGTCATCGCGACAAGTTGCTTGTGACCTCATGTATCGACAATCTCTTGAAGGGCGCTTCGGGTCAAGCCGTGCAAAACATGAACCTCATGTTCGGGCTCGAGGAGACCACAGGGCTTCGCTTGAAACCTGTTGCGTTCTAAGCACTTTTCACTTTTCCCTATACTTGAAAATACTTATTCTCTTTCGCCGACGCGAGGACGCGTCGCCCCCAGTATCGGCTGAAAGAGAATCTCAATAGTTACTCAGCCAGTACCGGGGGCGACGCGTCCTCGCGTCGGCGAAAGAGAATAAGTATTTTCAAGTATAGGGAAAA
>JBNMGC010000092.1:0-3172 GCA_050873845.1 Alloprevotella sp.
AAATAGTTGCCTCAAGCAGAAGCGGTTGCCTCAAGCAGAAGCGGCTGTTTACTTGTTGCCGAAGTAGCGCTTGTAGAGTCCTTCGAAACCGCGTCCGTGGCGAGCTTCGTCGCGAGCCATTTCGTGTACGGTATCGTGGATAGCGTCGAGGTTGAGTTCCTTAGCGCGCTTAGCGATGCGAGCCTTGTCTTCGCAAGCACCAGCCTCTGCGTTCATGCGCTTTTCGAGGTTGGTCTTAGTGTCCCATACGAGGTCGCCGAGGAGTTCGGCAAACTTAGAAGCGTGTTCTGCTTCTTCCCAAGCGTAGCGCTTGAATGCTTCAGCGATTTCGGGATAGCCCTCGCGGTCGGCCTGGCGGCTCATGGCGAGATACATACCTACCTCGGTGCATTCACCACTGAAGTGAGCGTTGAGGTCCTTGATCATCTCTTCGTCGGTGCCTTTGGCCACGCCTATTTCGTGTTCTGCAACGAACGAGAGGCCTGTGTCTTCCTTCAGTTCCTTGAACTTAGAAGCGGGAACGCCACACATGGGGCATTTCTCGGGAGCGTGTTCACCTTCATAAACGTAGCCACATACGGTGCAGATAAATTTCTTTTTCATAATGAGTTGAGTTTTGATAGATTGTTATGTTTTGAGTTATAAGTAGTCAATGGTTGTGCGAGTCCTGAGTCAATTGCTTTGACATTCGCAGCATATGCCTCGGAAGTAGAGTTGCGTCTGTTCGATGCTGAAGCCTTTGGGGAGCGTGGCGCACCTTTCGAGTCGTTTGTTGACGAGCTTGAGGTCGAACACTCTGCCACACCTCGTGCAGAGAAAGTGGGCGTGGGGTGAGGTGTCGGCATCGAAGCAGTAATTTTTTTCGTCGATGGTGAGTTGTAGAGCCGCCCCCTTGTCGGTCAGGATCTTTAGAGTGTTGTACACGGTGGTTTTCGACAGTGTGGGCATTGCGGGGTGCAAGGCACTGTAGATCTCATCGGCGGTGGGATGGGTGCGGTGGTCCAGCAGATATTCCATCACGGCCATGCGCTGCATGGAGGGCTTCACGCCATGCGCGGTCAAGTAGTCGAGTGTCACGTTTGCTTCCATCGATATTAAATTTGTAATGATTACAATTATGTTTACGGTGCAAAAGTACGGGTTTCTTCTATACCATGCAAATATTTAGCCTATTTTTTTCGAAAAATTTTTTCTTGCTATCGTAATCTGCTGTGTATCAATGAATAATGCGTGTATCTAATATCGGTACAGATTACGCATAGGAGGTGAAGATGGCTTCATGCGGGAAAGCAGAGAGCTGGGTATGGACAATAAAAAAGCGCGTATGCATTCAGAGTGAATGAGTGCATACGCGCAAATTTTATCTTGTATGAGAGCCTTTACAGTGTAGGCTCTGTTGTGGAGAAATCTCCTTTATTACATGCGTTCGGGCATCTCGATGCCGAGCAGTCCCATGCCGAGGCGGATCACCTTTGCCACATTGGCAGAGAGCACGAGGCGGAAGGCCTGCTTCTTGGGATCCTCTTCGCGCAAGATGCTGAAGTCGTGGTAGAACTGGTTGTACTCCTTCACCAAGTCGTAGCAGTAGTTGGCTACGGCAGCGGGTTGGTATTCGGTGCCTGCCTGTCGTACTACGGCTGCGAAGTCGGCAATGTGTTGCACGATTTCCTCTTCCTTGGTAGAGAGTTCTACGTCGGTGGGCAGCTCGTTGGGCACCTTTATGCCAGCGTCGGCAGCCTTACGTAGGATGGAGCGGATGCGGGCGTAGGTATACTGTATGAAGGGGCCGGTGTTGCCGTTGAAGTCGATGCTCTCTTCGGGATTGAAGAGCATATTCTTGCGAGCGTCGACCTTGAGGAGGAAATATTTCAGTGCACCCATGCCTACGATGCGTGCCACCTCGTTCTTTTCCTCTTCAGTCATATCGTTGAACTTTCCAGCTTCGTCTACGGTCTGGCGGGCTTGTGCGATCATGCCAGCTACGAGGTCGTCGGCATCGACTACCGTACCCTCGCGGCTCTTCATCTTACCATTGGGGAGTTCCACCATGCCGTATGAGAAGTGAACGAGGCTCTTGCCCCATTCGAAGCCCAGACGGTCGAGCAGGATGGAGAGCACCTGGAAGTGGTAGTTCTGCTCGTTGCCCACGACGTAGATCATCTTGTCGATGGGGAAATCCTGGAAGCGCAGTTTTGCAGTACCAATGTCCTGCGTCATGTATACGCTTGTACCATCGGCGCGCAGGAGGAGTTTCTCGTCGAGTCCGTCCTTTGTCAGGTCGGCCCATACGGAGCCATCTTCTTTGCGGAAGAAGAGTCCCTTCTTTAAGCCTTCCTCTACAGCCTGCTTACCTACGAGGTAGGTATCGCTTTCGTAGTAAATCTTGTCGAAGCCTACTCCGAGTGCCTTGTAAGTTTCGTCGAATCCTGCATAGACCCATTCGTTCATCTTGCGCCAGAGTGCGCGCACCTCAGGGTCGCCAGCTTCCCACTTCACGAGCATAGCATGAGCTTCCTTAATGAGCGGAGCCTCACGTTCTGCTTTTTCTTTCGCCTCGTCGGCGCTCATGCCTTCGGCTTCGTACTGAGCCTGGAGCTGTTTCACCTCTTCGCGGAAGTGCTTGTCGAAAGCCACGTAGTAGTCGCCGATGAGGTGGTCGCCCTTTTTGCCGCTACTCTGTGGAGTTTCGCCGTTGCCATACTTCAGCCAAGCCAGCATCGACTTGCAGATGTGTATACCGCGATCGTTGACGATGTTGGTCTTCACCACGCGGTTGCCGTTAGCTTCTACCACGTTAGCCAGTGCCCAGCCCAGGAGGTTGTTGCGCACGTGACCCAGGTGGAGGGGCTTATTGGTGTTGGGCGATGAGTATTCGATCATCACCAGTGGGCTGTCGGCTGTGGGCTTTGTGATGCCGTAGGTGTCGTCGGCATTGATCTCGTCGAGCAGTGCTACCCACTGAGCGGGAGCGATCACGAGGTTGAGGAAGCCCTTCACCACGTTGAACGAGGCGATGAGCTCTGTATGGTCTTTGATCCACTGTCCGATTTCGGTAGCCGTGTCTTCGGGCTTCTTGCGCGACATACGCAGGAAGGGGAATACCACCAGTGTGAGGTGGCCCTCAAACTCCTTCTTGGTCTTTTGCAGCGTCACCTGTTCGGGCGTGATGTCC
>JBNMGC010000093.1:0-3055 GCA_050873845.1 Alloprevotella sp.
ATCGTAGGATTGGACGAGCATGCTATATGTGAGAAAATATTAAGTACAAAGTATTAAGTACAAGGTATTAAGCAAAGTATTAAGTATAAGGTATTAAGTATTACAATCTATCTAAGTTGCTTTTCAGCTAATAAGATAGAACTTTCAGCTAATAATCCAAAGAATTTCAGCCAATACTGGGGGCGACGCGTCCCCGCGTCGGCATCGATAGTAAGCAAATGGTCTTATCTCACTGTTGAGTAGACTCTCAGAAATGCTCACTTTCGCCGACGCGGGGACGCGTCGCCCCCGGTATTGGCTGAAAATTCTTTATCTTATTGGCTGATAACTAATAAGAATGTATTACTTATTACTTTTTACTTGAAAAACTAATAAGAATGTAATACTTAATACTTTATACTTAATACTTCATTATCAGAAGTGCCACTTCACGTCCATTCCCAGTGTGCGAGGTGCGCCATACTGGGCAAATCGATTGCCCATGCTGTCGAAGGCGAAGGTGGCATAGCGCGAAGCCGTGAGGTTGCGAGCCCAAAATTCGAGGCTGATGCCGTGCACCAATTCTATGCCTGCCCGAGCAGAGAGTGTGGCGTAGAAAGGTTGCGAGTAGGTGTTAGCCTCGTCCCACATCACGCTACCTGCACCCTGCACGGCAGCACCTACCGACCATGCCTTTACGAAGTCGGCATCAGCATCCTTCGTGGGCTGACGGAAATCTACGGAAGCATTGAATGTATGCTGGGGCACGTAAGGCACGCGATTGCCCGTATAGTCTACGTGGCTACCCGCTTGCGAGGTGCCCATGTCGTAGGCGGTAAACTCGGCCTGTGTCAGTCCGTAGCCTGCGCTCAGATTGAGTCTGTCGTTGAGCAGCTGCGAACGGAGTCCTACCTCTACACCATAGCTACGGCTGCGGCCCGCATTGACCATGATGCGTCCCATGCCGCTTTCAGCGAAACGAGCAATCTGCTGATCACGCGTCTTCATGTAGAAGGCTGAAAGGTCGAGCTGTAGGGCACGTTCGGCCAAGTTGTGGTGAATGCCCAGTTCGTAGCTCCAAGTATATTCGGGTTTGTAATAAAGTTGGCTGATGGATGGCTCAGCGGGTGTAATGCCATCGAGCACTGAGGATATTCCCGCCAATGCGCCTTGTTTAGAAGCTTCGGGCAAAGGCAGACGATTGATCGTAGCGACGCTGTAGTCCTTCACGCCCAAGAGCATAGACCGACGAAGCTGTTGCTGCGAGAGGTCGGAGTACGACTGAATATTGTATCCGCCCGAACGATAGCCCTTTGCCACAGAGAAATAAATGTTGCCCAGTCCGCGCGGCAGTTCGTAGTTGAGTGCCCCCTTGGGAAGCACCTGCCAAGAGTCGTGCTTCAAGTGGCCGCTAAGCGAAGGGTCGGCTTCAAGTTGCGTATCGAAGCGCATCGTCGGTCCCATCGACATCTGAAAGCGATAGGGCACCCCCGTACCTTCCTCTGTGGCAGAAGTAAGGTCGAGCTGTCGGCGGTCGTAGTCAAGGCGCAAGCCCAGCGTGAGCGAAAGTCCGCCTACGAGCTTCACCGTGCTTTGGTGAAAGGCTGCTGCATTGACCGAGGGCGTATTGAGATGAGCTGTAAATGGAATCTGGCTTCCCGTAAATGCCACGCTCACCGCAGGGCGCTGCGGCATATTCGTAGCAATCTGGCGATTGAGATAGTCCACCCCGTCAGCATAAAACGTCACGGGGCAATCCGTCGAGAGCCATTGATACATGGCAAACACGCCCGTGGTCCACGTCCAGCGCTTCGCCCCACTCTGTGAGGGTTTGCTCTTCAATGAAATCTCTTCGCTCAGTGTGCTCATCTGCTGACGTTGGCAGAGCGAGAAGATGTCGGACGAGGTGAAGTCTTGGTCCATAAACAGGCGATCGTTGAGATGCTGAAATGAGGTGATCGAACTCAGCACGAGGCGTGGCAATCGATGTTCCACGCCCAGTCCTGTATTGAACAGACTGCGGCGATACTTGCTCGGTCGGTTCTGATTCAGCGTGCCCCAGTTGTGATCCGTTCCGCCCGAAGTCTTGTAGCCCTCGGCAAACGATGCGGTTTGTCCCAGAAGGTAATAAGGGCAAGCCTTCTCGTCGCTATATTCGTAAGAAGCCGTCCAGTCCATCTTGACCACCTCGGTGGGTCGCCAAGTCCAGCGCACGCGTCCGCCGCCAGCCTCTGATGCGTCTTGCTTCTTATGAGTAGTAAGGTTGGTGAAGTAGCCATCTTGTCCTCGGTAGTAACCGCTTAGGCTCAGTCCCATGTCGGAGCGTGGATGCAGATAGGTAGTCAGCGAAGCGTGGCGCGACATAGCCCGTTCGCCCCATCCCGTACCGATGCCTGCTTGCAGGTCTGTGCCTTGATGGAGCATTGGGTCGGCGGTGAAAATGCGTACAAGTCCGCCCATCGTGTTGCGTCCGTAGAGCGTGCCTTGCGGACCGCGAAGCACGTCGACGCGAGTCACGTCTTGGAACGAAAAATCGTAGGCCGACTTATCCACATACGGCACATTGTCTACGTAGAGCCCCACGGCAGGTGTGTTGATACGCGACCCGATACCGCGGATATACACCGCCGATGTGAGTCGGCTGCCATAGTCGGGCATGAAAAAGTTGGGCGCGAGTGTGGATAGTTGCTTTACGCTCTCTACGCGGCGTAACTTCAGCGCATTGGCGTCGAATAGCGATACGCTGAGTGGTTGCTGACGAAGTTGTCGAGTCTCTTTGGGCTGTGCTACGACCACAGCCTCTTCTATGTCAAAATTCTTAAGTGAGTCTGCCGAGAGGGGCAGAGCGATGAGTAAGGGGAATAACACTACTGTTGGAAGTATTAAGTATGGTCTTATTAAGTAATAAGTAACAAGTAATACATTCTTATTAAGTAATAAGTAACAAGTAATAAGTAATACATTCTTGCTCTTATCATGTAATAAGAAATGTATTCTTGCAAGATTTCAGCCAATACTGGGGGCGACGCGTCTCGCGTCGGCATCATCCACGGATCAGCCTGTGAGTAGCTACCTG
>JBNMGC010000094.1:0-2995 GCA_050873845.1 Alloprevotella sp.
AAAGAAGGTACTCAACGAAGAGGTGAACACTGCCGTGGAAAACTCCAACAAGGTGGTGCGCTCACGTATCGACCGCTTCGGTGTGGCACAGCCCAACATCCAAATCCTTCGTGGTAAAGGCCAGATCGGACAGATCATGGTAGAAATGCCAGGTATCAAAGAGCCCGAACGTGTGCGTAAGCTCCTCCAGGGTAGCGCCAACCTCGAGTTTTGGGAGACCTACAGCCTGCAGGAAGTACAGTCAAGCCTCCAAGCCCTCGACACCCGATTGAGCAAGGGCGGCGCTGCCGACACCACCAAGGCCGACTCTGCCAAAGCTGAGACCGCCAAGACCGAACAGGCTAAGAAGCAGGGCACAAAGGAACAGCACCCCCTCTTCTCTAAGCTCGCACAGATCCAGGGCATGAGCCCAACGAACTGCGTAGTAGGCTACGCCACCGCTCGCGACACGGCTGCTATCAACGCCATGATCCAGAGCGCAGAGGCTAAGGCCGTACTGCCCGCCGACCTCCACCTGGCATGGGGCGTGAAAGCTCCCGCAGGCATGCAGGCCAACGTGTTCGAACTCTATGCCCTCCGCTCCGTAAACGGACAGCCCTCTATGCAGGGCGACGTGATAGCCGACGCTAAGGACGACTTCGACCAAAACCACCAGCCCATCGTGAGCATGACGATGACTACCAACGGCGCACGCGACTGGGCTTCGCTCACTAAGAAAAACCTCAAGCGCTGCGTGGCAATCGTGCTCGATGGCTACGTATACAGCGCTCCCGTGGTGCAGAACGAGATCTCGGGTGGTAACTCTCAGATCTCGGGTCACTTCACCGTGGAAGATACACGCGACTTGGCCAACGTGCTCAAGAGCGGTAAGATGCCCGCTCCCACCAAGATCGTACAGGAAGAGACCGTAGGTCCGAGCCTCGGTGCAGCCTCTATCCAGGCCGGCTTCACCGCCTGCGTGGTAGCCTTCATCCTGCTGATGATCTTCATGTGCTGCTTCTATGGCTTCATACCTGGTATGGTGGCCAACCTGGCATTGATCCTCAACTTCTTCTTCACCTTCGGTATCCTCACCTCGTTCCAGGCAGCTCTGACCATGAGCGGTATCGCCGGTATGGTGCTCTCGCTCGGTATGGCAGTGGATGCCAACGTGCTGATCTACGAACGTACGAAGGAAGAACTTAAGGCTGGCAAACTGCTCAAGACTGCCCTGGCTGAAGGCTACGGCAACGCATTCTCAGCCATCTTCGACTCCAACCTCACCTCTATCATCACTGCCGTGATCCTCTACAACTTCGGTACAGGCCCCATCCGTGGTTTCGCCATGACACTGGGCATCGGTATCGTATGTTCATTCTTCACCGCAGTATGGGTAAGCCGCATCGTATTCGAACACTTCCTCAACAAGGATAAGTGGCTCGGACTGACCTTCACCACCCCGATGTCGAAAAACTTCCTCGTAGGCAAGCACATCGACTTCATGAAGAAGGGCAAGACGTCTATCATCGTGTTCATCGTAGCAGCAGTGGTAGCACTCGGCTTCCTCTTCACTCGCGGACTGAGCAGCGGTATCGACTTCACCGGTGGTCGCAACTACGTGATCGAATTCGAACAGAAGGGCGTAACTCCCGAACAGGTGCAGCAGGCCGTTTCGGCTAAGGTAAATGCCAAGGACCCCAACGCCGTAGTAACCGCTATCGCTATCACCACGACAAGCAACGACGCCGTACGCCTCTCGACCAACTACCGCATTGACGACGACAGCGAAAATATCGACCAGGAGGTAGAGCGCTTCATCTTCGACGCTCTGCACGACGCGAAACTCATCAAGGCAGACTACAACACCTTCATCGATCGCGACAACCACACTGGTGGTTCCATCGTATCGGCACAGAAGGTAGGACCTACCGTGGCAGCCGACATGACTCGCGGTGCCATCGTAGCCGTGCTGCTCTCGCTCGTAGCTATCTTCATCTACATCCTCGTGCGTTTCCGCAACATCGCATTCTCCGTAGGTAGCGTAATAGCGCTGTTCTTCGATACACTGCTCGTAATGGGCGTGTTCTCCATCTGCTGGGGCTGGATCGGCTTCTCGCTCGAAGTAGACCAGACCTTCATCGGAGCTATCTTGACCGTAATCGGTTACTCTATCAACGATAAGGTGGTAGTATTCGACCGTATGCGTGAAAACCTCCAGCTCCACCCGAATCAGAACGTATGGGAACTCTTCAACGAGTCGCTCAACAGCACACTGACCCGTACCGTAATCACATCTACCACCACCCTCTTGGTGCTCCTCTGCATCTTCATCCTCGGTGGCGATAGCATCCGCTCATTCGCCTTCGCAATGATCCTGGGTGTGATCTTCGGTACCTGCTCATCTATCTTCCTTGCCGCTCCTATCGCTTACCGCACACTCAGCCGTAAGAAGAAGGGCACAGAGGAAGAAGCAACAAAAGCCTAACTCCGGACCTAATTCCAATAGGTTAATTTCATAGATTGATGGCTCCCCGCAGACTATATGTCCGTGGGGAGCTTTTGTTCAATTAAGTAAGAGTAAAGAAGTAATAAGTAATAAGTAATACATTCTTGCTGACAGTCTTTCAGCCATTACAGTCTTTCAGCCAGTTCTGGGGGCGATGCGTCCTCGCGTCGGCTCAGCCACAATTTAAGCTGTGAGCCCATAGGCAGTGGGGGCGAAGCGTCTCGCTTCGGCGCGGTGGCGAGGGCTCGATGCTCGAGTCAGCGCAAAAGAAAGTCAGCGCAAGAGATATAAAGCGCAAGAGATTGCAAATACTATACTCCTTTTTGTCCCGCTTCGGCATCGAGCCTCGCGTGCCAAGCCGAAGCGAGACGCTTCGCCCCCACTTCCTATGGGTAGACTTCTTGCCCGCAGGCAGAGCCGACGCGAGGACGCGTCGCCCCCAGTATTGGCTGAGAGCTTACTAGCCTTATTACTTATTACTTATTACTTATTACTTATTACTTATTACTT
>JBNMGC010000095.1:0-2844 GCA_050873845.1 Alloprevotella sp.
GCCGATACTGGGGGCGACGCGTCCTCGCGTCGGCATTCCCAAGAGATTTCTATCTCATCCGAAACAGAGCAAACCATATATCCTTCTACAATGAAACTATTCCCCGTATATCCACTATTCGATATCAACATAGTAAATGGTAAGGGCTGCCACGTATGGGACGACAAAGGTCAGGAATACCTCGACCTCTATGGCGGACATGCCGTGATAAGCATTGGCCACTGCCATCCCCACTACGTAGAGAAGCTCACCCACCAACTTCAGACACTCCCCTTCTACTCCAACTCCGTGATCAATCGCCTGCAGGAAGAACTTGCTCAGCGATTGGGCAAGGCTTGTGGTTATGAAGACTACCAGCTCTTCCTCATCAACTCGGGCGCTGAAGCCAATGAAAACGCTCTCAAACTTGCCTCATTCCATACCGGCAGAAAGCGTGTACTGGCAGCTGGCAAGGCCTTCCACGGACGTACATCGTTGGCAGTAGAAGTCACTGACAATCCCAAGATTGTAGCCCCCATCAATGCAGGTGGTCACGTCACCTTCCTTCCCCTCAACGACCTCGATGCATTCACCACGGAGCTTCGCAAGGGCGACGTAGCAGCCGTAATCCTCGAGTGCATACAGGGTGTGGGCGGCATTCGCATGGCCACCCCCGAGTTTGTGCAAGGCTTGCGCAAGATGTGCGACGAGACAGGCACCGTGCTCATCTGCGATGAAATCCAGTGTGGCTACGGCCGTAGCGGCAAGTTCTTTGCCCATCAGCACTTAGGCGTTCGCCCCGACATCATCACCTGTGCTAAGGGCATTGGCAATGGTTTCCCGATGGGTGCCGTACTGATCTCGCCGAAATTTGAAGCCACCTATGGCATGCTCGGCACCACCTTTGGCGGCAACCATTTGGCATGCGCTGCAGCCTTGGCTGTGCTCGACGTGATGGAGCAAGAGCACCTCGTCGACAATGCTGCAAAGGTGGGCGACTACCTCCTCAGCGAACTGAAGAAGCTCCAACAGAGCAACCCTCACATCACCGATGTGCGTGGTCGCGGTCTTATGATTGGCATAGAGTATGACCAGCCCATCAAGGACTTCCGCAAGCGCCTCATCACCGATGAGCACGTATTCACCGGAGCTGCTTCGACCAACATTCTCCGCCTGCTTCCACCCCTCTGCCTGAGCATGGACGAGGCACGCGAAGCTATTCGCCGCATTTCGGAACTTAAGTTTTAAAAGATAGCGCGCATCGCAGGGGTATCTGCATCGATTGTATCCTCAGTGCGCGAATCGTCACATCAATACATCATACAGACACGAGCGTAGGGATAAACACACATTTTACCCCTACGCTTTTGCACTGACAACACACAGCTATGGAAGAAGAAAAGAAGCCTCAACCGCAATCTGAATCTGTAGAGCCTAAGAAACGCAGCAAGAGCCGCACCACCAACATTCCGCCCATCATGCCCGATGGCTATGCCTACGAGCCCGACCCTCAGCAGCCACTGCGCAGTTCGACCGATCCCTTGGCGCCCACACCATCGGCCTCTGAGCCGCAGCCCGAGAGGAGCAAACGCTTTACGCATCCCGAGGGAAAGCGCACGCGTACGCACAGCCTCAACATTCCCTACCGACGTATCGGGAAGTGGGTGGGCATCATCGCAATCGTCGTCATCGTAGCAGGAGCCATAGGCTTGGGCATCGACCGCTGGATGCACCGCCCTGTAGAGCCAGCTGACGCTGCGCCCATCGCTGCCGACTCCGACAGCATAACCCCACCCGTTGCCACCCCCGACACGGCAGCTCTCAATCGCTTGCGCGAAGACAGCTTGCGCCGCGAGGACAGCATTCGCCATGCTAATTGGATCTACTGGCAACACAAGAAGCAAGCCGAACAAGCTGCACAGCAGAAGGCCCAGCAAGAGGAGGAAACTATGACTTCCACCACGGAGCATACCGACACGGCAGCCCACCGACCTTAGTCTCGTAAAGTTCAACGTTTCGATTCTCATGGGTGCAAAGGTAGTGCTCTGTATGATTTCATGCAAAAAGAGTGTACAAACTGTTCACTTTTTCTGCTTCCCTCGCGCGCACGCATTACAGCGAATTTGGCAGTGCGATACTTACACTCCTTGCACTTTACACCTGTAAGACACTGATACCCAAGGTATTTCTGCACAAGATAAGTACGCGGTATGCCCTCACTTTGCCTACACTCCTGCTCATCACAATTACCCCCCGCTCAAGGAAGAATTATCCCCCACTCTCGTTTTTACCGGAGCGGGGGATAATTTTTTCTTCTCCATAGGGAAATGGATGGGATGTGAATGGTCAGAAATACGTGGAGGAGTGCAAGCAAAAGTGTAGGCAAAGTGTAGGCAACAGCCACTCGTAAACATCTGATATTCAGAGAATAAGCCACAAAAAGTGACAGATGCAAGCTATTCTATGGCAAAACAGACGGAGCGCGCACGTACGCGTACGCACGCGAGAGAGGCTACGGAGGAGGAAGATTCAAGAACTATTCAAACAGTTCTGTGGGCGACGCGTCTCGCGTCGGCATAGCCTGCGGGCAAGAGGTGAGCCCTTAGGAAGTGGGGGCGAAGCGTCTCGCTTCGGCTTGCCATGCGAGGCTCAATGCCGAAGCTTGGCAAAAGTTTGTGTTTTTTCTCTCACGCCGCCTCGGGCATCGCGCCCTCGCCGCCGTGCCGAAGCGAGACGCTTCGCCCCCACTTCCTAAGGGCTCACCTCTTGCCCGCAGGCTATGCCGACGCGAGACGCGTCGCCCACAGAACTGTTTGAGTAGTTCTTGAATCTTCCTCCTCCGTAGCCTCTCTCGCGTGCGTACGC
>JBNMGC010000096.1:0-2681 GCA_050873845.1 Alloprevotella sp.
AGAAGGGAAAGCCCATGCTTCGTTCTGTGGGGCATTTCCCCTTGTGCCGACGCGGGGACGCGTCGCCCCCAGTAGACTCTGAGTAGACTTTTTGATATTCTCTTGCGCTGACGCGAGACGCGTCGCCCACAGAACTGAGTGAGAGCCATCCCCTCACCTTCGCAATCTTGGCGCGAAGATACAGCCTTTCTTCGAAGCATGCAAATTTACTCCTCAGCACAGATTCTTCCTACCCGCGAACGGCGTGTATGAAACTTCGTCATTATCATGCTTAAACTTAGGACGTTCCGTTTCTTTTTGGTAACTTTGCCATCGTACACCGGGTGGTGAACGGTCGTTCATTGGGCGGTGAACGCTCAGTCACTGGGCGGTGACTCATCGTTCACCGAACGGTGAACGATGGTAGGATGCTCATCCGCGGACGGGAGAAAGGTTATCCGCAGACGGGAGAATGCTCATCTACGGACGGAAGAACGCCCATGTACAAATATGAGTAAGACAATCACGAATACTAATCATCGGCAGTCAAGAAGAAGCGAGGCGCTTCACCTCTACTACTTATGAATAGACTTTTTATCACAGCGAAATACTTCAGACTTAGTCTCAATATCATGTTATACTTTATACTTTAAAAGATATGGCAATCACATTCAAACTCCAAGAAATACCGCACGCAAAGGACAAGGAGCTGCGTGGCTACTTCCCCGTATTGGCACATTCTGCACGCATTACCTCAGCCGAACTCTGCCACATGATACAAGAACGTTGCACTGCTACAGAAGGTGATGTGAAAGGTGTGATGAGCGCCATGGCGCAAGTGATGGCACAGGCATTGGCAGAGGGAGCACGCATAGAAGTGCCTGAACTCGGCAGTTTCTCCCCTTCCATATCGAGCACAGAAGTCATCACCGACGCTGCAGACAAGCAAATAGCCCGACACCTACGCATAGACAACATCAACTTTCATCCTAAGGCCACACTTATGAAAGACTTTGGAAAAGTGACATTCCGCAGAGCCGAAAAGGTGGTGAGAAAAACTCCCACGCATACCGATGCAGAACTGATCGACTGCATCCGAGCGTTCTATGCAGAGCATCCTGGCGATGTGATGGATCGTTTGTCCTTCCAAACGCTCACTGGCTATGGTCGCACCACAGCCTATAAGGTGCTTTCCCGCCTTGTTAGGGAAGGACTGCTCGAGAAGAGAGGGCGGCCCAGTGCTCCGTATTACATGATTGCGAGCGCAGAACTTTAGAAGTTCAATAGTGAAAGATGAGAGGAAAAGAGAATGATAAAATGCTATGCGTTTGCATTTTTCTTCTGGGAAAAACGGATTTATTAAAAAGAATTGTATACCTTTGCCGCTGAAACATCAAGAGCAGTATGAATCTGCACCAACCGAGCTTCTGACAGCCGCGGTGGTAAAGGTACGATGTGGAAGATTTACTCACAACTTCAAAAACAAGTCATTATGAACAATTCTCTTTACGATCAGTTCGCTGCAAGTTTCGCAGCAGTTTCCCTCACTTCACTTGTAGACTCATTCAATCGCCAGGTAGGTTGCCGTGGCTTTAATTCTGCGCGTGCTGCTCACGACAGAGCTCTTATCGATGAACTCATCAGCCGTGGCATAGACCTCTCGGCTGTAAGAAGTGATGGCGCTACTTCGTTTGCTCACCACGTAAAACTCGAGGATAATCGTTTCGTCACGATAGACTAAACGGCTCTGTCCTAACGTCAATAATAGATAGAAATCCGATGTTCCCGTCTGCTCTTGGGATCATCGGATTTCTGTGTTTAGGGATGTAAAACACAATATAATAATGCAGTGGCGGCCATCAGTAAGCAGAAAGTGCTTGACTGATGGCCGCCAAAACGTTTATGAGGTAAAGGAATGGAGGTTACTTCTTGATATTGGGCTTCTGCAGACCATAGCCTTTACGCTTGTCCTCCATGATGAGCAGGAGGGAGATGATGATGGCGATGGCGCCGAAGCAAGCGAAGATGGTCATGGTCTGGGTGTAGTCAATCGTTCCGTTGCTATCGGTGTTAGCCTGGTTGACCTTACCAATCCATACGGGAACAAGGGCAAGACCGATGTTCTGAATGTAGAAGATGAGGGCGTAAGCCGTGCCGAGAAGGTTCATCGGAATGATCTTGGGCACTGAAGGCCACATGGCAGAAGGTACCAAACCAAAGGCAATGCCGAGCACTACCATAACAACGATGGCAAGAATCCATGAGTTGAGAGGTAGAGCAAAGGTGATGTGTACGAGAGTGAGCAGTATGCTACCGATGAGCATGAGCGTAGCGCCCTTGCCATACTTGTCATAAATGCTGCCGAAGAACGGAGTCAAGAATATTGTACCGAAAGGAAGCATAGCAGGGATGAGGCCAGCTACGTCATCGGGTACGGAGTACTTCATGACCATCAGTTTGGTGGCAAACTTGAGGAAGGGGAATACGCCTGCGTAGAACATGAGGCAAAGTACTGCCACGTACCAGAAGCCGCGGTTGCAGAAGAGTGTGCCAAGGTCGGAGAACTTGAATCCTTCTTCGGGTTCGCTCTCAAGGGCAGCTGCTGCAGCATCTTCCTTGCGGTCCATTACGCAATAGACGATGAAGGCTATCATGCCTGCGCAGAGCATGGCTGCACCAAGGCCTACGGATGCTGATACGCC
>JBNMGC010000097.1:0-2621 GCA_050873845.1 Alloprevotella sp.
GGTACGCCCTGTGCCACGCACTGGTCGATGATGTTGGCGCTCACCTCTGCCAAGCGGTATACGTTGGCTTCGCGAGCACGGTAGTCACCACCCTTTACGGTATCGTAGAAGAGGCGATATACTGAGTCGCCATCGTTCTGATAGTTCTTAGCAGCGTTGATACCGCCCTGTGCGGCGATAGAGTGAGCACGACGGGGAGAGTCCTGGATGCAGAAGTTGAGCACTTTGAAGCCCATCTCACCGAGAGAAGCGGCTGCAGAAGCGCCTGCAAGACCAGTACCTACGACGATGATGTCGAGCTTACGCTTGTTGGCGGGGTTCACCAATTTCTGGTGAGCTTTATAGTTGGTCCACTTTTCAGCAACGGGACCTTGAGGTATTTTTGAATCTATATTAGCCATGATTGGAATGTCTTTGGGTTAAGTTTTTTAGTTTTAAGTTTTGAGGTTATGAGGTTATAAAGTTACTTTATTATTGTCCTCACGACGCTCCCAACTTCTAACTTTTCCACTTTTATATATTACGCTGCGCAGCAAGCACCACCGCAGAAGGCGAACTTGAGGGCTACAACGAGGAAGATGAGCATGAGCACGGTCACGTAGATATTGCCGATGCAACGCCAGCGGTTGAACCAGATCTTGCCGTTCCAGCCGAGGGTCTGCATAGCGCTCCAGAAGCCGTGAGTCATGTGGAACCAAATAGCTACAAACCAAATGATGTAGAGAACTGTGAATACGGGGTTGCTAAAGGTGTAAGCAATCATGCCGTAGCCATCTGCTGCGTCTGCCACGCCGTTAACGAAAGGCATACCACCATTGACGAGTTCGGCAAACATCATGTTGTACCAGAAGTTGAACAAGTGGAGCAACAGACCGAGCACGATGATTACACCGAGCACGAACATGTTCTGCGATGCCCACTCTACCTTTTCGGGCTTGCTGGTAACGGCATAGCGGTTGTTGCCACGTGCTTTGCGGTTCTGCAAAGTAAGGATGATGGCATAAATGAAGTGGATGGCTACGAGTGCTGTGAGGCCGATGGTAGCTACTACGGCATACCAATTGGCACCCAACATTTCGCATACCCAGTTGTAACCTTCTTCTGAGAAGAGGGCCACCAAGTTCATGCAACCATGGAATGTGAGGAACAGGATAAGCGCAATGCCAGTGACTGACATGATTACCTTCCGTCCGATGGATGAGTTAGTTAACCACATAAAATGATTTGAATTAAGTTGATATTTAGATTATTATAGAATTTTCGATCTGTGCTGATAGCCTGATTTCTAATGCTTTGGGCAAGCCTCAGAACGCAGCGTTTCTCCTCATAAATGGGGAGGACACACTTTCTCCGTGCAAAATTAAAAGTTTTTTTGGGTCTTTGCAAATTTTCTTACGAGTGATTTGCGGCATTTTTCTTATTTCAGCAGTAAAGTGCAAATGGGGTGAAAACGTATTCACTCTGCGCCCTTACGCGCGCACGCGTTCCGTCGATTTAGGACATCAATATGTGCACTGCCGTCACTCGCCCTCTGCAATCGATTGATTATCAGTGCTTGTATGGTGTGTATGCAGGGAGGTTTTGCTTGCACTCCTCCGTCATCATCCATCACAGCCTTTTTCTGCTTGTTGCGGCATTAAGGGGTAATTCTTACGGCATCAAGGGGTAAGGGAAATAGCGTCAAGGGATAATTTCGACGGAGCAACTGAGGGGAAGGATCTATGGGGATATTTTGGGGAGGGTAGGGTGGAGAGGGAGAGTGCAAGCAAGGGTGTAGGAAAAGTGTAGGAAGTGTGTAGGCAAATTGTTTCACATTTCCCTGATTATCAAAGTATTAGTACGAAATAGTGCAAGATGAGGGCTTTTCGCAGGAAAAACTCTCTGTATAGAGGAGAAAAGGGAGGGGAATAGGACTATAGCGGGTCTTCTCAGCCACCGCTGTATTGGCTAAAAAAGCCCTGCATTGATTGGAAACCTTCGATGATTACCAATCCTCGCCCAATGCATCAAACACCATCTGCGGTTCGAAGCCTCGCGTGATGGCGGCACGGGCTATTTTCTGATTGAGGGCATAGGAGGAGTCGGCCTTGGTGGTGCGACGGCGGGAAGCGATGAAGTCGGTGAGCGATTGGCGATAATCATCGTCATCGATTTGGGCGAGCGCATCGTCTATGGTATTGGCATCGATGCCCTTTTGGCGCAGGGAATAGGTGATTTTGATGCGCCCCCAGTGGTCGAACCGAAACTTATCGGACACGAAGGCACGGGCATAGCGTGCTTCATCTATATAGCGCTCTGTCTCTAAGCGGTCGAGCAGGGCTTCAATCTCTGCCGATGTGGCACCTTTGGTACGGAGTTTTTGGGCTATCTCGCTACGGCAGTACTCCTTTTGCGAGCAGCGCGAGGTGGCCCAGGAATAGAAGTCGGTGGGCATGGGAGGGGAGTTGGGAGTTTGGAGGTTTGAGGTTATAAGGTTTGTAGAGGAGGTAAGAGGTTAGTTCAAAGGAAGTGGGGGCGAAGCGTCTCGCTTCGGCATGCTGGCGAAGGGCTCAATGCCCGAGGCGGCATGTTTTTTTCGATGTGCTCGGCATTGAGCCTCACACATTGAGCCGAAGCGAGAC
>JBNMGC010000098.1:0-2577 GCA_050873845.1 Alloprevotella sp.
AAGCTTCGCTAACGACCTCGGTGCTGACTCTCTCGACCTCGTAGAACTCATCATGGAGTTTGAGAAGGAATTCGGAATCACTATCCCTGACGATCAGTCAGAGAAGATTTCTACCGTAGGTGACGCTATCGCTTACATCGAGGAGCACATCAACAAGTAATTCGCTTGTCTACGACGACCTCAAATCATCATTTAACGTTTAACGTTACGCGTCAGCGTCGCCTCCCTTTGGGGTCGGTGGCAAGGATGCTGTACGTTAAACGTTAATTGTTTTTGGAGCCACTTTGCGCTCCGCTTTCCTTCAAATCACCTTATTTAATTCATCTCGTAGCTTAGCTGCAACGCGCATTAATTTATGGGTGCGCGCCTTGGTAGAAGGCGTTGCCGCGTTAGTTAGTAGATTAGTGAGTACCATTGGAATCGGCCTCCAGCAAGGCCTCGTGCGTGCTAATCTACTAAGGGCTTGTGCCTCTCCGCGTGTGTCCTCCCTCTCAGTGGCTTGAATTACACAATCATGTGCTTCTCAAGGACACTAAGAAGTCATGTCATGCGTATGTAGTGAAGCAACGATACACACATTTCTTACACATTATGGAACTCAAAAGAGTAGTAGTGACTGGCCTTGGCGCCCTCACCCCCGTAGGTAACACCGTACCCGAAACATGGGAAAACATTAAGAACGGCGTAAGCGGCGCCGGCCCCATCACCCACTTCGACGCATCCAAGTTTAAGACCCAGTTTGCTTGCGAAGTGAAAGGCTTCAAGGCAACCGATTTCATCGATCGCAAGGAAGCTCGTAAGATGGACCTCTACGAGCAGTACGCCCTCGTAGCAGCTATGGAGGCTATCAAGGACTGCGGTTGGGATCTTGAGACGATCGATAAGAACCGCATTGGCGTGGTGCTCGGCGTAGGTATCGGTGGTATCCACACCTTTGAGGAAGAAGCCGGCTACTATGCCCTCAACAAGGAGAACGGCCCCAAGTTCAATCCCTTCTTCATCCCCAAGATGATTGCCGACATCGCAGCTGGTCAGATCTCTATCCAATACGGTTTCCACGGTCCTAACTATACCACCACTTCAGCATGTGCCTCTTCTACCAACGCTCTGGCTGATGCCTTCAACCTCATCCGCCTCGGTAAGGCCGATGCCATGGTTACTGGTGGTGCCGAAGCAGCTATCTGGCCCTGTGGCGTAGGAGGCTTCAATGCTATGCATGCCCTCTCTACTCGTAACGACGATCCCACTCACGCTTCACGCCCCTTCAGCAAGAGCCGCGATGGCTTCATCATGGGCGAGGGTGCAGGTATCCTCATCCTCGAAGAGCTTGAGCACGCTAAGGCACGTGGTGCGAAGATCTATTGCGAAGTAGCAGGTGCTGGCATGTCGGCCGATGCTCACCACATTACCGCTTCTCACCCCGAGGGCCTCGGTGCCAACCTCGTGATGAAGGCCGCTCTTGAAGATGCAGAAATGCAGCCCGAAGATATCGACTACATCAACGTACACGGTACTTCTACCCCCGTAGGCGATATCTCAGAGGTAAAGGCTATCACCAAGCTCTTTGGCAAGCACGCTTATGAGCTCAACATCTCTTCTACTAAGAGTATGACAGGTCACCTCCTTGGTGCTGCTGGTGCTGTAGAAGCCCTCATCTGCTGCCTCTCTGTAAAGAACGACATCGTGCCTCCTACCATCAACCACGAGGACGACGATCGCGACGAGAACATCGACTACAACCTCAACTTCACCTTCAACAAGGCACAGAAGCGCACCGTACGTGCTGCCCTGAGCAATACCTTCGGCTTCGGTGGTCATAATGCTTGCTGCATTGTGAAGAAGTATGAGGACAAGTAACCCCAACCTCAAAATCTCTTCAGCCCCTTCCCCCAGTCATTTCTCCTTCCGTCAGAGGAGGGCGATGGCTAAGGGAAGGAGGCTCTTTTCGTTATGATACTCAATCTTTTCGACCGAATGAAGCTCCCGTTTCGCAAGAACAAGGAGTTCCTTTCGGCCCTTTATGATATATTGGGCTTCTATCCTCACAACATAGAGCTCTATCGTGTGGCCTTCTCTCACAAGTCGCTCGGCTACCGCAAGGATGGTCCCAACAATGGCCCTGCCAAGGATCGCAAAGATCGCAAGGGCGGAGCCTCCCAGCGCGATCGTCGTCAGGATCGCAAGCCCCGCACGGATGCCCCTGTGCGTCCGCTCAACAACGAGCGATTGGAATACCTCGGCGATGCCGTCATCGAGAGCATCGTGAGCGACATCCTCTTCCGCCACTTCCCCACCAAGCGTGAGGGCTTTCTCACCTCCACCCGTTCCAAGATTGTGCAGCGCGAGTCGCTCAATCGTCTTGCCACCCAGATGGGGCTTGAGAAACTCATCCTCGCAGCTCAAGGCACACACATGAGCCATACCAACATTGGCGGCAATGCCTTCGAAGCTCTCATGGGAGCCATCTATCTCGATCGTGGCTATAAGACCTGCCATTGGTTTATCTCCAATCGCATCATCGGCACCTACATCGACCTCGACAATGTGGCTCAGAAGGAAGTAAACTTCAAGAGCAAA
>JBNMGC010000099.1:0-2437 GCA_050873845.1 Alloprevotella sp.
ATCGTAGCCCAGAGGCACGGTGATCTGGTTGTGCTCTACATAGATTACAGCGCGCAGACGCTTGCTTGTGTTCACCTTAAGGGGCTTGTCCAAGCGAACGGTGTTGAAGGAGTACTGACGGAGGTCGGCTACGTATTTCTCGAATACGAGGTCGTCGCCCTCAAAGAGCTGCACGTAGAGCACGTCGGGCACCTGATTGATGTAGAACTTCACCTCAGAGATGCTCAAGTTGCTGTAGGGAGCAAGCTCGTCGCTGTTCCACTGTACACCAGCGTAGTAAGCACCACCGCTGGGCAGACCAGCAGCATTATCGCATACGCCGTTGTGCCAACGCAGTTCGGTCACACCACCCAGTGCGGGTACTGACCAGTTGAGGCGGTTGCCTTCGGGCGTCTGAGTGACAGAGAGCGTACCCGGCTGCTGGTAGCCGTTGGTATAGCTTACACTTGCCTGGGCAGGTTCTGAGAGCGGACTGATGCTTGAGTCGTCGTAGTAAGCACGTACTTGGTAAGTATAGGTGCCGGGGAGCACGTTGTGGTCGGTATAGCTCGGACCAGCCACGGGCTCGTCGTTGAGCTTCTCGCCATTGCGCAAAATGTCGTAACCATATACTTTGCCCGCCTTTGTGCTATTGATGCTGATGGCATCGATGAGCTGGGCAGCATAAGCCTTAGCCACACGGATGAGGATGTACTTAGTGCCAGCGGGGAGAGTCAAGTCGCATTGCTTCCAAGCCTCGGCAGTAGTGAATGTGCCGCGGTTGGTGAAGTCGGCATAGCTTGTGGTGTAGTCAGAGGTGAGCACCTGGATTTCGCCATCGCCCTCAGCACGATTGGTGTTGCGTGCCATGAAGCTAAAGGCGAAGGGTGAGGTGTATGCCTTCGTCACGGGGATGATGAGTTCGGCTTCAGCCTCGGGAGTGGTGGCGAGAGCGCGGTTGCCGTGTACGGCATCTGTACTTGTCACCTTGAGACGACCATCGAGGTTGGTCCATCCTTCACGAGCGAAAGATTGATCAGCGGCTTCGCTCTCGAAGCTTTCGTAGAGGTCGGTGCTGAGGCTCGTGGGGTCGATCATTGATACGTTTACGTCGTAGCCATAAGAGGCCATGCGAGCCTTCACATCGGTAGGTGCTTCGCCGTTGCCAGCTTCAATCACTTCGATGCTCACGGGGGCACTCTTCTCAGACACAGTCTGGTCGATGTAGGCAGTTTCTACCTGATAAGTGTAGGTGCCCGGTGTAGAGAGTTCTTCGCTATATTCGCGAAGCGCCAGCGGAGCATCGTTCACCTTCACATTGTTGCGGTAGACGTTGTAACCACTCAGACCCTTTACGGTGCCGAGGTCGAAGTAGATGAAACGAGTGCCAGCGGGCTCTTGCAAGCCAAGGGCGAGCAGGTGGAGTCCTTCCTTCGTCTCGATGACAGACATACCACCAGCTGAAGCGCTGAGGTTGGGGCTGATGATGCCATACTGGTCGAGGCTCTTGTGCCAGAGCTGACGGCCGGTGGTGTAGTCGTAGGCACAGAGTTCGTAGTTGTGCTCATAACCCTGTTCGAAACTGTAGAGGATGCCGTTGTAATAGGCCGTACCTGCAGCAGCCTTCGGCGTAGGACCATTGCCAATCTTTGCACCACGCATGGTGGTGTAGATGCTGGTGCTCCAGTCGCCTATCTCGAAACCGCCACGACCATTATCGAGAGAGGGAATGTAAGCAATGTGACGAGCAATCTCTGAGATAGAGATGCTTGATGTCACGGTGCGCTTATCCATGTCGATCTGGTAGATGGCAGAGCCGTTAGCTGTGGCATAGAAATGACCATCGGCATAGATAAGGTTGCGGAAACCAGTAGAGAGTGTATCGGTCACGGAGAAGCTGGTATCGAATGTGCCGTCCATTGTGTAGCGGTTGATGATACCTGCTGCGGAGTACTTCGTGGTGTAGATGTAGTTGCCGTCGGAGGCAATACCCATTTCGCCAGCGTAGGCACCCTTGAACTGACCTACGTACTCGGGCAGTCCCTCGGGGGTAATACCAGCTTGTACGGTGAGGTCGATGGGAAGTTCTGAAGCCTGAGCTAAGGGGAAGTCCCAGCGGAGGTTGACCTTGCGGTTGCGTACGATGTCAGCCTTCAGTGTGCGGGGAGCCTGAGGAGCGTCGAGCTGAATCTTCTCAACTTGTGCTTCGCTTGAATGAGCAGAGAGGTGTCCTCCTGCATATTCTGAGGCTACAGTGTAAGTGTACTGACCAGCGTCGGTCAGTTCTTCACTATAGTTGAGCTGCTTAATCGCGGTGGGAGTGATGCGCTTGCCGTTGCGGAAGATGACGTAGCCAGTAGGCTCTTCTTCTGTATAGTCGGCAGCGGGAGTGAGGTGAGCAGCGATGTTGAAGTTGGTGTTTTCGTAGCCCACGTATGAGATGGGATACCAGTCTTTA
>JBNMGC010000100.1:0-2416 GCA_050873845.1 Alloprevotella sp.
CTATGGAAATGGTTTGTCAACCTTTCTATCGTCATGATATGGGGCTCCACCTTCATGTCGCTCATCACGCAGATGTTGCCCGATCGTATTATAAAAAACGTAGGATTCAGCCTTGGGGGCAACCATGGTAGCTACATCACACGCCAACTCACTGACAATCTCGGAAGTCTGGGCGCATGGATCGTAGTGCTCGTTGTAGCCGTGCTCTATCTGATGTATCTCACAAGCGAGACGGTCAACGTGGTGCGCCGCATGCTTCGTCCGCAGGACTTTATCAAGGACAAACTCGCCAAGCACAAATCCGCTACTGGCGACGAGGAAGAAGCCGCTGATGCCACCGCCACCGACGACGCCTCAGATGCTGACCCCGAGGGCGAACCCTCCGACAATGAAGACGATGAGAATGCACCCTACTTCTCCGAAGAAGAACTCAAGGCCGTGGCTGAAGACCATGAGCCAGAGAGCGGCACCGTGTCCATCGACCTCGACACCGACGTGTCGCCCGCTTCGCCCGACGTCCCCAAGCCTACTACCGATAGTGGCGAGATGGAGATCGTAGTCAATCCTGCTGACGAGACTACCCCCTCAGCAGCTCCCACCACCGATACGAAACTCGACATCACCGCCCCCGTCGTCGACGATAAGGCCAAGGGCAAGACCGTGGAAGAGGTCCTCTCGATGGAACCCTACGATCCGCGCAAAGACTTGGAGTATTACAAGTTCCCCACCATCCCCCTGCTCAAGCACTACGAAGACAATGGCCCCAACGTCGACATGGCAGAGCAAAATGCCAACAAGGACCGCATCATCACCGTCTTGCGCAACTTCGGTGTGGAAATCTCGAGCATCAAGGCCACCATCGGCCCCACCATCACCCTCTATGAGGTAACCCCCGCTCCTGGTGTGCGCATCAACAAGATACGCAACCTTGAGGACGATATAGCCCTCTCCCTCTCAGCTCTTGGCATTCGTATCATTGCCCCCATACCCGGCAAGGGTACTATTGGTATAGAAGTGCCTAATAAGAACCCGCGCATCGTCTCGATGGAAAGCATCATTAATACGCGCAAGTTCCAAGAGTCCACCTTCGAACTCCCCATTGCCTTGGGTAAGACCATCACCAATGAGGTCTTCATGGTCGACCTTGCCAAGATGCCCCACCTCCTCGTGGCAGGTGCCACGGGTCAGGGTAAGTCCGTCGGACTGAATGCCATCATCACCTCCTTGCTCTACAAGAAGCACCCCGCCGAACTCAAGTTTGTCATGGTCGACCCCAAGAAGGTGGAATTCTCCATCTACGCTCCCATAGAGAAGCACTTCTTGGCCAAGATCCCCGACGATAATGAAGATCCTATCATCACCGACGTGACCAAGGTGGTGCAGACGCTCAAGAGCCTGTGCCAACTCATGGACCATCGCTACGACCTCTTGAAGAAGGCCAAGGTGCGCAATATCAAGGAGTACAACGCCAAGTTTAAGTCGCGCCAGCTCCTGCCCAAGTATGGTCATGAGTTTATGCCCTACATCGTAGTGATCATCGACGAGTTTGGCGACCTCATCATGACGGCGGGCAAAGAAGTAGAACTCCCCATCGCCCGTATAGCCCAGTTGGCGCGTGCCGTGGGCATCCACATGGTCATCGCCACACAGCGACCCACCACCAATATCATCACCGGTACCATCAAGGCCAACTTCCCCGCCCGTATGGCGTTCAAGGTAATGTCGCAGATCGATAGCCGCACCATTCTCGATCAGGGCGGAGCCAATCAGCTCGTAGGTAAGGGCGATATGCTCTTCCTCTGTGGCAACACCCCCGTGCGTGTGCAGTGTGCCTTTGTCGACACCCCCGAGGTGGAGAAGATCAATGAGTTTATCTCCGAGCAGCAGGGCTATCTCTCTGCCTTCGAACTTCCCGAGCCCGAGATGGACGACGATGGTGGCAGCAAGGGTGGCGACCTCTCGGGCGAGACGCTCGACCCGATGTTTGAGGAAGCAGCCCGACTCATCGTGGTGCATCAGCAAGGTTCCACTTCGCTCATTCAGCGCAAGTTCTCCATCGGCTACAACCGTGCCGGCCGACTCATGGACCAACTCGAGCGAGCAGGCATCGTGGGTCCCACTCGCGGTTCGAAACCTCGCGAAGTGCTCATCACGGATGAGACCACGCTCGATTCGAAGCTCATGGAGCTGCATAGCTGATGGCTCCTCCCCTTGGTAAGAATAATATTTGAGAATAAGATAAAGAGTGTACGCGGTAGCGTGCACTCTTTTCGATTAATGATAGTTCAGCGAGTGAGGCGTCCCCACATTATCACAGATAAAGAGGTGAACCTATAGGAAGTGGGGGCGAAGCGTCTCGCTTCGGCCAGGCAAGCGAGGCTCAATGCCGAAGCTTGACTGAAGCTCTTACGTCGCA
>JBNMGC010000101.1:0-2359 GCA_050873845.1 Alloprevotella sp.
GGGCGACCATCTGTGAGGTAAAGTGTATACTCACCCTCTCTACAATGGCGTGGATTGCGAGCTATATAATTGACCACTTTGTAATAATGCACATCATTGCGTATAATACGATCGTATGATTCATGCTGCCAAATAGCTCCTTGCATCGACAAGGTCTTGTTTATCTCATGTGCCGTATACGATTTTATACTGGCCATTATATCTTGTACTTTCCAATCGTTGAGTGGTTCTATCAGCAAATGTATATGATTTGGCATAATTACGTAATCATGTATGTGATAGCGCGAATGATCAAAATGATGCAAACTATCTATCACTATTTTCCTTGCCGTGATATTTCTCAATATGCATTGTCCCAAACATTGATCGAGCAGTTTATTCTGTAAACTTATTTTGAATTTTTCAAATTCTTCTGCCACTTTCTTGTTTACAATGCTATCATTTCTTTCAAGCCACTCTTCTACAGCATTTTTAAATTCATTTACCGCTGTTGGTGGCATTGAATCAGCCAATCTAAATGTAATAAAGAATATTTTGCCTTCGCGATGCCAATGCGGCAAATCTCCTTGTGTAATAAACATCAATATTTACTTGATATGAGGAGTTTTCAAAGAGGAAGTGGGGGCGAAGCGTCTCGCTTCGGCTACTCTGCTGTAGTCTCGATGCCTACAGCAGAGTAATTCTCACCTCCTCTCACTTCCCCTTCTTCCCTCCCAGCAGTCCACTGGGGTCTATCTTGGAGATGGCGTCGCGCATGGCGGTGTCGCCCTTGAGGTTTTCGAGTTTGTAGTAATCCATGAAGCCCATGTTGCCTTCGCGCAGAGCTTGGGCAAGGGCCTTGGGCACTTCCGCTTCGGCTTGTATCACTTCGGCACGGGCCTGCTGAGCCTTAGCTTTCATCTCCTGCTCCGTGGCCACGGCCATAGCACGACGCTCCTCGGCCTTCGCCTGGGCAATGTTCTTGTCGGCATTGGCTTGATCCATCTGCAGAGTGGCACCGATGTTCTTACCCACATCGATGTCGGCAATGTCGATCGAGAGAATCTCGTAGGCTGTACCGGCATCGAGACCCTTGGAGAGCACGAGTTTGGAGATAGAGTCGGGATTTTCGAGCACCTGTTCGTGAGTCTCTGCCGAACCGATGGACGATACGATGCCCTCGCCCACACGGGCCAGGATGGTATCTTCGCCAGCACCACCCACGAGCTGATGTATGTTGGCACGCACCGTCACACGGGCTTTGGCAATGAGCTGAATACCATTCTTTGCCACGGCTGCCACTGGCGGGGTGTCGATCACCTTAGGATTCACACTGGTCTGCACAGCCTCGAACACGTCGCGACCGGCAAGGTCGATGGCTGTAGCTTTCTCGAAGGAGAGGTCGATGTTGGCTTTCGATGCCGACACAAGGGCATGCACCACGCGCTGCACGTGACCACCGGTCATATAGTGAGCTTCGAGATTGTCGCGTGTCACGGTGCGCAGACCCGCCTTGTGTGCCTCGATAAGGCTGGGCACAATCACGTTGGGCGGCACATTACGGATACGCATCAAGAAGAGCTGAATGAGCGAAATCTTTACGCCCGACACCTTGGCACTGAGCCACAGGAAGAAGGGCACGAAATGGAAGAAAATGCTAAGGATTACGATGGCTACCACCACGATGACGGAGATAACCATAGGGTCTGTAAAAATCATAGGAATTCGTTTTTCTTGGCAATAATGCGGGTTAATATATCTGTTGTTTAGGTGGCATACTTCGCACACTATTTGGGGCTTCATGCCTGGTCTTTTTCCGTAGAGAGGGATTTATCTGCAAATATAGGATTTTCAGGCGAAAGCCCCAAATTTTTCGGTCGTTATCGCAGTTGTTTACTGCAAAGGTGGTTAATGTTTTGTAGACGGGCAAACAATGTGTACAGTTTGTTCACTTTTTCTGCTGCTTCGCCTCGCATGCGCGCACGCATTACAGCAAGTTTTGGAGGGGAATTTATTGCACACCCACACTTTTCCGTTGCTACGCTCTGATATTCAAGAAGTTTCGCGGAATGCGCTCTTGCACTTTGCCTGCACTTTTGCTTACACTTCGCCTTGAAATTGCTATCCCTTGGAGAAGATAAAATTAGTCCTTGGTGAAGGAAAAATTAGTCCTTAGTGGAGTTGTAGCTTCGAGGGAAGGAAAATTTTGTCCGCTCCGTGGGCGACGCGTCTCGCGTCGGCGCAAGCAGTAATGGAAAATTATCCTCTGAATATTAATAAAAATCAGCCGACGCGAGACGCGTCGCCCACGGAGCGGACAAAATTTTCCTTCCCTCGAAGCTACAACTCCACTAAGGACTAATTTTTCCTTCACCAAGGA
>JBNMGC010000102.1:0-2335 GCA_050873845.1 Alloprevotella sp.
GTTGTGAAATGCTTTCATTCATTGATGCCGACGCGAGACGCGTCGCCCACAGAACTAATGAATAGCTTTACTCCGTCATCCTAAGCTCAATCTACTCGTATTGGATTGGTCATTACGCTTGTCTCAACCAAGCGCAGTTGGGGGTGTGCTTCGTGGAGTATGCGGTGGAGCAACTGGATGGTATACTGCTCACTTTGATAGTGCCCCATCACGCCGATGAAGATGTCTTCCTCATGTCCGAAATAGAAGTGATAGCCCATTTCGCCTGTGACAAATGCATCAGCGCCTTGGTGAATAGCCTCGCGGAGCAGAAAATCGCCTGCACCGCCACAGAGAGCCACCTTCTCTATCAGTCCGCCATTGCGCTGAAAGTCGTTGTGCATAAGGCTTTCTACGTGGAAAGTCTGCTTCAGCAAGTGGATAAATTCTACTTGCTGCATGGCGTGAGGCAGAAGGCCTATGATGCCACTTCCGCCTTGCTCATTGGGCATGGGCTGCAAGAATTCAACGTTATGCAGTCCCAGCTTTTCGGCCATCATAAAGTTGACACCACCTTGCGCATTGTCGAGGTTGGTATGTGCTGCATAGATGGCGATGTTCTTTTGAATGGCCATCATGACGCAACGTTCTACCTGGGTCTCGCCTGCAATGTGGCGAAGCGGACGAAATAGGAGAGGATGATGAGCTACAATGAGGTTGCAACCCAAGCGCTCGGCTTCGAGAATTACTTCTTCGGTGACGTCAAGACACAATAAGACCCCTGACACATCTTCGGCCTCTGTTAATCCAATCTGCAAGCCAGCATTATCGTAGCTTTCCTGCAGCGGCAGTGGCGCGAACCGTTCAAGGGTCACAGCGACTTCCTTAATCTTCATCAAATCTTGCTTAAAGGATGATGTATGTTGTATTTGTGTGCAAATGTACGCTTTTTTGAGGAAATATCGGCCTATAACGCGTGCTTTTTACGCTTATAGGGTTAAAAATCGCTATCTTTCGAGTTCTAATTGGTTCTTTATGAGTTCATAATAGGCTCCTCGGGCTTTTACAAGCTCGTGGTGTGTACCTGTTTCGACGATGCGTCCTCGCTTCATTACGATGATTTGGTCGGCCTGACATACGGTGCTGAGTCGATGGGCTATGACGATGCGTGTGACATGGGCAAATTCTCGGTCGATGTGGGCGGTGATAGCACGCTCGTTTTCTGCGTCAAGCGAACTCGTGGCTTCGTCGAGGAAGAGGCATTGAGGCTTCTTATATACGGCTCGGGCTATCATGATGCGCTGACGCTCACCGCCACTGATGCCATTGCCTTCGGCTCCCACCTTTGTATTGAGATGAAGCGGAAGGGCATCGACCCATTGCGTAAGGCATGCTGTGTGGAGGGCTTGTTCCATGCGCTCGGGCTGTAAGGGGTTGCCTATGCGGATATTGTTGGCTATCGTGTCGGAAAAGATAAATCCATCTTGCATCACGATGCCTGCTTGTCGGCGCAGAGACTGGGCGGTGAAGCGTTGCAAGTCTGTGCCATTGAGCAGTATTTGTCCCTTCTGAGGTGCGTAAAAACTGAGCAAAAGCTTCATAAGCGTGGTTTTCCCACTTCCGCTTTCGCCCACAATGGCAGTCATTTTGCCTGCAGGGATTTCGAGGCTCACGTCGTCGAGGGCTTTCTTGTCGGCATTGCCAGGATAGGCAAACGTGACGTGTTGCAGGGAATAGGCTGGGGAAGTGGTCGGCTGTGCTTCCTCGGTGCGCCCTTCGTCTTCATCGGACGAGAGATGCACTTCTTCTGATCGCTCTAGACTGATGCGAGCATCCTGTAGCTGACGGATGAAGGAAATAAGGGATGAGAGAGGGCTGTCCAATTGTCCCATCATGGCCGAGATGCTCATCATCATACCGAGTGTGAGCTGATCATCTACCACTTCGGCTGCAATCCAAAAGGTGAGCAATACGTTGCGTAGCTGACTGATCAAGCTAAATCCTGCATTCTGCCATTGGTTGAGACGAAGCACACGCTTGTTCATCCGGTAGATCTGTTCTTGCAATTGCTCCCATTGGCGAGTCTTCTCTTCCTCGTACGAGGCGAGCTTGATCTCCGTGATGCCCGACATCATCTCGTACAATCGATTTTGCTCCTGGGCTCTGAGGCGAAATTGCTCATAGTCCATCACCTTCCGCCGCCCCATGAAATGGGTATAGATTCAAGATAGAAGTGCAATCATAGCAGCCCTCCCTCGTCTTCGGAGCGTAGCGGAGAAGGCGAGGGAGGGCTGCTATAAAAAAAGAGTTAGCAAGCAATACAAAAAAGAGGGAAGCCATTGCTCCCCTCAAAGGA
>JBNMGC010000103.1:0-2219 GCA_050873845.1 Alloprevotella sp.
CACTACCATCGGATATAGGAATGACAAGTTTTTTCTTTTCCCCAGGCTTCACATAGTAAGTATAGTCCCATTCAGCCACTTGCTGGCGACCGTTTTTTAGTCCCTCGGGATCATAATTGTAGGCATAGCCAGAGGAGTGTTGGAAAGTGCAAGGCTTGTAAGTATACTCCGTCATGCTGGTCCATGCCACGGGGTCTTGGGCCACAAAGTAGTTGGTATATTTCTGATTTACATTAACAATATTTCCCGCTACGAGTCCGTTGATGTTGTTACTGTAAAGACATACAACCTTGATGTCATCGAGCGTTAAGCCTTCGGGCAAGGTGATGCGCAAGTTTTTAGGATTGCTCGATGCCGAGGTGCGTGAGTATACCGTAAAGCCCCGCGGAGTCTTGTAAAATGAGCCATTTACGGCCCAATTGGTCTCTACGTTGGTGAAATACTGCTGACTGTTAGCTATTTCTTCACCCGTGTTTTTATTGACCAAATACCAGCGTTGGAACTGATCGGCGCCGCTGAGCGTAGGCAGTTCAAAACTCGTTGCTGTGCGCGAACAAGAGAATGTCTGCTGAACAGCAGTGCCCGTGAAGGGAGTGGTAATATAGTTGGCCTGTGCCGTGGTCTGGTCTACGAGGCGGAAGATGTACTTCAGTTGGAAGTGGGCGGGCTCGGCAGCCACCGAAGTGTCAAAAGTCAGCGGATTGGTATCATCGTCAGCATTCGCCACAAGCATTACGATGCGCTTGCCTAAAGTGCCGGAATATGCATAGCTGAGGTTGAGCAGGGCCGTCTTGTTATTGCTGTTGAATGCCGTGCTCGACATGCCGCTGTACCAATAGAGGCCTTTGCTCAGCGCCATGTGGCCAGCCGTGGTCGACATGGCGGGAGAGAGGGCGCCTTCGGGGGTGCAGAAGGTGCCGTCTTCGTTCTCTACATACCAACGGATGTATATTTTGTGTTGCGACACGTTGTCGTTGGTCAGACCGAGGTCGGAGATAATCTTATCATAATAATTTGCGAGATATACCTTCGTTGTTGTGGCATTATTGTCAGTATATCCGGGAGCGAGGTTGAAGGTGCGGCAGACGTCCACATCGGCATTGCGCACAGAGTCTATATCGAAGTCGTGGGGCTTTTCGTAGATATACTCCGTCACGCTGGTGATGGTGGAAGGGTCTTGGGCTACAAAGTAGTTGGGGTATAGTTTACTGCTGTTCTCTTGAATATTGCCTGCTACAAGGCCGCTTGTAGCGTCGGCGTTTCCTTGAATCATTACCACTTTATAGTCAGTGAGGACCTGTCCTGTGGGTATGGTCAGACGAATGTCTCCTGGATCCCTTGTGGCAGTAGCGCGTGAGAATACGGTCATGCCGTAGGGAGTTTTGCTGAATGTTCCTATCTTATACGGATCCGTACTTACGTTGGAGAACCAATCCGCACAATTGTCTACAATCTTTCCTGTAGCCTTATTGACAACGTACCAACGTGTGAAAATATCCATACCTACGGGCGTACTATAAGTAAGCGTAGTGGTCGAAGCGCTGCAAAGAATATGATTTTGCGTAGCTGCGGGCAGATTGGGGTTGGCGATGTAGCAGTCGTTGGCATTGGTCTGGTCTACGAGGCGGAAGGCGTACTTCAGTTGAAAGTGAGCGGGCTCGGCAGTCACGGCGCCATCGGCGGTGGTTACAACGTTGGCATCGTCGAGCTTGGCAATGAGGGCTACTACCTTTTGGCCTACGATGCTTGCGTTTTTAAACGAAACGTTGAGCACGGCGGCAGCGTTGGCTTGAGTGAGCGGTGTCGAGCTGAGCGAAGAAGTCCAATAGAGGCATTGCGTGTCGGCAATGTGTCCCTTGCCCGCGGTGGTGGCGGTGAGCTTGCCATCGAGGTCGGCCAGGGTGCCGTCGGCATTTTCTATGTACCAACGGATATAGAGTTGCTGTCCCGCGGCATTTTCGCTGAGGCCAAGGGCGGAGAGAATCTGTGCGTAATAATTGCTCAGATTGATGCGAGTCGTGGTGCTCGAAGCCTGATTTTTCACAGGGTATGCCGCTGTGGGAAGCGTAGACTCTGATGCCACATTGTTCAAATAAGCATGCTCCACTTGAGCATCGTCCACGGCAGTGATGGTGAGAGCGCTTGCCGGGACGAAGGTGCTGAAGAGGAGCAGAAGTAGTGTGATATGCGAAAGGAAGTGTCGAATCATCTTTACTGAA
>JBNMGC010000104.1:0-2180 GCA_050873845.1 Alloprevotella sp.
CACATCATCGAGGCAAGCGTCGTAGCGATTGGCTATGATGGCGTGGCTCTGTGCTTTGAAGTCGGCAAGGCGGTTGACCACACGGCTGCCGAAGAAGGTCGTACCATCCTCGAGCGTAGGCTCATAGATTATCACCTCAGCACCCTTGGCCTTGATACGCTTCATAATGCCCTGAATGGCCGACTGGCGGAAATTGTCGGAGTTCGACTTCATCGTCAGTCTGTATACACCCACCACGGGAGGATTGCTCGAAGCACCCGCAGCATCATACTCATTGTTTTGCGAATAACCATACCATCCCGCCTTGCGAAGCACAGCATCGGCTATGTAGTCCTTACGTGTGCGGTTGCTCTCTACGATAGCCTCGATAAGGTTTTCGGGCACATCCTGATAGTTGGCGAGGAGCTGCTTCGTGTCCTTCGGCAAGCAGTAGCCGCCGTAACCAAAGGAGGGATTGTTGTAGTGCGTGCCGATACGCGGATCGAGCCCCACACCCTCAATGATAGCACGCGAATCAAGGCCTTTTACCTCGGCATACGTGTCGAGTTCGTTGAAATAGCTCACGCGAAGTGCCAAGTAAGTATTGGCAAAGAGCTTTACAGCCTCAGCCTCCTTCATACCCATGAAGAGCGTATCGATATTTTCCTTGATTGCTCCCTCCTGCAGTAGGTGGGCAAAGGTCTGCGCAGCTTGACGCATCTCCTCCACATCCGTCACCGATTCGATGGCACGATTCTCTGCCTCAAACTCGGGTTTGCTGATAAGTTTTGGGTAACCCACGATGATGCGGCTGGGGTACAGGTTGTCGTAGAGCGCCTTGCTCTCACGGAGAAATTCGGGCGAGAAGAGCAGATTCAGTTTCTTCACACCGCGCTGCGCATACTTCAGATAGAGACTACGTGTGTACCCCACAGGTATGGTGCTCTTGATCACCATCACAGCGTCGGGATTGACCTCGAGCACGAGGTCGATCACCTCCTCTACGTGAGACGTGTCGAAATAGTTCTTCACCGGATCGTAGTTGGTAGGAGCTGCTATCACCACGAAGTCGGCATCGGCATACGCCTTGCGGCCATCGAGCGTAGCGGTGAGGTTGAGCCGACCACTTGCTAAGTACTTCTCGATATATTCATCTTGTATGGGCGAAATGCCACGATTGATCTTCTCCACCTTCTCGCTCACGACGTCGACAGCCGATACATGGTGGTGTTGCGATAGCAAGGTGGCAATGCTCAAGCCCACATAGCCCGTACCTGCCACAGCTACTCTAATATCTTGAAATTCACGCATAGTGTGTATTGTTTTTACTTAGAAATTAATAAAGCCACCCTAGAAAGCCTAGTACACCTAGAAAACCTAGAAAGCCTAGTACACCTAGAAAGCCTAGTACACCTAGAAAGCCTAGTACACCTAGCCCCCCCTAGCCCCCCTATAAATCACCCCTCAAAAAACCGCGGCTCGCGCTGCAGCAGCTCCACGATGCCAGCGGGCGGACGCTGATTGAGGAGTTCGTGCTTCATCCAGTCCATGTAGGGCGCTACGTGAGCAAAGAATTGGTGATAGCCTTGACAGAGATAGTTGAGTCCAGGTTCGCCATCGGCCGTATGGCAGAAGCGGTTCTTCGGACACTCACCATTGCATGCAAAGAGGTACTGACACTCCCGACACTGGCGCGGAAGCGACGTTTGCTTAGCTTGCCCGAAAGCACGCTGTCGCGGAGAGTACATCATGTCGATAAGGGACTGGCTGCGAATGTTACCAAGCTTGTACTGCGGAAAGACGAAGTGATCGCAACTATACACATCGCCATTCCACTCTATCGCCCCCGCATGACCACACGTCTTTGCCAAGGTACAGATGCCAGGCTGCTGCCCCATCCAGTTGGCCAGAGTAGAGTCGAAAAGCTGTACGAAATAGTCGCCCACATCGTGACGTACCCATTCGTCGAAGATGGTACAAAGAAACGTGCCCCACTGCTCGGGAGTGACACTCCATTCCATCATACCCCCCGTGCCCGCCTCGTCGACAGAAGCCAAGGTGCGACCATCTGCATGAGTCTGCAAGCGCTCCACGATGGGCGTAAACTGCAGATAGTGGCAACCTATCTCCTTGAAGAAATGATAGAAGTCGAGCGGATAGTCGGCATTGAAGTCGTTGACCACCGCAAGGGCATTCCACTC
>JBNMGC010000105.1:0-2159 GCA_050873845.1 Alloprevotella sp.
ACGGCCAGAGGAGATAAACTCATCGTGTGCGCCAAAGGTGCAGGCGGGTGTGGCGTCGGCGAGATAGAGGTCGAAGTCGAGTATGTCGGCAGGGGTGAGGGACGAGGCTTCGTGCTTGTTGAGTTCCTCAAGGATGAGGCTTATCAGCATGTTGCCCGCTTCGAGCTTGTCAGTGATTTGCCCCAAGATGGGCAATACGTCCTTCTGTCGGCTCAGTGCCACGCCGTCGTTCACCTGTCGGTTGAAGTGGATGGCAAGGTTGCTTATCTGCAGCAGGGGACGCTTGATGTGGAGCAATCTCGTCTGCGGATGCATCACGTCGTCGGTGCGTACGATCACACGACCCGCGATGGTGAGCGGACGGTCGAACCACGTCGACATGATTGGTCCGCCGTAGACCTCGGTATTGAGCTTCACCAGTCCCCCCTCAGTAGGCATCTCGGCATGAGGCTTGATGCGGAATGTGGGGGAGTCGCAATGGGCGCATATCATGTGGAATCCTGCGTCGGCGAGCGGCTTCTGTCCTATGCGGAAGGCATAGACGGAAGAGTCGTTTTTGGTGACGAAGAGTTTGTCGCCAGCTCTAAGTTCGCCCAATGGTTGGCGTGGGTCTACTTGGCGGAATCCGTCCGCCTTGAGCATATCAGAGATGTTCTTCACCGCCAGGAAGTTGACTGGCGATGCGTCGAGAAATGAGAGAAGTCGTTGTATCATAGTGTTTTGTTGAGAGGGTTAGCCTAATACTAAGGAGAAGCGCAGGCCTTGCACGAGTATATTTGCACGGACAAATGAAGCATCCCTGTCGTTTTATTCTAACGGATAGCCTTCTTCCTTGATGATTTGTTTAAGCACGTTCACTTTGACGGATGATGCATTCTCTTTGTCATAGATGAGTAGTAGTACTATCTCGCCTTCTGACTCATGAGTCAAAAAAATTGTAGGTGATAATTCTTGATCCTCCAGATTTACCTTTCCCTTTTGACTTGATAGCCATCCGTATTTTTCGAATTCCAGGTGACAATTCATCACCTTGGAAAGGATTCTTCAGAAGTTTATCGCGAAGTCCTTTCAAATCGTCCTTAAAACTGGGATATTTCTTTGCTAACTTTTTTGCCGCTACATCAAAATAGCTTGAGGTCGTTATTCTATAATTCATCAATTAAGCTATCAAGTGTATTCAGTTGCTTTTTGCCTGCAAGCACTTCTTTTAGCTCACGAAGAGCCCCTCTAAGGTCTTTCGCAATTTTCTGCGTATCGTTCGAAATGGTATCGGATGAGTTTACTGGAACCAGTCGAAAATTACCTTCACGTGATTTCAATATCACGCTTTCACCAGAGTTTACCATGGAAAAATATTTCCCTTGGTTGGCTCTGAAATCTCTTGCACTAACAATTGTCATAGCTGTGAGTATTATTGTTTATGATGCAAAGTTAAATATTAATCTTATGATTGGCAACCAAAATGGTATCAAAATACCGTAAAATACTTTTGCTTTCAAGCAAGCCCTCCACCGCAAGACAACCAGTCCCTCCTTCAATTGCTGCAGACGCCTCAAGCCGGCGATTAGCTTATCGCCACCTCATGTGATAATCTCAAAAAAGCATCGCCCATAGTCGCTTCCCTTGCGGGGGCAACTATGGGCGATATCGTTGTTTAGGGGTGAAGTAGAGAAGTGCGTCTTATTGTCTGTGATTGCGCCGACGCGAGATGCGTTGGCCACAGAACAAACCTAGATGCAGGTACTTCTATACTTGAGCGTGCATTACTTAATCTCCTTTACTCCATTCTTGATAGAGATGCCTTTGTAGTCTTCAGCTACCTTGCGACCAGAGAGATCGTAGCGAGAGCCTTCGGTCTGAGCAGACTGCATGGCAGTGGCAGCTTGGATAGAGGTGGAGGTGATGGGAGAGATCACGTAGACCTTCGTCTCGCAAGCGTTGAGTGTGCCTACAGAGAGGGTGTTCTCAATAGAGGCATCTTCCTTCGACCATACTTCGTGGCTGTTGTACTTCGTGTCGGCCTTGAGGTAGAGGTCTGTGAGGTGGAGGTCGGGGATGGTCACGGATGATGTGCTACGGTTGGTCACTGACACGGCGATGCGGCCATCGGTAAGGTCTTTCACGTAGACGTCGTAGCCCTTATCGGTGTAGTTGGTAGT
>JBNMGC010000106.1:0-2098 GCA_050873845.1 Alloprevotella sp.
CGCGCGCACGCGAGGATGGGGGGGGCGAGACGCTGCATTCGCTCTTCAGTGCCTTCGATAGTTTTGTGGGCGACGCGTCTCGCGTCGGCATCGCTTGATGGCAGAAAGAGAGTCACCCTCTGTCTATGAGGAGCTTTTTTTCTTTCAGACGATGCCGACGCGAGACGCGTCGCCCACAAAACTATCGAAGGCACTGAAGAGCGAATGCAGCGTCTCGCCCCCCCCATCCTCGCGTGCGCGCGCATCAAGCGATTTTCCATTGGTTACTTACACTCAGCTATATGAATAATATTACCCTGCTGATAATCAGGTGCCTACGCCACTGAAGTGCCCTCACTTTGCTCGCACTTATCCTACACTCCTTCGTCTATAAACTCTTCCATGCACTAATTATTTCTCTTCCATACTATAATTGAAAACGGAGTAAGGGAAAAAGTTTACTTGAAAAGAAGTAAAATACAGCATCGAATCACTCAAGGCTTATCTTCATACATCACTAAGGAAAAAGTGACGGAGTGTAAGCAAAAGTGTAGGCAAATATATGCTGCCTACACTTCGTAAGACGCTGATAATGAGCAGTGAATATGATAAAAGTGACGGATGCGGACAAAATGACTATGCAATTTAAATGATGCGCGCACGCGTGTATGCGCGCGAGAGAGGTTAATCTGGTATCAGATTCGAACGAAGGCGAAACTTGCTATTTCAGACTATGTGTGGACTGCCAACGGATGTGGTCGTAATCGTAGTCGTCGTCGATGATGCGTCGTGACGGACGAAAGGCTGAAGAACTCACATCGCGGTCGGCGCGATAGTATGATGATCGAACACCAGCCAAGCGGAATATGAGGTGACAAATGTTGTCCGTCATCAGTGGGCGGTTGGTGGCAGACTCGAGGTCGCGCATTAGCGTAGGGTGAGCCTTGCGATAACTGTCTGAAGCCCAGACCACGAGTGGTACATCATATTGATACTTTACGCGGTTGGGGGTAAGTTTGCCCCTAATGCGCCCCATTTGATCTTGGTAATCGTAGATTTCCTCACCATGGTCTGACACGTAGACGATTACGGCATTTCGTTCTCTGTAATGATCGAAGAGGCGCCCCATGAGGTGGTCGTTATAGCGTGTGGCATTGTCGTAATCAGCAATGAACTGCCGTCTCGTATCATCCAAGTAAGGAGCATGGTTGGGCACGTCTGATGGGCGGAACACTTCATTTTCACGTGTGTGGGGAAAACGTTCGCCAGCCAATACGTGTTGCCCCACAAGATGAAGCATTACGAATGAATGTTTGCTCGGTCTGCTTGCGTGTGTAAAGAAATCGTCAAGGAGCGGTCCGTCATAGTCGTAGCAGACGGCATTCTCTTGCGCATAAACCTTTCGTATCTCGGGGTGGTATAGGTAGCTATTGAGTGCAAAGGTAAACACTTCGTTGCTTCCCATCTCCCGCTGATTGTCCCACAAGAACACGTCGTAGCCTGCTTGATGCATCACGGCGGGGAAATAAGGCGATTCGTTCCAGTGCTCGCCATGGCCGATGCTGTTGCAGTTGAGTAGATTGCGGATGACCGAAGTGGTATTGTTGTAAGGAGCACAAACATTGTTGAATGCGATGAGGTTGCCCCGTCGACGTTCGTTCTCCATGCGAGGAGCTGTCGAGAGGGGGTAACCATAGAGGCTGCTATGATATTTAATGTAAGATTCGCCAATGACGAAGATCACGCAGAGACTATCGTTGGGAGCAATGAGCGAAGCATCATGCTTCATTTGGAGTGTGAAGCGTACAGCCTCTTGCATCTCTACCCCCTTCAGATGTATGCCCACCGCCGACATGATGAGGCGTGAAAGACTGTCGCTCGTAAGGTCGGCATAGTCGACGTCCCATTGAGAAAGTTCGGAAGTGTTGTGCGTATGAAATAGTGCAACGTAGGCTTTGCTATCAATGCATCCACAGAGGAAGATGGGGAGGATTAGCACGCCGATGGCTGTTTGCAGACCCTGCCCTATGCGTTGACGAAGTCGGGGGTAGATTCGTTCTACTGTGACCGTTGCTGCTATGAAACAAGCCCATTCTGTAAGAATGCGCAATGTCGTGGC
>JBNMGC010000107.1:0-2068 GCA_050873845.1 Alloprevotella sp.
AAACTCGGTGTGGTGGCGCCCAGCTTTAGCGTGGCGAAGTATTCCTTCACGCCGCTCTGCAAGTCTTCGATGAGTTTTGTGGCTTTGCCTGTAGCTATGACCATCACGCCTGTGGCGAGTGGGTCGAGCGTGCCTGCATGGCCTATCTTGATCTTTTTCTTTTCGAGTGCACGTGATAGCATCCAGCGCACCTTTGCCACGAGTTGGAAGGAGGTCATGTGAAGTGGCTTATCGAAAGCCATGACACAGGGTAGTATGCCTCCCATGAGTGGATTGCCGTCCTCCGAAGTCACGTCGGGGTGGGCTATGAAGTCTTTCAGTATGTCGATGCTTGTGAAGCGTGGTTGCGCCTCGTTGACTGTTGCGTCTGAGAGTGCTATTAGGGCTTTTGGGGGGAGGATATAGTCGGCGGTAGTCTGTTTCTTAGCCACGATAATATATTAAAGTATTAAGTATAAAGTATTAAGTATTACGCGTTGGTGGAATTTGTAAACGGGTTGATAAGTCAAAAGGTGAACAGGTAATTTTGTCGAATCTAATCGTTCTTTTAAAAACGAAACAAGTAGTCTAAGACCTATTTACTTGCTTACTTGTTAACTTGTTTACCCGTTAACCCGTTAACCAAGAATTTCGCCAACGAGTTACTTTATGGCTTTATTTCACTAAGGAATAGATGATGGAGGCCACGCCGACGATGGCGCAATAGTAGGCAAAGTAGATGAGTTTGCCTTTCTTGACGATGCCGATCATCCACTTGCAGGCAGCACAGCCCGAGAGGAATGCTGCGATGAATCCCACGATGAGGGGCAGCGTCTCGATGCCTCCGGTGGCTTCTTCGCCTTTCACCATCTTGAGCACGTCGAGCAAGGCTTCGCCCAGAATGGGGGGGATTACCATGAGGAAGGAGAACTGTGCCAACTTCTCCTTCTTATCGCCGAGGAGCAAACCGGTAGCGATGGTGCTGCCCGAACGGCTGAGGCCAGGGAGCACGGCTACGGCTTGTGCCAGACCTATGATGAAGGCATGGCCCAAGGATATGTTTTCGCGTTGGCGCGGACGTGCCAGATAGGAGAAGGTGAGCAGGGCTGCCGTCACGAGCAGGCAGATGCCCACTACGAGTAGGCCTGAGCCAAACACCTCTTCCACCTTGTCCTTAAAGCATACGCCTACGATGCCGATGGGGATCATCGACACGAGGATGTTGAGCACGTAGCGTTGGTCTGCATTGAGGCGGTTGAGGAAAGTCCCTTCGCCCTTTGTAGCGATGGGATTGAGCGGAGCAAATAGCCCCTTGAGGATCTTCCATATTTCGCCACCCAAGATGACGAGGGTGCTAAGCACCGTGGCCACGTGTACGGCGATGGTAAATGTCATATTGCTCTCGCCGTCGATGCCGAAGAGTTCGGAGGCTATAGCGAGGTGTCCGCTGCTGCTCACGGGGAGATATTCCGTGAAGCCCTGCAGCAGGCCCATGAGGAGGGCTTGGAGGGTATTCATCCTTTCTTTAGTTTATGCGCTTCGCGCGGTTTTGGGTTGATAAGTTTATGGAGCTGGTTTGGAGTTTATGGATTAAGTTTGGAGTTTTGAGGTTATAAGGTTATAAAGTTACCTTTTGACTCATAGAAACTTCTCAACTTCCGTAAGTTAATCCTCTTTCTTAGTGTAATCTGCTTCGTTTGCATTCTGCTTGTCGCGTGGACGGCGCAGGATGGCGTAGATGATGAACAGGTAGCCAAAGAGGGATACGGCGGGAGCCACCTTTACGTGGCGAGCGTCGAATATGGCGGGATTGAATGTTGTCTCGTCGGAACCAGAGCCCGACATCAGAATCATGCCGACGATTACCACGGCCATACCGATGGCCAGAAGAATGAAGTTCGTGCGGTCAAAAGCGAACACTTTCTTGGCAGATGTTTTCATTGAGTGTGTATATTTTTTTGTTTTTATTGGCTTGTTGTGTATGTCATTCTACCTGCTCTGTGGGCGACGCGTCTCGCGTCGGCATGAGAGTAGAAGAAGATCATGTTGTTGGAGCAGACAGGCAGCGCCGACGCGGGGACGCGTCGCC
>JBNMGC010000108.1:0-2025 GCA_050873845.1 Alloprevotella sp.
GCAAGGAGTTGGTTGAGAAGAGTTTGAGTCATAGCCGCATCCTTATCTTTGAGACCCGCGAGCAGATGACGGCCTTCTCTAATGCCTACGCTCCCGAGCACCTCATTATCTCGATGGATCAGCCTTGGCAGATAGCCGAACGCATCACCGCTGCGGGCAGTGTGTTTATCGGCAATTATTCGCCAGAATCGGCGGGTGACTACGCTTCGGGCACCAACCATACCCTTCCAACGAGCGGATGGGCACGTTCGTTCAGCGGCGTGAATATAGATAGCTTTATGCGCAAGATCACGTTTCAGCAGCTCACCCAAGAAGGACTGCAATCGCTGAGCCAGACCATCGTAAGCATGGCGGAAGCAGAGGGCCTCCATGCCCACGCACAAGCCGTGAGAGTGAGAGCATAAGACGCACACACACTGCATACCCTTAAAGAGATTCTATGACAACAGATAAAGACCTATATATTCGCCCCAACATAGCGCAGCTCGAACCTTATTCTACGGCGCGCGATGAATATAAGGGTGGCGACATCTCAGTGTGGCTCGATGCCAACGAGAGCCCTTACGATAATGGCGTAAATCGTTACCCCGATCCTCATCAGAAAGCCCTGAAGCAGCAGATAGCTGCGCTTAAGGGAGTAAGTGCCGATCAGCTCTTTATCGGCAATGGTAGCGACGAGGCTATCGACCTCTGCTTTCGTATATTTTGCGAGCCCGGAAGGGATAATGTGGTGAGCATCAGCCCTACCTATGGCATGTACAGCGTGGCAGCTGCCATCAATAATATAAGCGTACGCGAGGTGTCGCTCGGCTCGGACGATTTTAGTCTCTCTGTCGAGGCACTGCTTGCTGCTACGGATGAGCACACTCGCCTCATGTGGGTGTGTTCGCCCAATAACCCTACGGGAAATGCTTTCCCGCTGAGCCTGCTTGAGGAGTTGGCAGAGAAGTTTAATGGTGTACTCGTAGTAGACGAAGCTTATGCCGACTTCTCTTCCGAGAAGAGTATGCTTACGGTGCTCAAGGATCATCCCAACGTCGTCGTACTTCAGACGCTCAGCAAGGCATGGGGCATGGCGGGCTTACGCCTCGGACTGGCTTTTGCTTCGCCTCGCATAGCCGAACTCTTTGCTCGAGTGAAGTATCCTTACAATGTCAATGCTCCTACGCAGCAGGAGGTGGCGCATCGTCTTCAGACGGAGCCTCATGATGCCCATGTGGCGGAGGTATGCGCTGAGCGCGAATGGCTATCTAAGCAGTTGTCTGCGCTCTCCTGTGTGGAGCGAGTCTTCCCTTCGGATGCCAATTTCCTCTTGGTCAAGGTGAACGATCCCGATGGGCTCTATGCGCGTCTTGTGGAGAAAGGCATCATCGTGCGCAACCGCAATCGGGTGAAAGGCTGCGAGGGTTGCTTACGCATCACGGTGGGCACGCCTGAGCAGAATCGTGTGGTTGTGAAGGTGGTTGCAGAGGAGGGGCGATAGGTGCGCTATGGCTTCCCAGGGCTTCTATGTGTCATAGACTTCCTATATAAACTATGTGTATATGGACTTCCTGGGTATTTGCTCCTCTCCTTACAACTCACATCTTCTTTTCTTCTAAACCTTTCTTTCTATGAAGAAACTCCTTTTTATTGATCGTGACGGGACCATCATCCGTGAGCCCGCCGACTTCCAAATAGATTCTCTTGAAAAACTTGAGTTCGTGCCCGGAGCCATCAGTGGGCTTCGGCTGCTGATGAATACAGACTATGAGCCTGTGCTCGTGAGCAACCAAGACGGGCTCGGTACGGACAGCTTCCCCGAAGCAACCTTCTGGCCAGCACACAACAAGATGCTTCAGACGCTTGAGGGCGAGGGCGTCCGTTTTGCTGCGCAACACATCGACCGCACCTTCGAGCATGAGCATGCTCCCACGCGTAAGCCCGGCACGGCAATGCTCACCCCCTACATGCAGCCCGAGTACGACCTCCAGCACTCCTACGTGATAGGCGACAGAGCCACCGATGTGCAGCTCGCCGTCAACC
>JBNMGC010000109.1:0-2007 GCA_050873845.1 Alloprevotella sp.
AGACAAGCATGCCCCTTTTGATTAACTCCGTGGGCGACGCGTCCCGCGTCGGCGCTGCGAGTGACCAAGAGCCTTTTTCAGCCAATACTGGGGGCGACGCGTCCTCGCGTCGGCATCCATTTGCGATAAGCAAGTTGCTGGAATGCATTCTCTCTCACGCCGACGCGAGGACGCGTCGCCCCCAGTATTGGCTGAAAAAGGCTCTTGGTCACTCGCAGCGCCGACGCGGGACGCGTCGCCCACGGAGTTAATCAAAAGGGGCATGCTTGTCTCAGATCACGCCAGCCTCGACCATGCGGACCACGCGCTCGGTATAGCGGTCGTCGCCCTCGGGGTCGTACTTCTTGTTGAGACTGTTGCCGAAGAGCACGGCAATGCCTTGGTAGAGGTTGGCCTTGAAGGGGCCGATAAATGCTTTGGCAATGGCATAGCCCGTCTGGTTGCACTCACGATTGACGAGCTTGATGAGCAAGCGGCCCTGTGAGCGGGTGAGCTTCTTGAGCGCGGGACCATACTGCTGCTTCAGCCCGCGTTCCACTTGTTTGATGTGCTCGTCGCGCGAACGCTTGTCGGGCAACTGATCGAGCACTTCCACTGTCTCGATGATGGTGAGTTTAGCAAGTTTCGCCCACGGCAGTACCTTCTTGACGTTGTAGACCAAACGGTTGTACTCCTGACGCTCCTTGTCGTTCTTAAACGTGAGGGGGGCGTACTTGGGCAGTGCGGGCATGATGATGTGTGGAATCGTATGCCCCTTGTATTGCGTGGTGCCCACCTGCGTCATGATAGGCACTTCCACCTCTTGCACGTCGTCCTTCTTAGGGGCCGACGAGGGGTCGGCACTCTGTGCATGAAGGGTGAAAAATGATAGAAGCAATGCCCAAAGGCAGAATATACGGAGTGACATAATTGCGTAGTGGTGGTTTATTAGGCTACAAAAGTACGAAGATATTCACTTTGCTCGCGTTATTATATATTAAAGGAGCATGATTTTACCGAAAAAAATCGTTACTTTGCAATAGAAGAGGGCATTCTGCCCTTTCCCCCCTCCCTAATATTGACATACGTACAGATTATGGCACGAAAAGACAAAACTAATAATAAAGGTACACGGCTCAAGAAAAAAGCCGTGTCGCAGACGCTCGTCGACCTGTTCAACGCACACCCTGAGCAGGACTACGACGTGAAGGATATATTCGCCATGCTCAAGGCTTCCAACCATCCCTCCAAGATGGTGGTGATGGATGCTCTATCCGACCTTGTGCTCGACGACTACATATCGACCGATGGCAATGGCCACTATCGCAACGCAGTGCGCTCCAACGTGATGGAAGGCACCTTCCAGCGCAAACGCAATGGTCGCAACTCGTTCATTCCCGACGATGGAGGAAAGAGTATCCTCGTATGCGAACGCAATTCGCTTCACGCGCTCGATGGAGACCGCGTGAGGGTGACTATGCTCGCACGTCGTGCCGGACATACGCGTGAAGCCGAGGTGACCGATATCTTGGAGCGTGCCAACGATACCTTCGTCGGCCAGCTACAGGTGGAACGTGGCTATGGTTTCCTCGTGACGGAGAGCCGCTCGCTTGCCACCGACATATTCATTCCGAAGGATAAACTCGGAGGTGGCAAGAATGGCGACAAGGCGGTGGTGAAGATCATCGAATGGCCTTCCGACTCAAAGAGCCCCATCGGCAAGGTGGTGGACATCCTAGGTAAGCAGGGCGAAAACAATGCCGAGATGCACGCTATCCTGGCACAATATGGACTGCCCTATACTTATCCCGAACGCGTGGAGAAGGCTGCCGAGGCGCTCAGCCCGGAGATTAGCCCCGAGGAAATCGCTCGGCGTGAGGACTTCCGCTCTGTAACCACCTTCACCATCGACCCCCATGATGCCAAGGACTTCGACGATGCACTCTCTATTCGCGAGGTGCAGAAGGGGCTTTGGGAAGTGGGCGTACACATTGCCGACGTGTCGCACTACGTGAAGGAAGGCGATAT
>JBNMGC010000110.1:0-1900 GCA_050873845.1 Alloprevotella sp.
CTACGAGCGCACCTACGACTACATCATCGTGCACCGCACCAAGCTACCCACAGCGCAACTCACAGAGCCTATGGCGCTCGGCATCGTGCGCAACTGCATCTATCGCGTTAATATTAGCGCCGTAGAGATGACGCCCGACAACTTCCAGATCTCGCTCCATATTAAGGTGCTCCCCTGGCAAAAATATCAGCACAGCGAGATTATCATGTAGCCTGGCCTTTCATTACGCAAGAAAGCATCTATCGTTAAGGTAATATATATCGTACAAGCAATGAAGCATCTCACTCATTATATATTCATGCTCATCGCAGCAATCGCATTTACCGCCTGCGGCAACGACACGTCCGATCCCAACTATCCCAACGGGAAAAGCCCTATACGCATTTCGCTCGACATTGCTCCCTCCAACAATGCCTCGGGGAGCAAAGCATCTGCTCGCTCCCAACGTGCAACGAACGCTTTGGGCTGGAGCTATCAACAAGGCGACGAACTGATACAGAACTGGATCGTGATCATGGTCAACAATGCCGATGGGAAGATAGAGCACATCTTTACCTCGACCGACAACGGTCTGAACAAAGAAGAAGACCAAGTGGCATCGTCAGTTACCACCACCCCTAACAACAAGACTTTCTATTCCTTCGCCAACATCAGCATGGCACAACTGGAGGCTGCTACCGGAGCTACCTTTGCCGAAGGCGCCGCGATGCCCTCCATCACACGAGCCACTTTTGCTCTCTCTGGCAATGGCTACGACCCCACGCTCGCCGACCAAGGCATACCCATGACGGGCATCACCCATATGGCGCTGACCAATGCTGATAATGAGCAGACAAAGCACCTCTACGTGGTGCGTATGCTCGCTAAGATGGAACTGGCGTTTACCAACCAAACGGGCGAGAGCATCACTCTCAACAGCGTGACCCTCGACCGCCTCACCACTAATCCTACGGGGGATGAGCGCAACATGATGCTCTTCCCTTCGACAACGCCTACGGATGCCAACACACTGGTGGTGCAAAGCCCCAACCTCAACGGCACTCAGCCACAAAGCGCATTCACGCAATCGCTCAACGGGAAAGTATTGGCGCAAGGAGCCTCATTCACGCAGACGTTTTACGTCAACGAGACTACCACTCCTACCAACTCCTTCGGCCAGTTTATGCTCACCGTAGACCTGACCCGTGCCGACGGCACCACCACGCAGCAGCGCTATAGCGTGGTGAGCAACGAAAATGGGGAGTGGAGCACCATCGCTCGCAACGATTGGCGCATCATTCCGATTACCCTGCAGGACTATAAACTCGACCTTATACCTCTTGATTTCCCAGCTATAGGCGTACTGCCCAGCTCGGTAAAGGAGGCCGATGGTACCTTCACCTGCACCTTCAACGGCGGTGGCGATTTCCGCCTTCAGCCCGTGGTGAGCCGTTACTCCGACGGACAGACCATACCCGATGCGGATTGGGCATTTTCGCGCTTTACCACTGAGAGCTACCCCGCCGCACCGCCCACAGGCTTCTATGCCGACGATAAAAATCCTACATGGTTCAGCCGCGGTGGCTACGTCACAGGCACCTTTGGCACCACCACAGGCGAGGCTTATCATACGCTCTACCTCACACACAATGCAACGGGCCGCACATTAGTATACCACCTACGCATCGTACGCAATTAAGCAGAGGCTCTATGCTTTCAGATAAGGCCTCACTTACGACATTATCATATGACATTCGCCATTGAGTAACAATCATATTTCTTCAGTAAAGATGATTCGACACTTCCTTTCGCATATCACACTACTTCTGCTCCTCTTCAGCACCTTCGTCCCGGCAAGCGCTCTCACCATCACTGCCGTGGACGATGCTCAAGTGGAGCATGCTTATTTGAACAATGTGGC
>JBNMGC010000111.1:0-1681 GCA_050873845.1 Alloprevotella sp.
GGGCTGACACCTGTGATGAATATGCGTTCGAACGAGCCTTTGAACTTTTTGAATATGTCGCGATAGAAGCCCTCGGCGTGGGTTATTGCCCAATACACATCCTCCCCCTGTTCGTTGAGGACGGTATTGGTGAAGTTGTCGTACTCGTCGATGATGAGATAGAGGCGGTAGCCATTGGTCTTTGCCTCGCTTTGTATTATAGCGAGCTTACCTCCTGCATCGTCAGTGCTTTTTACTTTTTCCACTGCATCATTGGAATAGAACTCTGCATAATCGCGCACAAAACCATCGAGCTGAACACCGAGATAGAAGTTAAACTTTTCCTCCAATTTCTCTATTGTGCCGCCCACCTGCGAGAAATCGAGGTGTAGTATCTGGAACTGTCCTTGTAGCGGTGTGGGGTGCTTGCCTATCCACAAATTGCCAAACCACTGCTCGAACTTGTCTTTGGTGCGACAATCGTAGTAGGCATGGAGCATACTTAGGAATATACTCTTGCCAAAACGTCGTGGGCGGATGAAGAAGAGATAGCTTGGCTCATCCTCAAGCATGGGCAAGTACATCGTCTTGTCCACATAATATTGGTTTTGCTCTATCACCTGTACAAAGTCGGACACTCCGTAAGGCACTCGTTTCGCTTGGTGCTGTTCCATTGCTTGTTTCTTTATATGTACGTATTCAATAATCCTACTCTACTTCCTCCATCCTTCGTAGTTGGTAGCTGTCAAACTGCATGATTATCTTGTGCATTTGCGTGCCTTGACGCAATGCTTCAACACGTGGGGCTGCAGCATAATTGCGTATTTGTGCCACAGCGTCGTCCCATTGCTTCTCTACCCGATGCTCATAAACGTCCTTACGCTCGCCCTTCTCACGTTTCGGAAGCAGCTTCAGCTCAAGGATGTAGCTGTGCTTAGTGGCGTAATGCGTTAGGTCGGGCAAGAGGAAGAAGTCGCAGTAGCCATGACTAAGCTCCAACTCGGGAGCTGTGTAGTAGTAGGCATTGAGGTTGAGGTAAGCCATGAAGAAGCCTTGCAGATTGCGTTCTGCTTCGATGCCATCGCGCACCGATGACACATTGGCGTAGGCATCAGCCATGAAGCGCAACGCATCTTGCCACTTACCATCATACGCCATGTCGTAATAGTAGTCGGTGAGCTTGTTGGTGTCGACATACGCCTTTTCCTCAAAAAGTTCTTGCAGGTAGCCGTAGTATTGTTTGCGCACATTGTTGTTAGGGATACCCAATACCAGTTTCGCTCCGCGTGTGTCCTTTATTGTCAACATGCCATAGTAGAACAACAGACTCGGGAATACCTCTGGGTCGGTTATCTTGCGTGCAGGAAACGACTCTTCGAGGCGACACACTATCTCTCCCTCCTCGGCAATGGTGCGTATTACGCCCTTGCGGTCGCCGTCAAGCTTGTCAAGCTGAAGCAGCCTCTTCATCTTGTTGTAGTCGGTCTTCGTATTGGGGTCGATCATCTCCTCTGGTCCATGTCCACTGCTCATATAGTTGCGCAGATAGTATAGCACCATATCGCAGTTGAACACGCGGCTTTGCGTGTCCAACGCTCCCTTGGCAAAGCAATAGTTGTCATACCATGGCTTCATCTCGGCTATCATCGCCTCGATGTCGCTATTGGCAGGTAGGCGACCTGCTGCCTTATAGTAGGCAAAC
>JBNMGC010000112.1:0-1661 GCA_050873845.1 Alloprevotella sp.
CTTGACGGTGTTCTGCGCCTTCTTCTCGGTGAATCGCCATCTGAGAAACAAGACGGTGTTCTGACGTTCGTAGGGCTTTCCTACATAGTTCTGTGGGCACTTACTTAGTTCTGTGGGCGACGCGTCTCGCGTCGGCGCTGCCATTAACTCAGCCAGTCTACTCAGCCCATTTGCAACCAGTACGGGGGGCGACGCGTCCCCGCGTCGGCGCTGCCTGTCTGCTCCAACAACATGATCTTCTTCTACTCTCATGCCGACGCGAGACGCGTCGCCCACAGAACTAAGTAAGTGCCCACAGAACTATGTAGGAAAGCCCTACGAACGTCAGAACACCGTCTTGTTTCTCAGATGGCGATTCACCGAGAAGAAGGCGCAGAACACCGTCAAGACGATGCCGCAGACAAAGATGGTGCCGATGGTGTAGATCCACACCTCGGGTGTGACGAGCTGGTTGAAGTAGATACTGCCCGTGCCCGCTTCGAATCGCAGATAGTAGAGTGCAGCACCGAGCAGTCCGCCCGCTATCACAGCAGCCACGATACCTATGCGCAGGGCTTGCCAGATGAAGGGGCGGCGGATAAAGCGCCAACTGGCACCCACGAGCTTCATCGTATGGATGCTATATCGGCGAGCATATACGCTCATGCGGATGGTATTGTTGATGAGCGAAAACGATACCACAGCCAGCAGGGCAGCCACTACGAGCAGGATGATGCTCACCGAGGGAATCGTACGGTCAAGTTTTTCCATAGTGTCGCGTGGATAGTTGATTTCCGACACGCCACTGAGCTTTTGCATATCGCCCTCGTAGTGCTTCAGGCTATCGAGGTTGGCATAATCAGCCTTGAGATATACCTCAAACTCTGCGGGGATAGGACTTGAACCCTGAAATTCTCCCATGTCGCCCCCAAGGGCCTCGTTCATCTCGGCTATGCCCTGTGCCTTCGACTTGTAGCTCACGGCACGAGCATATGGAGCTTGGCGCAAATGCGACTGCACGGCAAGGAGGTCTGTCTGCGAAATGCTATCGTTGAGCATCACCTCCACGAAGAGCCCTTCACGCAGCTGTCGGCTAAAGTTGTTGCCGATGCTCACAAAGAGTACTATCAAGCCTAACAATACAAGCACGAGCGTGGTGCTAATACCTGTAGTGATGGTGGCAAATCTTCCTGCCGAACGTATCTTTTTCTTTTTGCTCATTTCTTCTGTTTTGTTTGGAAAGGGGCCTATTAGGGCTAATTTCGTACAAAAGTACAATAAAATCGCGCGCGTTCAAAGCGTTCTTTGTGTTTTAATGAAATGTAACATTTTCTTGAGTTCTCCTACCGGTACATAAGCGTCCCTCGCGCGCGCATTACAGCTCATTTTTACTAAGATGTCCCCTCACCCGTCACTCTTCGTAGTGAATGCGTTGATAATGATAGGGTTAATATACTTCCTTCGGTTGCACATTGCTTGCACTTTGGCTGCACTCGCTTGCACAGAGAAAAATGGAGCGTGGGTTAAGAAAAGTTAGCGCATGGGAGGAGAATTTTTTTACTCTCTTATTAAGTTCTGTGGGCGACGCGTCTCGCGTCGGCGCAGCGAGAGGATAAGGGGTGAGTTCATAGGCAGTGGGGGCGAAGCGTCCCCGCTTCGGCCAGGCAAGCGAGGCTCGAGGC
>JBNMGC010000113.1:0-1339 GCA_050873845.1 Alloprevotella sp.
GGGTGTGCTCAATGAGAGTCGTCGGCAAGCTGTGCTGCGCTTCAACAACTCCGTGAAGTCGCTCTTGGCCAATCAGCAAAACATCTTCGAAGGGCTCAATATCCGCTACTTCGGCCCCACGAATGGGCACAACGTGATAGAGCTCGTGCGTATTCTCAACGAGATAAAAGATATGAAGGGGCCCAAACTCCTCCATATCCATACTCACAAAGGCATGGGCTATAAACCCGCCATGGAGAACGCCACAATATGGCATGCACCGGGCAAATTCTGCATAGAGAGCGGAGAACGCATCGTCGAAAAGCCATCAGAGCCGCAGCCGCCCAAGTTTCAAGATGTGTTTGGCGAGACCTTGCTCGAGCTTGCTCGGCAGAACGATCGCATAGTGGGCGTAACACCCGCCATGCCCACAGGCTGCAGCATGAACATCCTGATGAAGGCCATGCCCGATCGTGCCTTCGATGTAGGCATAGCCGAGGGGCATGCCGTGACCTTCTCAGCTGGTATGGCTAAGGAGGGCTTGCAACCCTTTTGCAATATCTATTCGGCGTTTGCACAGCGTGCTTACGACAATGTGATTCACGATGCCGCACTGCTCAATCTGCCCGTAGTGCTATGCTTGGATCGTGCCGGATTGGTGGGCGAAGATGGGCCTACGCATCATGGTGCTTTCGACCTTGCAGCCCTTCGCCCTGTGCCCAATCTCACCATAGCTTCGCCCTACGACGAGGCAGAACTTCGCCGACTGATGTACACGGCGCAACTTCCTGGCAAGGGGACCTTCGTGATCCGTTACCCCCGTGGCCGCGGTTCGATGGTCGACTGGCGTTGTCCGCTCGAGGAAGTGCCAGTGGGCAAGGGACGTGTGATGAAGGAGGGCACGGATGTGGCTGTCATCACGCTCGGCCCGATAGGCACTACGGCAGCCGAAGCCATTCGCCAAGCCGAAGCGCAGAAGCCCGGATTGAGCGTAGCACATTACGACCTGCGTTTCCTCAAGCCGCTCGACGAAGAGATGCTCACCGCAATAGGTCAGCGATTCAGCCACATCATCACCATCGAAGATGGCGCTCGCATGGGCGGTATGGGCTCAGCCGTGCTCGAATGGATGGACGATCATGGCTACCATCCCGAGGTGATTCGCCTCGGCCTTCCCGACCACTTTGTGGAGCACGGAGCTGTGGGTGAACTGCGACGTATCGTAGGATTGGACGAGCATGCTATATGTGAGAAAATATTAAGTACAAAGTATTAAGTACAAGGTATTAAGCAAAGTATTAAGTATAAGGTATTAAGTATTACAATCTATCTAAGTTGCTTTTCAGCTAATAAGATAGAA